>NZ_MAPV01000130.1 GCF_001700505.1 Streptomyces mutomycini
CGACCAGCTCCTGGAGCTCATCCAGGTCGCCGTCCGCGTCCAGCTGCGCCGCGATGGTGTCCACGGCGAGCCAGAAGATCATCGACTCCGGGGGCGCCGGCACGTCGGCCGCGCCGCGCTCCGCGAGCCAGACCCGCGCCAGTCCGCCGNNCCTGCGCAGCGGTGCGCGCGGGTCGGCGCCGCGGGCCGCGCCCAGGAGTTCGGCTGCGGCGGACTCCGCCCCTTCCGTCCCGTGCCGCGCGAGCCAGAGACCGACCTCGGTGCGCGCGGCCTCCTCCGGGTAGTACGCGATCCCGTCGAGGAGGATGTCGGCCCCCTTGTCGACGAGGTCACCGACGGCCGGGGCGTCCACGCCGGCCTCCAGCATCCGCTCGCGGATGCCGTAGAGACCGAGCGGGGTCAGCCTCACCATGCCGTAGCGGGTGACGTCCTCGTCGTCGGCGGGCGGTGTCGCCTCCTCGCCCTCCTCGGTCAGCAGCGCCTCGTCCACCGGTGTGTAGGCGACGATCCCGATGGGTTCGAGGACCCGGAACTGGTCGTCCAGCCGCATCATGGCTTCGGAGACCTGCTCCAGGACGTCGTCCGTGGGCTCAGCCATGTCCTCGGGCACCACCATGGACGCGGCGAGGGCGGGCAGCGGCACGGGGCCGTCGGCGGGACCGGCCTCCGAAAGGGTCAGCAGATAGAGATTGGTGAGCACCCCGTCGAGGAATTCGGCCTCCTCCTCCGGGTCCCAGTCGAGGGCGTCGAAGTCGACGCTGCCGTCCTCGCCGATGAGGTCGGCGAAGTCGTCGAAGGCGGGGGCGGTGGCGTCCGCGTGCACCGCCTCCAGGCCGTCGAGCCAGATCGAGAGGACGTCCCCCGGCGATCCGGAGGTCAGCAGGGCAAGGTTCTCGCCGACCGTGACGGTGCCCTCCGCCTCGCCGCCCGCCCCGTCCCCCGCGCTCTCGTCGTCCGGGTCCTCGAAGTCGACGAGCCCCGTGTCGACGGCCAGGCGCCATGCCTCGCTGGCGTACGCCGCACCGTCCTCGTCGTCACCGAGCCCGAGGTGCTCGGCGGCGGCGGGCAACTGCGCGTCGACGAGTTCGCCACCGGCACCCACCCGGGTCCCGGGGCCCGCCCAGCGGGCGAGGCGGACTGCGCGGGCGAGCAGCGGAGCGGCCAGCGCGTCCCGTGCCAGCTCGGCCTCGGTGTGCAGCCGCACCGGCGGCAGGGAGGGGCGCTCTGCGGACATCAGGGGGTCTCCTCGGGGCATGCGCGGGCTGTGTGCAGGGGGCCGGCCCTGTGCGTACGGGTCCTTGGCCGCGGCCCCAGCGTAGACGCATTTCGTACCGTCCCGCCCGGTTCTGCCACCACCCCGCCGGGGACCGGCGTCCTGTCGGCCCGCCTTGGCGATGGCAGCGTCGCAACGGGCGCGGCACGGCGGGGAGTTGCACGGTGCGCACCGCCGCGGCGCGCCCCCTCGGGACGGTACGCGGATCACGGTCCCACGCGTCAGGGGCGCCCTGCGCGGAGGCCGGTCATCCGGTCCCCGCCGCCCGCCAGGCGGTCGTGTTCAGCTCGTCCATCAGGCGTATGTCGTGGCCCTCCAGCGGAAAGACCCGGGCCCCCGTGTCCGGGGCGGCGGCGATCTCCAGGGCGTCGCCCTCGATGAGGTCACCGCCCTCCTTGGTGGAGACCCAGGCCAGCGTCGACGTCACCTTGCCCCCGGGCTTCAGCATGACCTCGCGCGGCCCCTCGTCCTTGCCGAACATCGAGCCTCCCGCGTTCACGGGGACGGGGATGCGCTCGCCGTCGTCACCCAGCGCGCGGACGGACGGGTAGCCGTGGACGCGGTAGGGCTCCTTCCCGCAGTTGGTCAGCGTGAGTGTGACGGCGCGGTGGAACATCGCCGTCTGGACGGGCCCCATCTCCACGGCCACGCCGGAGGCGGGGCAGTCGCCGGCCGGTGCGGCGGGGCCCGGCGCACCCTGGGCGGGGGCGTCCGTCGTGGCCCCCGCGTCCGGGGCGAGCGCGGAGTCCGGTCCGGCCGCGGAGTCCGCCGGCCGCGTCGTGACGGCCGGGCTCGACGCCGGGGCCGGCTCCCCCTCACCTGCGGGGACGAGGAATCCGGCACAGCCGGAGAGCGTCAGTACGGCGGCCGTGAGCACCGCCGCCGAGATCGTCTTCCTTACGCGCATGCCGTGCATCCCACCCCTGGAACGATCCGCCGCCAGTCTGTTCGATCATGCCAGACCACTCCCACCGTTCAGCGTCTCTTCCCCTTCACCCCAAGCAGATCTAAGTGGACCCGTAGGGACCGGGCGCCGAGACTGCGGAGATGACATCCCACTCGGCCAGACCCTTCGGCCGCACCCTCTGTGCCATGATCACGCCGTTCACCTCCGCGGGTGAACTGGACCTGGACGCCGCCCGCCGGCACGCCGCCCGTCTCGTCGCGGACGGCTGCGACGGTCTCGTGCTCAGCGGCACCACCGGCGAGTCACCGACCACGACGGACGAGGAGAAGACCGCCCTGCTGCGGGCCGTCCGGGAGGCCGTCGGCGGGACGGTCCCGCTGGTCGCGGGCGTCGGCAGTTCCGACACCCGGCACACGGTCCGGCTCGCGCAGGAGGCCGAGGCGGCGGGCGCGGACGGGCTGCTCGTGGTGACCCCGTACTACAGCCGTCCGCCGCAGGCCGCCGTGGAGGCGCACTTCCTCCGGGTCGCGGAGGCCACCGGCATCGGGCTGATGCTGTACGACATCCCGGGCCGCACCGGCACGAGGATCGAACCGGCGACGCTGCTGCGCCTGGCGGAGCACCCGCGCGTCCTGGCGGTCAAGGACTGCTCGTACGACCTGCTCGCGGCCACCGGGGTGATGGCGCGGACCTCACTGGCGTACTACTCGGGCTGCGAGGAGCTGAACCTCCCGCTGTACGCCCTGGGCGCGGCCGGCTACGTCAGCACGGTCGCCAACGTGGCCCCGCGTCAGATGCGGTCCGTACTGGACGCGTTCGACGCCGGCGACACCGCGGAGGCCGCCCGCCTCAACGGGCTCACCGCCCCCCTCATCGAGGCGATGATGGCCGCGGGCCTGCCCGGCACGGTCACGGCGAAGGCGCTCCTGGACGCGGGCCGGGTCCGGGAACCGCTGCAGCCCGCCGACCGCGAGGCGGTCGACGGGCTGCGCGGGGTGTACGGGGAACTCCTGGCCGCTACCGGCTAGTTGTGGCTGTGCAGCACGTCGTTGAGCCCGTCCCACACCGCGTTGTTCGGGCGGGCCTCGACGGCTCCGGTGACCGAGTTGCGGCGGAAGAGGATGTTCGAGGCGCCGGACAGCTCACGTGCCTTGACGACCTGCCCGTCCGGCATCGTCACCCGGGTGCCGGCCGTGACGTACAGCCCGGCCTCGACGACGCACTCGTCGCCGAGCGCGATCCCGATGCCGGCCTCGGCGCCGATCAGGCAGCGCTGTCCGATGACGATGCGCTCCTTGCCGCCGCCCGACAGCATGCCCATGGTGGACGCGCCGCCGCCGATGTCGGACCCGTCGCCGACCACGACGCCCGCGGAGATGCGGCCCTCGACCATGGAGGTGCCGAGGGTGCCCGCGTTGAAGTTGACGAAGCCCTCGTGCATCACGGTCGTGCCCGAGGCCAGGTGCGCCCCGAGCCTGACCCGGTCGGCGTCGGCGATGCGCACACCCTTGGGCGCGACGTAGTCCGTCATCCGGGGGAACTTGTCCACCGAGGTGACCTGGAGGTGGAGGCCCTCGGCGCGCGCGTTGAGCCGGACCTTCTCCAGGTCGTCGACGGCCACCGGGCCGAGCGAGGTCCAGGCGACGTTCGCGAGGAAACCGAAGATGCCGTCGAGGTTCTGCCCGTGGGGCTGGACGAGCCGGTGCGAGAGCAGGTGGAGACGCAGGTAGGTGTCGTGCGCGTCGAGGGGCTTGTCGTCGAGCGAGGAGATGACCGTGGCCACGGCGACGACCTCCACCCCGCGTCGGGCGTCCACACCGATGGCCCTGGCCGCACCCTCGCCGAGGCGGTTCACCGCCTCGTCCGCGCCGAGGCGCTGCGTCCCCGCCGGTCCGGGGTCGGCGACGAGCTCGGGGGCGGGGAACCAGGTGTCGAGGACGGTGCCGTCACCGGCGATGGTGGCGAGGCCGGCGGCGACGGCGCCGGTGGTGCGGGCGGAGCCCTGGGAAGTCGTGTCGGTCATGAACAGAACCTAACCGCCCGAGCCCCGCGCGGGCGAACCGGTCTCAGCTGCCGGAGGTCTGTCCGGCGTCCGGCGCCCCGGGGTTCGCCGCACCGCCGGACCGGCGCCGGCGGTCCGCCCCGTCCACGACCCTGGCCAGCATCTCCCGGGTGTACTCCGGGTCGAAGTCGCCCCCGGTGAGCAGCACCTGGAGGCTGATCCCGTCCAGCAGGGCCGTGAGCGCCCGTGCGGTGGCCGGGTCGGTGCGATCGGCGATCAGCACGGCCAGGGCGTCGGCCCACTCGGCGGCCACCGGCTGCAGGGCGGGCCGGCGCAGGGCAGCGAGGTACAGCTCGTACTCCAGCGCGAGCGGGCCTCGCCCCGCCGCGAACCACTCCCCCAGCAGCCGGGTGAGCTCGTCGGCGAGCGGGACCGCGGGATCGGAGAAGTACGGACTCTCCCGCACCGTCCTCGCGAAGCTCTCGTTGCACCGGCGCAGGGCTGCGACCAGCAGTTCGTCGAGGGAGGCGAAGTGATACGTCGTGGAGCCGAGCGGTACATCGGCCTCGGCGGCCACGGTGCGGTGGCTGAGACCCCCGATGCCCCGGTCCGCGACGACACGGATCGCCGCGTCGATGATGCGCTCGCGCCGCTCGGGGTCGTACCGCCGGACCATCAGTGCGCTCCTCCGAGATTGAGGACGACGACCCCCGCGATGACCAGGGCGATGCCGGCCAGCTTGGCGAGCCCCGCCGGTTCCCCCATCCAGAGGATGCCGATGGCGGCGACCGCCGCGGTGCCCGCACCCGCCCAGATGGCATAGGCGGTGCCGACCGAGAGCGTCTTGAGGGTCTGGGCGAGCAGCGCGAAGGCCAGCACATAGCCCACGACCGTGACGACCGAGGGCCACAGCCGGGTGAATCCCTCGCTGTACTTCATGGCCGTCGTGCCGGCCACCTCCGCCGCGATGGCCGCGGCCAGCAGTGCGTATCCCATGCGTACGAGCGTACACAGCGTTGCGTACAGCTGTACACACCGCGTGTGCGCACCCTCGGCGCCCGGGCGGGATTCCGGGACACCCCGGGACGCTACGGTGTCCGCACCGGTAGGACCGGCAGACGAACAGACCGTACGAACAACGGAGCAGTGGTGGCGCACGACGCAGGGTGGGGCGGTGGCGCCTACGGGGGCGCACCGTACGGCGGAGGCCCGTACGGCGGAGGTCCGTACGGCGGGCCGCCGGGTTGGGGCGGCTGGGTGCCGCCACCGAAGCCGGGGGTGATACCCCTCGCCCCCCTGGGGCTGGGGGACGTGCTGGGCGGGGCGTTCTCGACGATGGGCAGGTACTGGAAGCAGCTGTTCGGCATGGCCGCCGCGCTCTACGGCGGCGCCGCGCTCCTGATGGCGGCGGCGGTGGCCATCGCCTACTCCGCCGTCTCCGACCGCCTGGAACGGGTCGTCTCCCTCGACTACGGCGAGGAGGCCTCGTCCGCGGACCTCGTTCCGCTCGTGACCGCGGGCGGTGTCCTGGTACTGCTGGGCATCGTCACCATGGCGATCGTCTCCGGCCTGGTGTACGCCGCGGTCCCCACTGTGCTGCAGGAGGCGGTCCTGGGCAGGCCCATCACCTTCGCGGCGGTGTGGCGCAAGGCATGGGCCCGCGTGTTCCCCGTGATCGGTGCCCTGATCCTCACCGCCCTGGTCGCGATCGTGCCCGTGCTGCTCCTGACGACGGCCCTCATCACGGCGATGGTCAGCGCCATCACCATGGCCAGCGGTGGCGGCTCCGCCATCGCCATCAGCGTCGGCGTCATCGGCGCGCTGATCACGGGACCGCTCGCCGTCTGGCTCTGGACAAAGGTCTGCCTGGCACCGGCTGTCGTGGTCTTCGAGGGCCAGGGGCCCGTCGCCGCCCTGCGCCGCTCGGCCCAGCTGGTGCGCGGCGACTGGTGGCGGATCTTCGGCATCACCCTGCTGGCCGGCCTGATGGCCGCGGTGGCCGGCTACGTCGTCCAGATCCCGTTCTCGGTCCTCGGCGTGTTCCCCGCCATGATCGGTTCCGCGTCACTGGAGGACGACCCGAGCCCCACGGCGGTCGTGGTCGCGATGAGCGGCTATCTGATCGCGACCGTGCTGGGCGGGCTGGTGAGCCAGATCATCTCGGCGACGTTCCCGCAGCTGGTGACCGGCCTGCTCTACGTCGACCGGCGGATCCGGACCGAGGACCTGGTCCCGGTACTGGCCGAGGCCGCCGGCGTCCCCGCCCAGGGCCCCCACCCGCCACCGCCGTACGGGGGCGTCGCCCCGCAGTGGTGACCGGCGACGGCCCGCCCGGTGACGCCGGGCGGGCCGTCACACGCGTGGCTGCCCGCCGGGCGGGCGGCAAACGCGTGACGGCTCCCGGCACAGTGCCGGGAGCCGTCAGCGAAGGCGTGGATCAGACGTTGAAGCCGAGCGCGCGAAGCTGCTCACGGCCGTCGTCGGTGATCTTGTCCGGGCCCCACGGCGGCATCCAGACCCAGTTGATCCGCAGCTCGTTGACGATGCCGTCCGTCGCGGACTTCGCCTGGTCCTCGATGACATCGGTCAGCGGACAGGCCGCGGACGTCAGGGTCATGTCGAGGGTGGCGATGTTGGCGTCGTCCACGTGGATGCCGTAGATCAGGCCGAGGTTGACGACGTCGATGCCCAGCTCGGGGTCGACCACGTCGTACAGCGCCTCGCGAACCTCCTCCTCGGAGGCCGGCTTGATGGTAAGAGTCTCGTTCTCGCTCATGCCGTCTTCCCTTCGGACAGCGCCTGCGCCGTCGCGTCCTTCCACGCCATCCAGCTCAGCAGCGCGCACTTGACCCGGGCCGGGTACTTGGAGACACCGGCGAACGCGACCGCGTCCTCCAGCACCTCCTCCATCGTGTCGTCCGGCTCCAGCTGACCCTTGGACTGCATCAGTTCCAGGAAGGTCTCCTGGATCTTCTGCGCCTCGCCGAGCTGCTTGCCGACCAGCAGCTCGTTGAGCACGGAGGCGCTGGCCTGGCTGATGGAGCAGCCCTGGCCCTCGTAACTGACGTCGGCGATGGTCTCGCCGTCGTACTTCACGCGGAGCGTGATCTCGTCGCCGCACGTCGGGTTGACGTGGTGCACCTCGGCGTCGCCGTCCCGCAGGCCACGCCCGTGGGGGTGCTTGTAGTGGTCCAGGATCACTTCCTGGTACATGGAGTCAAGCTTCACCAGTCAACCCTCGCCCTTAACCGAAAAAGTTCCGCACATGCTCCAGGCCGTCCACCAGGGCGTCGACCTCGGCGGGCGTGGAGTACAGATAGAACGACGCTCGCGTCGTCGCAGGAATTCCGTACCGCAGGCACACCGGCCGTGCGCAGTGGTGTCCGACCCGGACCGCGATGCCCAGCTCGTCGAGTACCTGACCCACGTCGTGGGGGTGGATGTCGCCGAGCGTGAACGAGATCGTCGCGCCCCGGTCCTCGGCCGTGGACGGGCCGATGATCCGGAGGTCCGGGACCTCCAGGAGCCTGCGCACCGCGTACTCGGTGATCGCCTGCTCGTGGCGGTGGATGTTCTCCATGCCGATGGCCGAGAGGTAGTCCACGGCCGCGCCGAGGCCGACGGCCTGCGCGATCGGGGGCGTACCGGCCTCGAACTTGTGCGGCGCGGGGGCGTACGTCGACGAGTGCATCGACACGGTCTCGATCATCTCGCCGCCGCCGAGGAACGGAGGCAGGTCCTCCAGGAGCTCCTGCCGTCCCCAGAGCACGCCGATGCCGGTCGGGCCGACCATCTTGTGGCCGGTGAAGGCCACGAAGTCGGCCTGCAGCGCCTGCACGTCGAGCACCATGTGCGGGGCCGCCTGCGAGGCGTCGATGCAGACCAGCGCGCCGACCTGCTGGGCACGGCGGATGATCTTCTCGACCGGGTTGACCGTGCCCATGATGTTGGAGACCAGCGTGAAGGAGACGATCTTCGTCTTCTCCGTGATGATCTCGTCGATGTTGGACAGGTCCAGCCGGCCGTCGTCGGTGATGCCGAACCACTTCAGCTTCGCGCCCGTGCGCTGCGAGAGCAGCTGCCACGGCACGATGTTGGAGTGGTGCTCCATCTCCGTGGTGACGATCTCGGTGTCGCTGTCCACCCGGTAGGGCTCATCCGCCCAGCCCAGCATGTTGGCGACGAGGTTGAGCGACTCCGAGGCGTTCTTGGTGAAGATCACCTCGTTGCGGCTGGGTGCGTTGATGAAGGCCGCGACCTTGTCGCGAGCGCCTTCGTACAGCGCGGTGGCCTCCTCCGCGATCGTGTACACACCGCGGTGGACGTTGGCGTTGTGCCGCTCGTAGTACTCGCTGAGAGCGTCGAGCACCTGCCGCGGCTTCTGCGAGGTCGCCGCACTGTCCAGGTACACGATCTTCTTGCCGTCGTGGACCGTGCGGTCCAGGATCGGGAAGTCCTTGCGGATCGCCTCGGTGTCGAGGAGGCCGGAGAGCCCCTGTCGGGCGTCAGTCACGCGGAAGCGCCACCCTTCGTGTAGGCCTCGTAGCCCTCGTTCTCCAGCTGGTCGGCCAGCTCGGCACCGCCGGAGGCGGCGATCCGGCCGTTGGCGAAGACGTGCACGTAGTCGGGCTTGATGTACTTGAGGATGCGTGTGTAGTGCGTGATCAGCAGGGTGCCGACCTCGCCGGTCTCGCGCACCCGGTTGACGCCCTCGGAGACCGTCTTCAGCGCGTCGACGTCCAGGCCGGAGTCGGTCTCGTCGAGGATCGCGACCTTCGGCTTGAGGAGCTCCAGCTGGAGGATCTCGTGGCGCTTCTTCTCGCCGCCGGAGAAGCCCTCGTTGACGTTGCGCTCGGCGAAGGCGGGGTCCATCTGGAGCCCGGCCATCGTCTCCTTGACCTCCTTCACCCACGTCCGCAGCTTGGGGGCCTCGCCGCGGACGGCGGTGGCGGAGGTGCGCAGGAAGTTGGAGACCGAGACACCGGGGATCTCGACCGGGTACTGCATGGCGAGGAACAGGCCGGCGCGGGCCCGCTCGTCGACGGACATCTCCAGGACGTCCTCGCCGTCCAGGGTCACCGTGCCACTCGTGATCGTGTACTTGGGGTGACCCGCGAGCGAGTAGGCGAGGGTGGACTTGCCGGACCCGTTCGGGCCCATGATGGCGTGCGTCTCGCCCTGCTTCACGGTCAGGTCGACGCCCTTGAGGATCTCCTTCGTGGCGTTGTCGGCCTCGACGGAAACGTGCAGGTCGCGGATTTCAAGCGTTGCCATGGGTGACTCAGGACTCCTGGGTGACGGAGACGAGCACATCGTCCCCTTCGATCTTTACGGGGTATACGGGGACGGGGCGCGTCGCGGGAAGACCGGACGGCTTGCCGGTGCGGAGGTCGAAGCTCGATCCGTGCAGCCAGCACTCGATCGAGCAGTCCTCCACCTCGCCCTCCGACAGCGAGACGTTCGCGTGCGAGCAGATGTCGTTGATCGCGAACACCTCGCCCTCGGTGCGGACGACGGACACCGGCGTGCCGTCGAGCTCCACCCTCTTGGGGGTGTCGTCCTCCAGCTCGCTCAGCGCACAGGCTTTGACGAAGGCCATCTCAGACCGACGCCTTCAGCTCGGCCTCGATCTTGTCGAGGAGCCGGGCCTCGACGTCCGGCAGGCCGATCTGCTGGACCAGCTCGGCGAAGAAGCCGCGCACGACGAGCCGGCGGGCCTCCTCGGCGGGGATACCGCGGGACTGGAGGTAGAAGAGCTGCTCGTCGTCGAAGCGGCCCGTCGCCGAGGCGTGGCCGGCTCCGACGATCTCGCCGGTCTCGATCTCCAGGTTCGGTACGGAGTCGACACGGGCACCGTCGGTGAGGACCAGGTTGCGGTTCATCTCGTAGGTGTCGGTGCCTTCGGCGGCGGCCTGGATGAGCACGTCACCGATCCACACGGCGTGGGCGTCCTCGCCCTGGAGCGCACCCTTGTACACCGCGTTGGACTTGCAGTGCGGGGTGTTGTGGTCGACCAGGAGACGGTGCTCCTGGTGCTGGCCCTTGTCGGTGAAGTACAGGCCGAAGAGCTCGGCCTCGCCGCCGGGGGCGGCGTAGGCGACCCGCGGGTGGATGCGGACGAGGTCCCCGCCGAACGTCACGATGATCGACTTGAAGGAGGCGTCGCGGCCG
The DNA here is from genome assembly GCF_001700505.1 of Streptomyces mutomycini. Classification (GTDB taxonomy): domain Bacteria; phylum Actinomycetota; class Actinomycetes; order Streptomycetales; family Streptomycetaceae; genus Streptomyces; species Streptomyces mutomycini. The sequence goes on from NZ_MAPV01000130.1 coordinate 10,354, forward strand.
ACCAGCGCGTTGTGCTGGCCGACGTGGACCGCCGTGTCGTCCCAGTCCTGGACGGAGACGACGGTCAGCTTCGCGCCGTCGCCCAGGACGTAGTCGACGTTGGCGGCGAGCACGGCGTCACCGGTGTGGTCGATGACGACGACTGCCTCGGCGAAGGCTTCCAGCTGGATGACCTGGTGGCCGTAGGCCACGCCGCCCTCACCGTGCACGGTGATCCGGACCGGCTCGGTGAGCACGGCCTCCTTCGCGACCGTGACGACCGAGGCGTGCTGGAAGGACGAGTACGCCTGGGCGGCGACCCGGTCGACCGGCGTTCCGGCCTTGCCGAGCCGGTCGTCGTCGCGGCCCACGGTCTCGACCGTGACGCCGGAGGGCGCCTCGACGACGACCTTGACCCCGTCACCCGTGGCGACGGCGGTGCCGTCGTGCAGGCCGCGCAGCCGGTCCAGCGGCGTGAACCGCCACTCCTCCTCGCGGCCGTGCGGGACCGGGAAGTCCGCGACGTCGAAGGACGGGGGTGCGCTCATGCGCGTGGCGACGGTGGACTCGGCCGCCACCGCGATGGAACCGGCGGTCGTCGAACCGGCCGGGATGTTCTGAGCCTCAGCCATGGCTGTCGTAGTGCTCGCTTTCTCAGTCAAGAACTCTTCGGGACGCGGTCGGCGGGCGTACTAGCCGACCGAACCCTCCATCTGCAGCTCGATCAGCCGGTTGAGCTCCAGGGCGTACTCCATGGGCAGCTCCTTGGCGATCGGCTCGACGAAGCCGCGCACGATCATCGCCATGGCCTCGAACTCGGTCATGCCGCGGCTCATCAGGTAGAAGAGCTGGTCCTCGGAGACCTTGGAGACCGTCGCCTCGTGCCCCATCGACACGTCGTCCTCGCGGACGTCGACGTAGGGGTAGGTGTCGGAGCGGGAGATCGTGTCCACGAGCAGCGCGTCGCACAGCACGTTGGACTTGGCTCCCGGCGCGCCCTCGCCGATCTCGATGAGACCGCGGTAGGAGGTGCGGCCGCCGCCTCGCGCCACCGACTTGGAGACGATGTTGGAGGAGGTGTTCGGTGCCATGTGGACCATCTTGGCGCCGGCGTCCTGGTGCTGGCCCTCGCCCGCGAAGGCGATGGACAGGGTCTCGCCCTTGGCGTGCTCGCCCATCAGGTAGACGGCCGGGTACTTCATGGTGACCTTGGAGCCGATGTTGCCGTCGACCCACTCCATGGTCGCGCCCTCGTACGCCACGGCACGCTTGGTGACGAGGTTGTAGACGTTGTTCGACCAGTTCTGGATCGTCGTGTAGCGGCAGCGGCCGCCCTTCTTCACGATGATCTCGACGACCGCGGAGTGCAGCGAGTCCGAGGAGTAGATCGGCGCGGTGCAGCCCTCGACGTAGTGGACGTAGGCGTCCTCGTCGACGATGATCAGCGTCCGCTCGAACTGGCCCATGTTCTCCGTGTTGATACGGAAGTAGGCCTGGAGCGGGATCTCGACGTGCACGCCCTTCGGCACGTAGATGAACGAGCCGCCGGACCAGACCGCGGAGTTCAGCGAGGCGAACTTGTTGTCACCGACGGGGATGACGGTGCCGAAGTACTCCTTGAAGAGCTCCGGGTGCTCCTTCAGCGCGGTGTCGGTGTCCATGAAGATGACACCCTGCGCCTCCAGCTCCTCGTTGATCTGGTGGTAGACGACCTCGGACTCGTACTGCGCGGCGACACCGGCGACGAGGCGCTGCTTCTCCGCCTCGGGGATGCCGAGCTTGTCGTACGTGTTCTTGATGTCCTCGGGCAGGTCCTCCCAGGACTCCGCCTGCTTCTCGGTGGACCGCACGAAGTACTTGATGTTGTCGAAGTCGATGCCCGAGAGGTCCGAGCCCCAGTTCGGCATGGGCTTCTTGCCGAACAGCTTCAGGCCCTTGAGCCGGAGCTTCAGCATCCACTCCGGCTCGTTCTTCTTCTCCGAGATGTCGCGGACGACAGCTTCGGACAGGCCGCGCTTCGCCGCCGCGCCTGCCGCGTCGGAGTCGGCCCAGCCGAATTCGTACGTGCCCAGGCCATCGAGCTCAGGGTGGGCAGTCTCCGTAGGGAGCGTCATGCGGGGTTCCTCCCGGCCGTACTTGCAGATGCTGAATGAGTGGTCTGTGAAGCCTGTGGTGCTGTGGGGCTGCTGCGCGGAACGAACGTCGTGCACACACCGTCGCCGTGGGCGAGGGTGGCGAGACGCTGCACATGGGTCCCGAGCAGGCTGGAGAAGAATTCCGTCTCCGCCTCGCACAGCTGCGGGAACTGCTCGGCTACGTGCGCGACCGGGCAGTGGTGCTGGCAGAGCTGCTCGCCCTGCTGAGCGCCCGGAGCGCTACGCGCCGTAGCAGCGTACCCGTCGGCGGACAAGGCCTTGGCCAAGGCCTCCGTGCGCGCCTTGGGGTCCGCGGACTCGATCACGGCCCGGTACTTCTCCGACTGCGCGGCCATCCTGGCGCGGGCGAAGGCGACGAGCGCCTCGTCCCCCGCCGACTCGGCGATCCAGCGCAGTGCGTCGGCGGCGAGCTTGTCGTAGGACTGGTCGAAGGCGTCCCGGCCGCAGTCGGTGAGGGCGAAGACCTTGGCCGGACGGCCGCGGGTCCGCGCTCCGTACACCCGCTGTTCGCGGGCCTCGACCACGTCGTCGGACATGAGGGTGTCGAGGTGCCGGCGCACGGCGGCCTGTGTGAGACCGACGCGCTTCGCCAGATCGGCGACGGTGGAGGGGCCGTGGTCCAGGATGGAGCGCGCGATCCGGTTGCGCGTCGGGCGCTCACCGGTCGCGAGTTCCTCCGCAGGAGCCTCGCCAACGTATTTCACAACGCCATTGTTGCGTAATTCCTCCGGGCGTGACAACCCGCCCCGGGACCGGACCCGGTGCCCTTCATCACTTAGGTAAACCTAAATTGACCTGCGGAAACAGTCGATCACGGGAGGCCACCGCAGGTGGGCGCTCTCCGGGCCGGCCGGCGGCCGGACCTCCGGGAAGGCCGCGAGGACGTCGGGGAGCCCGGCGCGCCGGGCCCTTCTCCCGCCCGCCTAGACTTGCCCGCCATGAGCAGTGAGCCCGTCGTACAGGCCAGGGGCCTGGTCAAGCGGTACGGCACGAAAACGGCGGTGGACGGCCTGGGTCTGGAGGTCGCGGCGGGCACGGTGACCGCGGTCCTCGGCCCCAACGGCGCAGGGAAGACCACCACGGTCGAGATGTGCGAGGGCTACCGGCGGCCGGACGGCGGGACCGTGCGGGTACTCGGACTCGACCCCGTCGCCGACGCGGCCGCGCTCCGTCCCCGTATCGGCGTGATGCTGCAGTCCGGCGGCGTGTACTCCGGCGCCCGCGCCGACGAGATGCTGCGCCACATGGCGAAACTCCACGCCCATCCGCTGGACGTCGGCGCACTCGTCGAACGTCTCGGGCTCGGCAGCTGCGGCCGGACCACCTACCGCCGGCTCTCCGGCGGCCAGCAGCAGCGCCTCGCGCTCGCGATGGCGGTCGTCGGCCGCCCCGAGCTGGTCTTCCTGGACGAGCCGACGGCCGGTCTCGACCCGCAGGCCCGCCGCTCGACCTGGGACCTGATCCGGGAGCTGCGCGCCGACGGGGTGTCCGTCGTCCTCACCACGCACTTCATGGACGAGGCCGAGGAGCTCGCCGACGACGTCGCCGTGATCGACGCCGGGCGGGTCGTCGCCCAGGGCAGCCCGGAGCAGCTGCGACGCGGCGGCGCCGAGAACACCCTGCGCTTCACGGGCCGCCCCGGGCTGGACCTCGCCTCACTGCTGAAGGCGCTGCCCGACGGCAGCGAGGCGGCCGAGCTGACCACCGGGGCGTACCGCATCACCGGGCGGATCGACCCGGAGCTGCTCGCGACCGTCACCTCCTGGTGCGCCCAGCACGGCGTGATGCCGGACGGCATCGCGGTCGAGCGGCACACCCTGGAGGACGTCTTCCTGGAACTGACCGGCAAGGAGCTGCGCGCATGAGCGCCGGTACGTACACCCCGCGCCCCGGCGCCGCCCCGCTGCCCCGCATGATCGCCGCGCAGGCCGCGCTGGAGACGCGGATGCTCCTGCGCAACGGGGAGCAGCTGCTGCTGACGGTGGTCATCCCGACGCTGCTCCTCGTGCTCTTCAGCTCGGTCGACATCATCGACACGGGCGCCGGTGAGCCGGTCGGCTTCCTGACGCCCGGCGTACTCGCGCTCGCGGTGATGTCGACGGCGTTCACGGGCCAGGCCATCGCGACGGGCTTCGAACGCCGCTACGGGGTGCTCAAGCGACTGGGCGCCTCGCCTCTGCCCCGCTGGGGCCTGATGGCGGCGAAGACCCTCGCGGTGCTGGTCACGGAGGTGCTGCAGATCGTCCTGCTGACGGTGATCGCCTTCGCGCTGGGCTGGTCGCCGGAGGGCAATGCGTTCGCCGTGCTGCTGCTCCTGCTGCTGGGCACCATGGCCTTCTCCGGGCTCGGGCTGCTGATGGCGGGAACGCTGAAGGCCGAGGCGACGCTGGCCGCCGCCAACCTCGTCTTCCTCCTGCTGCTGGTCGGCGGCGGGGTCATCGTGCCGCTGGACCGGTTCCCGGACGCCGCACAGTCGGTGCTGGGCCTGCTGCCGATCTCGGCGCTGTCCGGCGGGCTGAGGGACGTCCTCCAGCACGGCGCGCCGATGCCCTGGGGCGACGCGGCGGTCCTGGCCGTGTGGTCGCTGCTGGGCCTGGGCGCGGCGGGCCGGTTCTTCCGCTGGGAGTGAGCGGCGAGCCACCCCCGGGATGTCCGGGGTCGGCCGGAATGCCCACCCCTCGTGAAAACATGCACAAGCCGTTCCCTACGATGGTGCGCGTGGAAACCCCCATCTCCTACATCGCCAGCCGCTGGACCCCGTCGGTGAAGACGGCCAGGCGCGCCGCGCTCACCGCGGTCGCGATGACCGTCTTCATCATCGTCACCGGCGGCGCGGTCCGGCTGACCGGTTCCGGGCTCGGCTGCGACACGTGGCCCAAGTGCACCGACGACAGCCTCTTCGCGACGCCCGAACAGGGCCTGCACGGCGCCATCGAGTTCGGCAACCGGATGCTCACCTACGTCCTGTCGGCCGCGGTCGGCTGGGCGATCATCGCGGCCCGCTCCGTGAAGCCCCGTCGGCGCGGTCTCACGCGCCTGGCGTGGTCGCAGTTCTGGCTGGTGATGGGGAACGCCGTCATCGGCGGGATCACGGTCTGGGCCGGCCTCAACCCGTGGTCGGTGGCAGGGCACTTCCTGCTCGCCAACTGCCTGCTCACGGTGGCCGTGCTCACCTGGGTGCGGATCGGCGAGGGCGACGGAGCGGCACGCCCGCGCGCCCCGCGTCCGGTGCGGCAGCTGTCCTGGGCCATCGTGGCCACCACGGTCGTCCTGATCGTGCTCGGCACCACCGTGACCGGCTCCGGCAAGCACGCCGGTGACAGCAGCGACGTACCGCGCATGCCGTGGGACTGGAGCGCGGCCGCCCACATCCACGCGATCGCCGCCTGGGTCGTCTGCGCCCTGGCCGTCGCGATGTGGTTCGCCCTGCGCGTCGTCGACGCCCCCGCCGACACCCGGGCCCGCGCCCGTGACCTGCTGATCGTGCTGCTGGCGCAGGGCGCCATCGGCTACGTGCAGTACTTCAGCGACGTACCCGAGGTGCTGGTAGGCATCCACATGTTCGGCTCGGCCCTGCTGTGGATCGCGGTGCTGCGCCTGCTGCTGTCGCTGCGCGAGCGCCCGGTGACCGCCGCGGGCATTCCCGCACCGACGGCCGGCGACCTGCCGGAGCACGCCACCGCGCGCTGAGCAAGGGCTGCTTCCCGGCACGGTTCGCGCGGCGTTTCGGCCACAGTGCGACCGCGCCCCTGGACCGGCGCCGCCCGGCCCCCCATCCTGGTCCCGGTCACCGACCGCGCATCCGTCCGGGGGAGGGTGGGGCAATGGGGCAGGGCTCGTGCTCCGGGGAACACCGCATGAACTGTTTCAACGAGAAGAGCTGGCCCGTGGCAGCCTTCCCCGGCCGCGCCCAGCCCCTGCGCCGCGACGAGCTGCCCGCGGTCCCGACCGGTGCGCCGCTGCTGATAGCGGTCGCCGCGGTGCTGCTCCTGGTGGCCGACTTCTCCTGGAAGCTGGCCGGAGTCGAGCTGCTGCTCGTCCCCGCCCTGGTGCTGCTGGCACGCCGGCGCATACGCGGAAGGCTCGCGGCCCGCGAGAAGGCGGCGAAGTTCGCCGAGCGCGCGTACGCGCCCGCGGGCAGCGGCCGGTCGGGCGCGGCCATCCGGCACTGTTCCGGCTGTACGCGTGTCCTCGTGCGCGACAAGGACACCGACTCCCCGGCCGACTACTCCTCCCCCACCGACGCCGACGGCTGGGCGGCCTGGGCCCGCCGCAGTGGTGCGGAGCTGGCGCCGGCCCCGCGGCCCGCCGGGCCCGGGTCCGGGCCGGAGAAACCTTAGGCGTTGTCGTTGGACGGGCCGCCGACCTGGATGCCCGCCATCCGGGACCACTCGTACGGGCCGGTGCGGACCTTGGCCGCGAACTCGCCGTCGAAGTCCTCGTGGACCGTGATGCCCGCCTTCCGCGCGGCGCTCTCGGCCACGGCGTAGGAGGGCGCGACCAGATCGCCCCAGCCTCCGTCCTCGCCGACCAGCACGATGCGGGTGCCCGCCTGGCCGAGGTGGGCGAGCTGCCCCTCGGCGCCGCCGTGCGCCTCGGCGAAGGCGCCGATCTGCTTGGCGAGCTTCGCCGCCCTGCGCTCCGCGCGGGCCGCGTGCTTGCTGTCGTCCGTCTGCTGGGTCTGAGGCTCTGCCGTCTCTGCCATGAGCAGGATGCTACCGACGGGTAGACGAACCGGCGACGGGCGGGGTGCGTGGCATCGGCCACGTCCCCCGCCCGTCGGCGGATTCAGGTGTCTGCGGGACTACCTCAGGAAGGGGTCCACCGCGACGGCGACGAAGAGGAGCGAGACATAGGTGATGGACCAGTGGAACAGCCGCATCTCCTTGAGCTTGGTGCCGGTGACACCGGACTTCGCCCGGTTCTGCAGACCGTGCGCCTCCCAGAGCCAGAAGCCACCGGTCAGGACCGCCACCAGCGTGTAGAACCAGCCGGTGTAACCCAGCGGGGTCAGCAGCAGCGATACGCCGACCATGACCCAGCTGTAGACGACGATCTGGCGGGCGACCACCCTGTTGGAGGCGACGACCGGGAGCATCGGGACGCCGACCCGGGCGTAGTCCTCCTTGACCTTCATCGACAGCGGCCAGTAGTGCGGCGGCGTCCAGAAGAAGATGACGGCGAAAAGAATGACCGCGGCCCAGCTCATCGAATTGGTCACGGCGGACCAGCCGATGAGCACCGGCATACAGCCCGCGATTCCGCCCCAGACGATGTTCTGCGAGGTGCGGCGCTTCAACAGCATCGTGTAGACGACCACATAGAACAGAAGTGCGCCGAGCGAGAGTGCGGCCGAAAGCCAGTTGACGAGCAGCCCGAACCAGACCGTGGAAATCACCGCGAGGGCGATTCCGAAGGTGAGGCACTCCCGGGGACTCACCATGCCGGTGACCAGCGGGCGCTGGGACGTACGGTCCATCAGCGCGTCGATGTCGCGGTCGATATACATGTTGAGCGCATTGGCACCGCCCGCGGACAGGAATCCGCCGATGGTGGTGGTGACCACGAGCCAAAGATCGGGCACACCCTGAGCGGCGAGGAACATCACCGGAACGGTGGTGATCAGCAGCAGCTCGATGATGCGCGGCTTGGTAAGAGCCACGAATGCCTTGATGCGGGCCCCGAACGGGCGATGGCCCACCGGGCTCGGAGTCAAGGCGACCCCTGCGGGTCGGGACTCGACGGCCGTCACGCACACCCCTGACAGAGAAATCCCAGCAAGCTCCGGGCCTGGAGGCGGCCCGGTGAAGACTTGCGCGAACCAGACCACTGTAGACGTTGGGCATACGCCGCCCTTCGCGGGGGTGGGGTCGTGTTGGGGGTGGCGCAGAAGTGAACGGAGGCGCTCATACGGGAGGCGAACTCCGCAGGTCGCCCGCACTGTGGAAAGGGCAGAAGTACGGCCTTGTGACGGGGGTAGGCTCGACAATGCCCGGTGCGGTAACCAGTCACCGGTTTACGAACAGTGGAGAGGAGCCCTGACTCAGGGTGAGCACCAAGCCGACCACCACAGACCTCCAGTGGACCGAATTGGACCAGCGGGCCGTGGACACCGTCCGCGTCCTCGCCGCGGACGCCGTACAGAAAGTCGGAAACGGCCACCCGGGTACGGCGATGAGCCTCGCTCCTGCCGCGTACACCCTCTTCCAGAAGGTGATGCGGCATGACCCGGCGGACGCGGAGTGGACCGGACGCGACCGGTTCGTCCTGTCCGCGGGCCACTCCAGCCTGACGCTGTACATCCAGCTCTACCTCGCCGGGTACGGCCTGGAGCTGGACGACCTCAAGGCGTTCCGCACCTGGGGCTCCAAGACGCCCGGCCACCCTGAGTACGGCCACACCACCGGTGTCGAGACGACGACCGGCCCGCTGGGCCAGGGTGTCGCCAACGCCGTCGGCATGGCCATGGCCTCCCGCTACGAGCGCGGTCTCTTCGACCCCGAGGCGGCTCCCGGAACCTCCCCGTTCGACCACACCGTCTGGGTCGTCGCCGGTGACGGCTGCCTCCAGGAGGGCATCTCGGCCGAGGCGTCCTCGCTCGCCGGCCACCAGAAGCTCGGCAACCTGGTGCTGCTGTGGGACGACAACCACATCTCGATCGAGGGCGACACCGAGACCGCGGTCTCCGAGGACACCCTGAAGCGCTACGAGTCCTACGGCTGGCACGTCCAGCGTGTGGACCAGCTGCCCAGCGGCGACCTGGACCCCGAGGGTCTCTACCGCGCACTGCAGGCCGCCAAGGCCGAGACGGAGCGCCCCTCGTTCATCGCGGCCCGCTCGATCATCGCCTGGCCCGCCCCGAACGCCCAGAACACCGAGGCCGCGCACGGCTCGGCGCTCGGCGACGACGAGATCGCGGCCACCAAGCGCGTGCTCGGTTTCGACCCGGAGAAGACCTTCGAGGTCTCCGACGAGGTCATCGGGCACACCCGTGAGGCGCTGGACCGGGGCCGCGAGGCCAAGGCCGAGTGGGAGAAGAGCTTCGCCGCCTGGCGCACCGCCAACCCGGAGCGCGCCGCCGAATTCGACCGGATCGCCGCCGGCGAGCTGCCCGCGGGCTGGGAGGAGAAGCTCCCCGTCTTCGAGGCCGGTCACGGCGTCGCCACGCGTGCCGCCTCCGGCAAGGTCCTGCAGGCGCTCGGCGCTGTCATCCCCGAACTGTGGGGCGGCTCCGCCGACCTGGCCGGCTCGAACAACACCACGATCGACAAGACGTCGTCGTTCCTCCCGGCAGGCAACCCGCTGCCCGAGGCCGACCCGTACGGCCGGACGATCCACTTCGGCATCCGCGAGCACGCCATGGCCGCGGCCATGAACGGCATCGCGCTGCACGGCAACACCCGTGTCTACGGCGGCACCTTCCTGGTGTTCTCCGACTACATGCGCAACGCCGTCCGTCTCTCCGCACTGATGCACCTGCCGGTGACGTACGTGTGGACGCACGACTCGGTCGGCCTCGGCGAGGACGGCCCGACGCACCAGCCGGTCGAGCACCTGGCCTCGCTGCGCGCCATCCCGGGCCTCAACGTCGTCCGTCCGGGCGACGCCAACGAGACCGCCGTCGCCTGGCGCGAGATCCTCAAGCGCGGCAAGAAGGACTACGGCAGGAGCGCCCCGCACGGTCTGGCGCTGTCCCGCCAGGGCCTGCCCACCTACCCGGCGAACGAGAACGCCGCCAAGGGCGGTTACGTGCTCTTCGACGCCGAGGGCGGCGAGGCGCAGGCCGTTCTGATCGCCACGGGCTCCGAGGTCCAGCTGGCCGTCGAGGCCCGCGACGAGCTCCAGGCGGCCGGTGTGCCGACCCGGGTGGTCTCGATGCCGTGTGTCGAGTGGTTCGAGGAGCAGGACCAGGCTTACAAGGACAGCGTGCTGCCGCCGTCCGTCAAGGCCCGGGTCGCCGTCGAGGCGGGAATCGGCCTCACCTGGCACCGGTACGTGGGCGACGCGGGCCGGATCGTGTCGCTGGAGCACTTCGGTGCGTCGGCCGACGCCAAGGTGCTGTTCCGTGAGTTCGGCTTCACCGCCGCGCACGTCGCGGAAGCCGCCCGGGAATCTCTCGCCGCCGCTGCGCGCTGACGCGGTCATACGACAAGTAGGAGATGCAATTCTCATGACAGACGCACTCAAGCGCCTCTCCGACGAGGGCGTGGCGATCTGGCTGGACGACCTGTCGCGCAAGCGCATCACGTCCGGCAATCTGGCCGAGCTGATCGACCAGAGCCACGTCGTGGGCGTCACGACGAACCCGTCGATCTTCCAGAAGGCGATCTCCTCGGGCGACGGTTACGAGCAGCAGCTCACCGACCTCGCCGCTCGCAGGGTCACCGTCGAAGAGGCCATCCGCATGATCACGACGGCGGACGTCCGCGACGCCGCCGACATCCTGCGCCCGGTCTTCGACGCGACGGACGGCCAGGACGGCCGGGTCTCCATCGAGGTCGACCCGCGCCTGGCCCACAACACCCTGGCCACGGTCGCCGAGGCCAAGCAGCTGGCCTGGCTCGTGGACCGGCCGAACACACTCATCAAGATCCCGGCGACCAAGGCCGGCCTGCCGGCGATCACCGAGACCATCGGGCGGGGCATCAGCGTCAACGTGACCCTGATCTTCTCGCTGGAGCGCTACCGCGAGGTCATGGACGCCTACCTGGCGGGCCTGGAGAAGGCGAAGGCCGCGGGCCTGGACCTCTCCAAGATCCACTCGGTCGCCTCCTTCTTCGTGTCCCGCGTGGACACCGAGATCGACAAGCGCCTGGACGCGGTCGGCAGCGACGAGGCCAAGGCCGCGAAGGGCAAGTCCGCCCTCGCCAACGCCCGTCTGGCCTACGAGGCCTACGAAGAGGTCTTCGCGGGCTCCCGCTGGGCCGCCCTCGACAAGGCGCACGCCAACAAGCAGCGCCCGCTGTGGGCCTCCACCGGCGTGAAGGACCCGTCCCTCAAGGACACCCTGTACGTCGACGACCTGGTCGCGCCGAACACGGTCAACACCATGCCGGAGGCGACGCTGGACGCCGTGGCCGACCATGGAGACATCACCGGCAACACCGTTGCCGGTGGCTACGACCAGGCCCGTGCCGACCTCGACGCGATCAAGAAGCTCGGGGTCAGCTACGACGACGTCGTCCAGCTGCTCGAGGACGAGGGCGTCGACAAGTTCGAGGCGGCCTGGAACGACCTGCTCAAGTCGACCGAGGCCGAGCTCGAGCGCCTCGCTCCTTCGGAGGGCTGACCACCTTGTCTGGTGTTCCCGGAGCCAACCCGCTCCGTGACGCCCAGGACCGACGGCTCCCGCGCATCGCGGGGCCGTCGGGCCTGGTTATCTTTGGCGTCACGGGCGATTTGTCCCGTAAAAAGCTGATGCCCGCTGTCTACGACCTGGCCAACCGCGGCCTGCTGCCACCGGGCTTCTCGCTCATCGGCTTCGCGCGCCGCGACTGGGAGGACGAAGACTTCGCCCAGGTCGTCCATGACGCCGTGAAAGAGCATTCCCGAACCCCCTTCCGCGAAGAGGTCTGGCAGCAGCTCAGCCAGGGCATGCGCTTCGTGCAGGGCAACTTCGACGACGACGACGCGTTCGAGACCCTCAGGGCCACGATCGAGGAGCTCGACAAGGCGCAGGGCACGGGCGGCAACTTCGCCTTCTACCTCTCCGTACCGCCGAAGTTCTTCCCCAAGGTCGTCGAGCAGCTCAAGAAGCACGGGCTGGCCGACCAGAAGGAAGGCAGCTGGCGACGGGCCGTCATCGAGAAGCCTTTCGGTCACGACCTGGAGAGCGCGCAGGAGCTCAACCACCTCGTGCACGACGTGTTCCCGCCGAACGAGGTCTTCCGCATCGACCACTACCTCGGCAAGGAGACGGTCCAGAACATCCTGGCGCTGCGCTTCGCCAACACGATGTGGGAGCCGATCTGGAACAGGTCGTACGTCGACCACGTCCAGATCACGATGGCCGAGGACATCGGCATCGGCGGCCGGGCCGGTTACTACGACGGTATCGGCGCGGCCCGTGACGTCATCCAGAACCACCTGCTCCAGCTGCTGGCGCTGACGGCGATGGAGGAGCCCGGCTCCTTCCACCCCAAGGCCCTGGTCGCCGAGAAGCTGAAGGTGCTCACGGCGGTGGAGCTGCCCGAGGACCTGGGCAGGCACACGGTGCGCGGGCAGTACGCGCACGCCTGGCAGGGCGGCGAGGAAGCGCTCGGCTATCTGGAGGAGGACGGTATCGACCCCAAGTCGAAGACCGACACCTTCGCCGCGATCAAGCTGACGATCAACAACCGCCGCTGGGCGGGAGTGCCGTTCTACCTCCGTACCGGCAAGCGCCTCGGCCGCCGGGTCACGGAGATCGCGGTCGTCTTCAAGCGCGCCCCGTATCTGCCCTTCGAGTCCGGTGCGACGGAGGAGCTCGGCAGCAACGCCCTGGTCATCCGGGTGCAGCCGGACGAGGGGGTCACGGTCCGGTTCGGCTCCAAGGTGCCCGGCACGTCCATGGAGGTGCGGGACGTCACGATGGACTTCGCCTACGGCGAGTCGTTCACGGAGTCCAGCCCGGAGGCGTACGAGCGGCTCATCCTCGATGTCCTGCTCGGCGACGCCAACCTCTTCCCGCGCCACCAGGAGGTCGAGCTCTCCTGGAACATCCTCGACCCGATCGAGCAGTACTGGGACAAGCACGGCAAGCCCGCCCAGTACGCGGCCGGCACGTGGGGACCCGCGGAGGCCGACGAGATGCTCGCACGCGACGGACGGAGCTGGCGCCGGCCATGAAGATCGATCTCACGGAAACCACCTCCAGCAAGATCAACCAGGCGCTCGTCTCGGCCCGCCGTTCCATCGGCACCCCGGCGATCGGCATGGTGCTGACCCTCGTGGTCGTGACCGACGAGGAGAACGCCTACGACGCGCTCCGGGCGGCGAGCGACTCCTCCCGCGAGCACCCGTCGCGGATCATCGCGGTGATCAAGCGGGTCAGCAAGTCGCCGCGTGCCCGGCGCGACGCGCGGCTCGACGCCGAGATCCGGGTCGGTTCCGACGCGGGCTCGGGCGAGACCGTCGTGCTGCGTCTCCACGGTGAGCTGGCCAACCACGCCCAGTCGGTCGTCCTGCCGCTGCTGCTGCCGGACGCCCCGGTCGTCGTGTGGTGGCCCGAGGACGCTCCGGCGGACCCGGCCAGGGACCCGCTGGGCGCGCTCGCCCAGCGTCGTATCACCGACACCTACTCCGCCGAGCACCCGCTCGACGAGCTGTCGGTGCGGGCGGCGACCTACCGGCCCGGGGACACGGACCTGGCCTGGACCCGCATCACCCCGTGGCGCTCGATGCTGGCGGCCGCGCTCGACCAGCAGCCCGCCCAGGTCGTCTCGGCGACGGTCGAGGGCGAGTCCGACAACCCGAGCTGCGAACTGCTGGCCATGTGGCTCGCGGACCGGCTCGGGGTCCCGGTGGAGCGCACTCTCTCCGGTGGCCCCGGTCTGACGGCCGTGCGGCTGGAGACCAGGAACGGTGTGATCGTCCTGGACCGGCCCGACGGCTCGCTGGCGACGCTCTGCATGGCCGGCCAGCCGGACCGTGCCGTCGCGTTGAAGCGGCGGGAGACGGCCGAACTCCTCGCGGAGGAGCTGCGCCGTCTGGACCCGGACAACATCTACGAGGCCACGGTGAAGTTCGGCGTGGAGCGCCTCGGCGGGCCCACGGAGCCGTCGTCCGTCGGTTCGGGGCAGAAGCGGCCGGAGCCTGCGGGTTCCGCCGCACCTGCCGCGAAGAAGGCGGCGGCCAAGAAGGCGGCGTCGAAGTGAGCGCTCCGCAGCTCGTCGTGCACCGCGACAAGGAGCTGATGGCCCAGGCCGCGGCGGCCAGGCTCATCACGAAGATCGTGGACGCCCAGGCCGCCCGCGGTCACGCCTCGGTGGTCCTCACCGGCGGACGCAACGGCAACGGCCTGCTGGCGGCGCTCGCCGGCTCGCCCGCCCGGGACGCGATCGACTGGTCGCGGCTCGATCTGTGGTGGGGCGACGAGCGGTTCCTGCCCGAGGGCGACCCGGAGCGCAATGTCACGCAGGCCCGCGAGGCCCTGCTGGACAAGGTCGCGCTGGATCCCTCCCGGGTCCATGCGATGCCCGCGTCCGACGGGCCCTACGGCGGCGACGCCGACGACGCCGCCGCCGGATATGCGGCGGAACTGGCCTCGGCGGCCGGCCCGGAGGACCACGGGCCCGTGCCGACGTTCGACGTACTGATGCTGGGCGTCGGTCCGGACACCCACGTCGCGTCGCTCTTCCCGGAGCTGCCCGCGGTCCGGGAGACCGAGCGCACCGTCGTCGGTGTGCACGGCGCTCCCAAGCCGCCGCCCACCCGTGTCTCGCTGACGCTGCCCGCCATCCGGGCGGCGCGTGAGGTGTGGCTGCTGGCCGCGGGGGAGGACAAGGCGGAGGCCGCGGAGATCGCGCTGTCCGGGGCCGGGGAGATCCAGGCACCGGCGGCGGGGGCCTACGGCCGCAGCCGCACACTGTGGCTGCTGGACGCCGCGGCGGCCTCGAAGCTGCCGCGCGCGCTGTACCCGCCCGCTTCGGCGTAGGCGGCCGCACCCCCGAGGCCCGGTCCGCCCTTCAGGGGCGGGCCGGGCCTCTGCCGTACGTCTTCGGCGCTCAGCCGCGCTCGAGGAACGGCTCCAGGAGCCCCGGAACGGCGTCGGCTGCGAAGGCGAGGCCCTCGGACGCGTCGGCGTCGTGCGCCGTGTAGGCACCGTTTCCGGCGGCTGTCGTGGCGGTGAGGCTCAGCAGCCCGGCCCGGCGCTGGAAGCAGGACTGCTTCACCGTCCAGCCGATCACACCGGTCCGCCGCAGAGCCGCTGTGGAGCGCCGCACGGTACCCGAGCGGGTCACCAGGTAGTCGCCGCTGAGCGTGTGCCCCAGCGACCTGTACGCGTCGACGGCGAGCAGGACCGCGACGGGCACGCAGACCGCCGCGCAGGCGAGCGCGGTCCACAGCAGTACGGGAGTGAGCAGCAGCCCCAGGAGGATCTGGAGGAGGACGGGCGCCAGGGCCACGGCCAGGGCGCGGCGCAGCCGCCGCCCACGGGCGGCCCGGGGGTGCGCGGTGAGCTGGGCGCCGGTAGGGGTGACGGACTCGCGCAGGACCTCGGCGGCGATCGCGTCGGCCAGCGCGCGGGGTGCGGCCGGCAGCAGGGTGTTGTGGTCGGCGCTCCGCGACTCCTCGTCCCGGGTCAGGCCGGTGGTGATCGCGTCCACCCTGGCGGCGCCCACCAGCCGCACGCCCAGGGGCTCCACCAGGTCCACCCCGCGCAGCCGCCGTTCCTCGACGGACAGGGAGCGCGAGGTGAACAGCCCGCGTCTCACCCGCAGGGTGCCGCCAGGTTCGCGCTCCAGGCGGTAGTTCCACCACATCTCGGTCCACAGCCCGAGGGCTCCGACGACACCGGCGGCCAGCGCCACCGCGGCCAGGACGACGATCGCCCAGACCAGCGGGGTGTCCCGGAAGCGGTCGGCGACCCAGTCGATCACCTCGCCCTGCACGCCGGCCCACTCGCTGATCTGCATCACACCGCCGGCGGCCGCGCCACCGAGCATGGGCGCGACGAAGGAGACGGGTGCGTAGCGGATCCAGCGCGGATCGAAGGTGGCCAGTTCGCCGTCGCGGTGCGCTCCCGAGGCCCTGGGGGCGGCGCGGTCGAGGAGTTCGCGGCGCAGCCGCTCGCCCTCGGCGCGGTCGACGGCGTCGAGTTCCAGCGTGGAGTCGCCGCCCGTGTGCTCGCCTGTGCCGATGCGGACCGTGACCAGCCCGAGGATCCGCAGCAGCGGATGCGCGGTGAGGTCGACGCTGCGGATACGCTCGCGGGCCAGCGAACGGCGCTTCGCGAGGAGGAGCCCGGTGTGCAGATCGACGCGCTCGGCACCGACCCGGTAGCGGGTGCGCCGCCAGCGTACGTAGTCGCCGGCGGCGGCGCAGCCGGTCAGCAGGACCGTCCCCGCCAGGGCCCAGCCGACGGCGGTCGCGTACCCGAGCCGTCCGGACAGCGCGACCATGACGGGCACGGCGGCGCCCACGGCGACTCCCACCGTGACCAGGGCGGTGACCAGGACCGTACGGGAATGGAGCCGCCGCCAGCCGGGCCCGCTGTCGGCGGCGGTGCTCATGTGGCGTCCCCGGGGGTGTCCTGGGTGATACGGGTCAGCCGCTCGACGAGCCCGGCGGCCACCTCGTGGGTCAGCCCCTCGATCCGTACGGCGCCCTTGGCGGAGGCGGTGGTGACGGTGACCGTGGCCAGCCCGAAGAGCTGTTCAAGTGGCCCCCGCACGGTGTCCACGGTCTGGATGCGGGACATCGGCGCGATCCGCCATTCCCGCAGGAGGACTCCGGTGCTCACGTAGACCGCCTCGTCGGTGACCTCCCAGCGGTGGGTGCGGAACCACCAGAGGGGGAAGAGGACGGCACACAGCAGGCCGGCGCCCGCGAGCACCGCGGCGGGCGTCAGCAGCCAGAGTCTGGCCGGGGCGATGAGCGCGCCCAGGATGCCCAGGACCGCCACCGGGGCCGCGGTCAGCAGCAGCCACTGGGCACGCCACCAGCCGACGGCCCGCGGGTCGAGCGTGTTGCGCGGCGGCCTGAGCCGTATCGTCCCCTCCCCCGCGGTCATCGCTCAGCGGCCCCGCAGCGTGCGGTAGGCCGCCACGAGCGCGGCGGTTGAGCTGTCCAGCTGTTCGCCGCCGGTGCCCTCGGTCAGGACCGGCTCGATCTTCTTGGCGAGGACCTTGCCCAGCTCGACGCCCCACTGGTCGAAGGAGTCGATGTTCCAGACGGCACCCTGGACGAAGACCTTGTGCTCGTAGAGCGCGATCAACTGCCCGAGTACCGACGGGGTGAGCCGCTCGGCGAGGATCGTGGTCGTCGGGTGGTTGCCCCGGAAGGTCTTGTGCGGCACGAGTTCCTCGGCCACGCCCTCCGCGCGGACCTCGTCGGGGGTCTTCCCGAAGGCGAGGGCCTGCGTCTGGGCGAAGAAGTTGGCCATCAGCAGGTCGTGCTGGGCGATCAGCCCGGGCAGCAGGTCCTGCACCGGGGAGGCGAACCCGATGAAGTCGGCCGGGATGACCTTCGTGCCCTGGTGGATCAGCTGGTAGTAGGCGTGCTGCCCGTTGGTGCCGGGGGTGCCCCAGACGACCGGCCCGGTCTGCCAGTCGACCGGATTGCCTTCCCGGTCGACGGACTTGCCGTTGGACTCCATGTCCAGCTGCTGCAAGTAGGCGGTGAACTTGGACAGATAGTGGCTGTAGGGCAGGACCGCGTGCGACTGCGCGTCGAAGAACGCGCCGTACCAGACGCCCAGCAGGCCCAGCAGCAGCGGGGCGTTCTCCTCCGCGGGGGCGGTGCGGAAGTGCTCGTCGACGAGGTGGAAGCCGTCGAGCATCTCGCGGAACCGGTCCGGGCCGATGGCGATCATCAGCGAGAGGCCGATCGCCGAGTCGAAGGAGTAACGGCCGCCGACCCAGTCCCAGAACTCGAACATGTTGGCCGTGTCGATGCCGAAGTCCGTGACCTTCCCGGCGTTGGTCGACAGCGCCACGAAGTGCTTGGCGACGGCTTCCTGACCTGACCTCAGTCCGGTGAGCAGCCAGTCGCGCGCCGATGTGGCATTGGTGATGGTCTCGATCGTGGTGAAGGTCTTGGACGCCACGATGAACAGCGTCTCGGCCGGGTCCAGGTCGCGGACGGCCTCGTGGAGGTCGGCGCCGTCGACGTTCGACACGAAGCGGACGGTGAGCGAGCGGTCCGTGAAGGAGCGCAGCGCCTCGTAGGCCATGGCCGGTCCGAGGTCGGAACCGCCGATGCCGATGTTCACGATGTTCTTCACCGGCTTGCCGGTGTGGCCGGTCCACTCCCCGGCCCTGACCCGGTCGGAGAAGGCCGCCATCCTGTCGAGGACGGCGTGCACGGCCGGCACGACGTTCTCGCCGTCGGCCTCGGTCACGGCGTCCCGCGGGGCGCGGAGCGCGGTGTGCAGGACTGCGCGGTCCTCGGTGGTGTTGATCTTCTCGCCGCGGAACATCGCGTCCCGCAGCTCGGCCACGCCCGTGGCACCGGCGAGGTCACGCAGCAGACGGAGCGTCTCGTCGGTGACCAGGTGCTTGGAGTAGTCGATGTGGAGGTCGCCGACCCGGAGGGTGTACGCGGCTCCGCGGTCCGGCGTGTCCGCGAACAGCCGGCGCAGATGGGTGTCGCCGAACTCCTCACGGTGCTTGCCGAGAGCCGCCCATTCGGGCAGCTGGTTGAGCCTGGTTCGGCTTTGTGCGTTCATCCCGGAAATCGCCCACTTCTTCTCGTACCTGCAACCTTCCCCGCTGCCTCTCCAACCTAATTGATCTGGAGGGTGCGGCGGGGCAACGGCGGGCTACGGGGCGGCATACGGGCACCGGCCGGGCACCCAGGGGGTGACCGGCCGGTGAACAACTCATCAGATCTCGCCGCGGAGTTTGGCGAGGGCTTCGGCGAGGATGGCTTCGCCGTCGGCGTCACTGCGCCGCTCGCGCACGTACGCCAGGTGCGTCTTGTACGGCTCGGTGCGCGGCGGAGCGGGCGGGCTGTCCCGGTCCTGTCCGGCCGGGAAGCCGCAGCGCGGGCAGTCCCAGGTCTCCGGTACCTGCGCGTCATGGGCGAAGCTCGGCTGCGTCTCGTGCCCGTTCGAGCACCAGAAGGAGATGCGGAGGCGCGGCGCGGACTCGCCTCGCTCGGCCTCCCCCATCGGCCCCGCTCCGACCCGGCTTCCCCGGATCGCGTTGCCACTTGCCACGGTCGTAACTCCCTGCGTGATGGTGCTCGAAGATGCCCCAGTCTACGTAAGGCCCAACGCGCGTCCAGTGAAAGGAGTTACACCCTCACCGGGATTCGCCCACGCAGGGTCAGCTGTCCAGCTTGATGAGCAGAGCAAGGACGACAATGCACGCGAACCAGCCCAGACCGACCACGACCGTGATGCGGTCGAGGTTCCGCTCGGCAACCGACGAACCACCGACGGAGGACTGCATCCCGCCACCGAACATGTCGGAGAGGCCGCCGCCCTTTCCCTTGTGCATCAGCACCAGCAGCATCAGCAGCAGGCTGAAGACGATCAGGGCGATCTCGAACGCCAAAACCACGGCTGGTCCCTACTTTCCGGAATTCCTAGGACTGCATGTACGAACAGCGGGGGCCAGGGGGTGGACCCCCCTCGGCCCCCGCAAGGGTACGACGGATCCGCGCCACCGCATACTCACCGGTCGCGGCGGCGGACGATCCTACTGGTCGCGGAAGCGGACGATCTTGACGAACTCGTCGGCGTCGAGCGCGGCGCCGCCGATCAGGGCACCGTCCACGTCGGGCTGGGCCATGATGGCCGCGACGTTGCCGGACTTCACCGAGCCGCCGTACTGGATACGGACCGCGTCGGCAAGCTCCTGCGAGTACAGCTCGGCGAGGCGGCGGCGGATCGCACCGCAGACCTCCTGCGCGTCCTCGGGAGTGGCGACCTCACCGGTCCCGATGGCCCAGACCGGCTCGTAGGCGATCACGATGGACTCGGCCTGCTCGGCCGGGATGTCCTTCAGGGCACCGTCGAGCTGCGCCAGTGTGTAGGACACCTGGTCACCGGCCTTGCGGATGTCCAGGCCCTCGCCGACGCAGAGGATCGGGGTCAGGCCGTGCTTGTAGGCGGCCTTCACCTTCGCGTTGCAGATCTCGTCGTTCTCGCCGTGGTACTGGCGGCGCTCGCTGTGACCGACGGCGACGAAGGTGCACTTCAGCTTGGCGAGCATCGGGCCGGAGATCTCACCGGTGTACGCGCCGGAGTCCTGCGCCGAGATGTCCTGGGCGCCGTACTTGATCTTCAGCTTGTCGCCGTCGACCAGCGTCTGCACGGAGCGCAGGTCGGTGAAGGGCGGCAGGACTGCGACCTCGACCGCGTCGTAGTCCTTGTCGGCCAGGGCGAAGGCGAGCTTCTGGACGTGCGCGATGGCCTCGAGGTGGTTGAGGTTCATCTTCCAGTTGCCCGCCATGAGCGGGGTACGGGTGGTCATTGAGGGTCAGTCCTCCAGTGCGGCGAGTCCGGGAAGCGTCTTGCCCTCGAGGTATTCGAGGCTGGCGCCGCCACCGGTCGAGATGTGGCCGAATGCGCTCTCGTCGAAGCCCAGGATACGGACGGCGGCCGCGGAGTCCCCGCCGCCGACGACGCTGAAGGCCTGGGAGTCGACGAGGGCCTGGGCGACCGCTTTGGTGCCCTCGGCGTAGTCGGGGTGCTCGAAGACTCCCATCGGGCCGTTCCAGAAGACGGTCGCCGCGTCGGCGAGCTTCGAGGCGTAGAGCTTGTTGGTCTCCGGGCCGTTGTCCAGGCCCATCACACCGGCCGGAATGGCATCGGCGGCGACGGTGGCGGGGTTGCCCGGGGTCTTGGCCTTGAGGTCCGGGAACTGCGGGGAGACGACGACGTCGACCGGGAGCACGAACTCCACGCCCTTCTCCTCGGCGCGCTTGAGGTAGCCGAGCACCGCCGGGATCTGGTCCTCCTGGAGGAGGGAGCTGCCGACCTCGTGGCCCTGGGCCTTGAGGAAGGTGTAGGCCATTCCGCCGCCGATGAGGATGCGGTCGGCCTTCTCCAGCAGGTGGTCGATCACACCGAGCTTGTCGGAGACCTTGGAGCCGCCGAGGACCACGGCGTAGGGACGCGTGACGTCCTCGGTGAGCTTCTTGAGGACGCCGACCTCGGTGGCGATCAGACCGCCGGCAGCGTGCGGCAGCCGGGCGGGAAGGTCGAAGACCGAGGCGTGCTTGCGGTGGACTGCGCCGAAGCCGTCTCCCACGTAGACGTCGGCGAGCTCGGCGAGCCGGTCGGCGAAGGCGCCGCGTTCGGCGTCGTCCTTCGACGTCTCCCCGGCGTTGAAGCGGAGGTTCTCGACGACAGCCACCCGGCCGTCGGTGAGGGCGGCGACCGTGGCGCGGGCGGACTCGCCGACGGTGTCGGTCGCGAAGGCGACCTCCGCGCCGAGCAGCTCACCGAGGCGCGCGGCAGCGGGGGCCAGCGAGAAGGCGGGGTCCGGGGCGCCCTTCGGGCGGCCGAGGTGCGAGGCGACGACGACCCGCGCACCGGCCTCGGCGAGCCGGGCGACCGTCGGCTGGACGGCGCGGATGCGGCCGTCGTCGGTGATCGTGGTGCCGTCGAGCGGCACGTTGAGGTCGGCGCGGACGAATACCCGCTTGCCCGCGACCCCTTCGGCGAGAAGTTCGTCGATGGTCTTCATCTGTTCCCATACTCCTTGGAAGGACGGATGAGCATGCGAGGGGGCTCGAACGCCGCGTCGCGACGTCCGAGCCCCTCACATCACACCTGACTGCCTGCCGATCCTAGGATCAGAGCTGGCCGCCGACGAAGACGGTCAGGTCGACGAGGCGGTTGGAGTAACCCCACTCGTTGTCGTACCAGCCGAGGATCTTCACCGAGTTGCCCTCCTGGACCATGGTCAGGGAGGAGTCGAAGGTGCAGGACGACGGGTCGCCGACGATGTCCGAGGACACGATCGGGTCCTCGGTGTAGGTCAGGAAGCCCTTGAGGTCGCCGTCGTCGGAGGCCTTCTTGAACGCGGCGTTGACCTCGTCCTTGGTGACCTCGCGCTGCAGGGTCACGACCAGGTCGGTGGCGGAGCCGGTCGGGACCGGGACGCGCATCGCGATGCCGTCGAGCTTGCCCTTGAGCTGCGGGAGGACCAGGGCGGTCGCCTTGGCGGCGCCCGTCGTGGTCGGGATGATGTTCTCGGCGGCGGCGCGCGCACGACGCAGGTCCGAGTGCGGGAAGTCCAGGATGCGCTGGTCGTTCGTGTACGCGTGGACCGTCGTCATCAGGCCCTTGACGATGCCGAAGTTCTCGTCGAGAACCTTGGCCATCGGCGCCACACAGTTCGTGGTGCAGGAGGCGTTGGAGATGACGTGGTGGTTGGCCGCGTCGTACTTCTCCTGGTTGACGCCCATCACGATGGTGATGTCCTCGTCCTTGCCCGGAGCCGAGATGAGGACCTTCTTGGCGCCACCGGTGATGTGCTTCTCGGCGTCGGCCTTCTTGGTGAAGATGCCGGTCGACTCGATGACGATGTCGACGCCCAGCTGACCCCAGGGGATGTCGGCCGGGTTGCGCTCGGAGAGCACCTTGATGGTGTGACCGTCGACGGTGATGGTGTCGGCGGTGTGGCTGACCTCTGCCTTGAGACGACCCAGAATGGTGTCGTACTTCAGCAGGTGAGCCGTGGTCGCAGTGTCACCCAGGTCGTTGACAGCCACGATCTCGATGTCCGCACCCTGCTCCAGCAGCGCGCGGAAGTAGTTACGTCCGATGCGGCCAAAGCCGTTGATGCCTACGCGGATCGTCACGAACCGATCTCCTCGTTAGGAACGCCGGTTTCGATGCCGGCGAGTTTATTAGGGATGTCCCCGACCGCCTCCGACCCTACCTCTCCGAAGGCTCCGGAGTGACATCGAGAGCGACGGCATGAAGAGGGATCCCCTTACCGCCGAGTAGGAGTACGGGATTCCGGTCGAGAATGAGAGCGAAGAGCACCGTCATCCACCCCTCGGTCACCAAGCGTCATCAACCGCCAGAGCCTGGTCAACGCCCTTACGAGGCCGACTCCTTGCCGGATCGCGACCGGTGACGGGATTCCGTCGGCGCATTGTCACCGGGAGTCACCTGCGCGAACTCGGCGGCCCTGCTCCTCTTGGCGGCCGACGGCCGCAAAGACGGACTCCGCCGCACTTCCGGAGTGCGCCCGGTGAACCGCGAGCCGCACGCTCAATTGTGCGGAGCGGCACTCAATCGATAAAAGGCCGGGACCCTCGGACACTTTCGGCGTATGCGGCGCTCGGACCGCACAACCCCGTCCCGCTCAATCCCTGCGGTTCGGCACCCGACGCCATTACGGAAATGTGGTCCGCGCATAAGCAGGAATGACTCCTGCGGCCGGCCGGGAAATGCCTCCGGCCACCGTCTTCCGTGTGCCGGGGCGGGCACGGAAGGCGGTGGCCGGAGGCATCCGGCGGCGCTCAGCCCACGAGGCCGTCGGCCAGGTCCTCGCTGATGGTCGATTCCGTGCCCGGGATACCGAGGTCCTGGGCCCTCTTGTCGGCCATGGCCAGCAGGCGCCTGATCCGGCCCGCGACCGCGTCCTTGGTCAGCGGCGGATCGGCGAGCGCTCCCAGCTCCTCCAGGGATGCCTGCTTGTGCTCCATGCGCAGCCGTCCGGCCGCGGCGAGGTGCTCAGGGACCTCGTCCGCCAGGATCTCCAGCGCACGCCCCACCCGGGCGCCCGCGGCGACCGCGGCGCGGGCGGAGCGGCGGAGGTTGGCGTCGTCGAAGTTGGCGAGCCTGTTGGCCGTGGCGCGGACCTCGCGCCGCATCCGGCGCTCCTCCCAGGCCAGCACCGCCTCATGGGCGCCCAGCCGGGTCAGCAGTGCGCCGATCGCGTCACCGTCGCGGACGACGACACGGTCGACCCCGCGCACCTCCCTGGCCTTGGCCGGGATGGAGAGCCTGCGTGCGGCGCCGACCAGGGCGAGCGCGGCCTCCGGGCCGGGGCAGGTCACCTCGAGCGACGAGGAACGGCCCGGTTCGGTGAGGGAGCCGTGAGCCAGGAAAGCACCACGCCAGGCCGCCTCGGCGTCGCAGGTGGCCCCCGAGACCACCTGCGGCGGCAGGCCGCGGATGGGACGGCCGCGGCCGTCCACCAGGCCGGTCTGGCGCGCCAGCTGGTCGCCGCCCGCCACCACCCGCACCACGTAGCGGGAGCCCCGGCGCAGTCCGCCGGGGGCCATCACGATCAGTTCCGAGCTGTGCCCGAAGATCTCCAGGATGTCCCGCTTGAGCCGTCGCGCCGCCATCGCCGTGTCCAGCTCGGCCTCGATCACGATCCGGCCGCTCACCAGGTGCAGCCCGCCCGCGAACCGGAGAATCGCCGAGACCTCTGCCTTTCTGCAGCAGGTCCGGGTAACGGGAAGCCGGGAGACTTCGTCCTTCACCGCTGGCGTCATCGCCATGGGCCGATCCTTCCATGCATCCGAAAAATACGGTCGTACGCGGCGGCCAACAGCTCCGGATCATGAATCGGAACGCCGTCGGGTGAGGCCACGGGGGCCAGCTCGACCGCGGCTCCGAGCCGCCGGGCGGCGTCGGCAAGGGACTCGCGGTCGGGCACGGCGGCCTCGTCGGCCAGCACCACGTCCATGGCGAGTTTAGGGGCGTGTCGCCCCAAAACCTCCAAATGACGCTGCGGTGAGAAGCCTTCTGTTTCGCCGGGCTGTGGTGCGAGGTTCAGCGAGAGGACCTTACGGGCCTTCGTCGTCACCAGCGCGTCGAGCAGTTCGGGCACCAGCAGATGCGGAATCACCGAGGAGAACCAGGACCCTGGGCCGAGCACCACCCAGTCGGCGTCGAGCACCGCGGCCACCGCCTCGGGGACCGCAGGCGGATCGGCCGGGACGACGTGGACGGACTGCACCTCGCCGGGGGTCAGCGCCACGGTCGCCTGCCCGCGCACGGTGACCGTGTCCTCGGGGCGCTCCGGGTGGTGCCCCCGGACGAGCGCCTGCAGCTCCAGGGGGACGGCGGACATCGGGAGGACCCTGCCGTGCGCTCCGAGCAGCCTGCCTACCAGGTCGAGGGCCTGGACGTGGTCACCCAGCTGTTCCCAGAGGGCGACGATGAGCAGGTTGCCCACCGCGTGCTGGTGGAGGTCGCCCTTGGACTCGAAGCGGTGCTGGATGACCTGGGCCCAGGTCTGGCCCCAGTCGTCGTCCCCGCAGAGCGCGGCGAGCGCCTTCCGCAGGTCGCCCGGCGGGAGGACGCCGAGCTCCTCGCGGAGCCGGCCGCTCGAGCCGCCGTCGTCGGCGACGGTCACCACGGCCGTGAGGTCACCGGTGATCCGGCGCAGCGCCGTGAGCGAGGCCGACAGCCCCATGCCGCCGCCGAGGGCGACGACCTTGGGCTGTGCGCCGCGCTTACGGCCGGAGAGCGCGGCCGTGGCCCTGCTCAGCCGGCGCAGACGCAGATTGCGACTTGTCACTCTCGCCCCATGTCCCGATGGACGAGGACGGTCTCGACGCCTTCGGTGGCCAGCCGGGCCGCCAGCTTCTCCGACATCGCGACGGACCGGTGCTTACCGCCCGTACACCCGACGGCGATGGTGACGTAGCGCTTGCCCTCCCGGCGGTACCCGGCGGCGATGAGCTGCAGCAGCTCGGTGTACTGGTTGAGGAACTCCTTGGCGCCCGGCTGGTCGAAGACGTAGTCGGACACCTCCTCGTTGAGCCCGGTGAACGGGCGGAGCTCCGGGACCCAGTGCGGGTTGGGCAGGAAGCGGCAGTCGACGACGAGGTCGGCGTCGACCGGCAGCCCGTACTTGAAGCCGAACGACATCACCGTGGCCCGCAGCTCGGGCTCCTCGTCGCCGGCGAACTGGGCATCCATCTTGGCCCGCAGCTCGTGCACGTTGAGGCTGGAGGTGTCGATCACGAGGTCGGCGTCGCCGCGCAGCTCACGCAGCAGGTCACGCTCGGCCGCGATGCCGTCGACGATCCTGCCGTCACCCTGGAGCGGATGCGGGCGGCGGACCGATTCGAAACGGCGTACGAGGGCGTCGTCGGAGGACTCCAGGAAGACGATCCGCCGGGTGACGTGCTTGGCCGCCAGGTCGGCGAGGGACTCCCGGAGATTGTCGAAGAAGCGGCGGCCCCGTACGTCGACGACGACGGCGATGCGGGCGACGTTGCCCTGGGACCGGGCCCCGAGCTCCACCATCGTGGGGATCA
>NZ_MAPV01000131.1 GCF_001700505.1 Streptomyces mutomycini
GCCGACGCCGACGCCGACGCCTGAGCGGGGCCGGCCGCGCGCAGCGGAGGCCGCCGGCCGCCCGCCCCCGGAGCACGCACCCGCACCGGGAGACGCACGTCACATCGCGCTCATGTCACATCCCGCCGGGCCCGTTCCGTCGAAGGGGCGTAAGCAGTCAGCGGCAACGCACACGCACAGGGAGCACATGATGGAAGCGCGTCTGAACGTCTTCGGCAGCCCGCTCGCGGCCACCTTCCTGAAGCACATCAATTCGGCCGGCAAAGCGGTCACCGACTCGGCCGTACCGGCGGCCACGCAGGAACTCGTGAAGATCCGCGCCAGTCAGATCAACGGCTGCGGATTCTGCCTGGACATGCACACCAAGGAAGCCGCGAAGGCCGGCGAGACCGCGACCCGCCTGCACCTGGTCGCGGCCTGGCGGGAAGCCACGGTCTTCACCGACGCCGAGCGCGCCGCCCTGGAACTGACGGAGCAGGGTACGCGCATCGCCGACGCGGCCGGGGTCACGGACGAGGCCTGGGCCGGTGCCGCCAAGCACTACGACGACGACCAGCTCATCGCCCTGGTGGCCCTCATCGCCGTCATCAACGCCTACAACCGGCTGAACGTCATCACCCGGCAGCCGGCCGGGGACTACCAGCCCGGCCAGTTCGGCTGACGGGCAGCCGGCCGCCGGGACCGCTTCCGGGGTCCCGGCGGACGCGCGCGCGATTCCATGTCCGTGGCGGGAGCGGGGCAGGGAATTCCGCACGGATTCCCGCGGGCGAAATGGTCCCGGAAACCGTGAGGAATGCCGTTCAAAAGTGCTCCGCCACGCTAGTCCGTACATATTGTTCCAGCTATGAGCCCACCGTTCCCGTTCGATTACAGTGCTTGCGCAGTCGCACCGCAGGCCGGACGGAAGGGGCACGGTGAGCACAGGGACCACAGCTGTCTGGGGCCGGGTCCAGCAGCAGGACTTCCGCGGCCGGGTGCGGGGGTCCCTGCTCGGCGGAGCCATCGGTGACGCGCTCGGCGCCGGCGTCTCGGGGCTCTCCCTGGAGGCGATACGCGCCGCCCACGGAGTGGACGGGGTGGCCGACTTCGTCCCCGTGCACGGCAGACGCGGTGCCGTCACCGCCGCCACACAGCTTACCCTCTTCACCGTCGACGGGCTCATCCGTGCCCAGGTCCGCCGTGACACCGGCGCGTGGCACCCGCCGACCGACGTGCACCGCGCCCATCTGCGCTGGGCGGCCACCCAGAGTGCCTGGGGGCCCGACGAACGGCGTAAGGACAACGGCTGGCTGGCCAGGGAGGAGTGGCTGTACACGCGCCGCGCGCCCACCAGGGAGTGTCTGGCCGGCTTCGGTGACGCCACGATGGGCACCCTCGCCGTGCCCAAGAACCCCGCGGCACGCGACTCGGCGGCGCTGACCCGGTCCGCGCCCTTCGGGCTGCTCGTCGGCTGGGAGCCCCAGCTCGTCCTCCAGCTGGCCGTCGAGTGCGCCGCCCACACCCACGGCCACGCCACCGCCCAGCTCGCGGCCGGAGCCCTCGCTCTCATGGTGCACGGTCTGGCCCGCGGCGAGACCCTGGACGCTTCGGTCCAGCACGCTCTCGCCCTGCTCACCGAACGCCCGGGCAGCGAGCAGGTCACCGAGGCGCTCCGGCAGGCCCTCGGCTCCGTACGCCAGGGAATCCCGGGGCCCGCCCTCATCGAGGCGCTCGGCGACACCGACTCCGCCGAGGAGGTCCTAGCCGTGGCGCTGTACTGCGCGCTGGTCGGTGAGGATGTACGCCATGGACTGCGGCTCGCGGTGAACCACTCCGGGCCCTCCGCGGCCACCGGGGCCGTCTGCGGGGCCCTTCTCGGGGCGCTGCACGGCGAGACGGCGCTTCCGCCGGCCTGGCTTGCGGAACTGGAGGGGCGCTCGACGCTCCTCGAACTCTCCGACGACTTCGCGATGGAGATGACCCAGGGGCCGGCCCTGCACAGTCCGGCCGCGGTCGCTCCGGGGTGGCTGGCCCGCTACCCGCGGGACTGAGCGGGAACGTCCGGGAGGACGGGGACGGGCGGGCGCCGCCGCGCCCGCCCGCCGTACCCCACCCCGTGTGCGGGGCGGTCAGTCCTTCACGCCCTCCGGAACTGCCGTGCTCTCCGGTCCGGGCTTCTGCGCGGGCACGGTTGCCGCAGCGGCTTCGCCGCCGGGGCCCTCGTCGTCCGTGTTGATCTGTGCGATGAGGGCGTCGCGCTCCGGGGTGTCCTCGGGTTTGATGAACCCGATGACGATGTAGAGCACGAGGGAGATCGCCAGCGGCAGGGCGACCTGGTACTGCAGCGCGACATCCGTCTTCACCGAACCGTCGAGGTTGTAGTTGGTGAAGAAGAAGGCGAGCAGCCCCGCCGCCCAGCTGGTGAGCGCCGCAGTCGGGCCGGAGCGGCGGAACCTGCGCAGCAGCCCCAGCATGAACGGGATGGCGATCGGGCCCATCAGCCCTGCCACCCACTTGATGACGACCGAGATGATGTCCTTGAACGTCGGCGAGTTGATCTGGGTCGCCAGCGCCATGGACAGGCCGAGGAACGCCAGCGTGGACAGCCGTGCGGCCATGAGTCCGCTGCGGTTGCTCCAGGAGCGGGCCGCTTTGGAGAACACCGGTGCGATGTCCCGGGTGAAGACCGCCGAGATGGCGTTGGCGTCGGAGGAGCACATGGCCATCGTGTGCGAGAAGAAGCCGACGACGACCAGGCCCAGCAGCCCGTGGGGCAGCAGTTGCTCGGTCATCAGCGCGTAGCTGTCCGAGGCGTCGGGCTTCTTCGCCTCGACGAGCAGCGGAGCCACCCACATCGGGAAGAAGAGGACGACCGGCCAGACCAGCCACAGCACGGCCGAGAGCCGGGCCGAACGGGTGGCGGAGCGTGCGGAGTCCGTGGCCATGTAGCGCTGGGCCTGGTTCCACATGCCGCCGTTGTACTCGAAGGTCTTGATGAAGAGGTACGCCAGGAGGAAGGTCACCGTGTACGGGCCGGCCGTCGGCTCGGTGTGGCCCTCGGGCAGCTTGTCCCAGACGGTCCACAGCGAGCTGAAGCCGCCGAGCTTGCTCATGACGATCACCAGCATGGCCAGACCGGCGAAGAGCTGGATGATGAACTGTCCGAGCTCGGTGAGCGCGTCGGCCCACAGCCCGCCGACCGTGCAGTACACGGCCGTGATGATGCCGGTGATGAAGATGCCCTGCGTGAGCGTGATGCCGGTGAAGACGGAGAGCAGCGTGGCGATGGCGGCCCACTTGGCACCGACGTCCACGATCTTCAGCAGCAGACCGGACCAGGCCAGGGCCTGCTGGGTCGGGACGTTGTAGCGGTCCTTCAGATACTCCAGCGGCGAGGCGACGTGCAGTCGCGAGCGCAGCCGGTTGAGCCGGGGCGCGAAGAGCTTCGCACCGATGCCGATGCCGATCGCGATCGGCAGCGACCACGTCACGAAGGACGTGACGCCGTACTGGTACGCGATACCCGCGTAGCCGGTGAACATCACCGCGCTGTACCCGGACATGTGGTGCGAGATGCCCGACAGCCACCACGGCATCTTGCCGCCGGCCGTGAAGAAGTCGCTGACGTTGTCCACGCGCTTGTGCGACCAGAGTCCGATCGCGACCATCACACCGAAGTATCCGATGAGCACGGCCCAGTCGAGACTGTTCATGTGCCCCCTCCAGGGGTCCGCCTTGTGAACGGGAACGCACTTCGTCAGTACGGCCGTTCAGCGGGGCCCCGTGCGGGAACGGGACTTCAGGGATTGAACCGCTTGGCCAGGGCCATGGTCAAGGTTTTTGCGGTCAGAGATGTGAACGCAGATCAGCAAGGCGAACGATTTTGCTGTTTCTTGACCGAGTGGGGCGTTGTCGTGAACGTGACCACGGCCACACGATGAGCGGGCACTTCGTCAGGCTGTGCAGGGATCGACGCAAGGCAGGAACGCCCGAGAACGCAGAACGACCGCACGGGATGCGGGTCCCGTGCGGCCGGAGAAGGGGGAGAGCTGCACGACGTGATGCTCACGCACCGATGGCGCCCGGAGCGCTGCCGGGGTCGGCTGCTGAGGTCGTGACCGGCGCGCCACGCCGATCGGTGGCGCATGCGCCCGGAAGCGGGGCCGAGCCCCCTCGGCCAGGACGGCGGGCCAGTCGAGAGGGCTCCTGAACGGTCGTGCGCGGTGACCGGACGTCATACGGCACGCGGGCCGATGTTGACCGGCCGCCGGTCAGGCGTTGATCGAACCCGACGCGACGTCACGCACGAAGGTGTTCCACGCTCCGGACACGAAGGACAGCGAGGGGCCTTCGGGGGCCTTCGAGTCACGCACGGCGATGGCCTGCGTGACGGGCGACTTCACCTCGACGCATGCCCCGTTGCCGCCGGAGTAGGACGACTTCGTCCAGTTATCGGTAACACCCTGAAGAATAGCCATGTTCACTCCGGTTCAGAGAGTTGATGTGAGAGGCACCAACTTCGTTCCTGTTGGCGTGATCGACGCTACTCGTCAACATCGCCTGTTGGTGGGGCCGTTCACTCGACCGGATGGCATATTCCATGCGGGTCTTCCGCTGTGAGGTGGTGGCGGTGTATCTTCCCGCCCCCACCTCACCCGCAACGGAGCATTACCCGCACATCAGGCTTTGTCGGACTGTCCTGTTCCGGCGGGCCTCCGGTGGGTGTTCAGCGGGTGTAGCCCTTGGCGATGTCCTCCACGAACTGGCGCGTCTGGTCGACGTTCAGCGCCTGTGCCCGCAGGTGCTCGTACATCACGCTGTAGCGCTGCACGTCGTTCGCCTTCTCCAGGTAGAGGTCGCTGGTGACCCCCTCGATGTACACGACGCTGGAGTCCGCCGCGTCGGGGAACTCCAGGATGGCGTACTGCCCGTTGATACCCGGGTGCGCCCCCATGTCGAAGGGCAGCACCTGCACGGTCACATGGGGCAGCTGGGACTGCTCGATGAGGTGCTCGAGCTGTTCGAGCATGACCTGCTTGCCGCCGACCAGCCGGCGCAGGGCTGACTCGTCGATGACGGCCCACAGCCGCAGGGGGTGTTCGGGGGCGTTGACGCGATCCTGCCTGCGGGCCCGTACGTTCACCCGCTTCTCGATGTCGGACGGCGGCGCCTCGGGCAGCGCGCCGGTGATCAGGGACTCCGCGTACCCCCTGGTCTGCAGCAGCCCGGGCACGACCTGGGGCTCGTACACCCGGAGGGACTCGGCGTCGGTCTCCAGCCCGATGTACACGCTGTACGGGATGTCGCCGAAGGCGTGCCACCAGCCCTGCTGGCGGGAGTCCTTCGCCATCTGCATCAGCGAGTCGACGACGCGGTGGTCCTCGACCTCGTACACCCCGCAGAGATCGCGTACGTCACGCTGGCTGATGGAACGGCGGCCGTTCTCCAGGCGGCTGATCTTCGACTGCGAGACCAGCAGCCGCTCCGCCACCTCCTCGGCCGTCATGCCCTTGATCTCGCGCAGGCGGCGCAATTCCTGGCCCAGCCGGCGTCGCCTGACGGTGGGATTGACGTTGGTCGGCACGGGAACGGCACCTCCGGCTATGCGGCTTCTGTAGCTGTGTGTGTCTGCTGCTCAGCAGATTGCCACCCGAGTCCCCGGCCGCGCTGGGAAATCGCCACACGCAGCGACGGCACGCAAGAGCGCGGGGCAGCCGGTGGATCCGGCTGCCCCGCGCCTGGTGCGGCTCCCGAACCGGGTCATGGGGACGTCGGTGCGGCGGTATTCGGTGCTCCGCGCAACTGTCCGCGCGGTCGTGCTGTCAGTGGACGGAGGTGTGCGCCATGCTGCCGCGGTGCGCTTGCGCTTGCGGCTGCAACGGCACGCCCGCCGTCTGCTGGTTACGGCGTGGCTGGACGGCCACACCGTTCTGGACGTCCATCACGGCATGCGCCACGAGACCGCCCATCGGGTCGTGTCTGATCAGGTCCCGGAGCCGGGAGCGCGACGAGCGCCCCTCGTTCCCGGGGTAGAGGTGCTTGCCGAGTCCGACCGCGTGGGCCAGTGCGGCGAGCGCCGCGGTCCGCGGGTCCGGCGGTACGCCGGTGCGGATCGCACTGTCCAGCCGGGCCCTGATGTCCCGGCTGATCGCCGTGTCCGTCGCCTGGTAGCGAGTCGTCGGCAGCACTCCGCACATCTGGCCCGCCACGGCATGAACCATGCCGCACCGCTCCAGATGAGCGAGATAGATCTGGCGAAGTCCCAGCCGGGGTCCGCCGATCCAGTGGACGGCCCGAACCGGACTGCCACGACGGCGCAGCAGTTCCAGTGCGGAGTCCAGAGTCGGATCTCCTGTCGGCCGTGGCATCACCACGGCGATACGATCCCCGTCAGGGGCTATCCGTCCTGCCAGAGCCAGCTCTACTAGCTGTGCCCCGGCCAGGCCGAGGTCGAGCGACTGCGGCTGCGCTGTGGTACCCGTGGTCGGGTCCAGAGCGAGCAGCAGAAGCTCCTCCGGAATTGTTCTGCGGCTCCTGCCCATCCATGCCTCCCCGCGTGGATGAGTGACAGGGTGACCCCTCTCACAATGGTCTGTCGAGGGCGCCTGGGCGCTTTGTGAGGGAACCGTTAGGTATGTCGTTCTCGTCTAGCGGTTCGGCCAAGGGTTCACACAGGACACTGGTGAATGGTTCGGACAGTGCGGGCGTGACCCCGCGGCTCATCAAGGAGGTATCGGTGGCGGGCGAGTCCCCCGACATGTCGGAGCAGCGGAAGTCGTCGGGGACGGCCGAGGGACGCGATCCGCGTCTCGCCGTGTTCCGCGAACCGGACGCGGGTGCGGGAGCGGATGCGGCCGGCGGAACCGCCGGGACCGCGACCGACAGCGAGACGGCGGTCTTCCGCATGCCGGGCGCGCCGGACGCGCCCGAGAGCGCAGCGGCGCCCGAGGGGCGCGCGGAGGGCGCGGAAGGCCCCGAGGAGGGCCCTGAGGGGGCCTCCACGCCCCCGGAGCCCGAGGAGGCGGCTGAGGAGGCCACGACGGCGCCCGAGGCGCCTGCGGGCCCGGCTGGGCCGACTTCGGGCAGTGCGGAGGCGGAAACGGGCGCCGGTTCCGCCTCCGAGGCGGGCACGGAAGCCGAGGCGGATTCCGGGGCCGAAGTCGTGCCCGAGACCGGTTCCAGCCGCGACGACGGCCGTACCGGCGCCGGTTCCGACGGCGATGAGCGGCCCGAGCCCGAGGTTGAGCCCGAGCCCGAGGCCGTTGCCACGGATGCCGAGGCGGCCACGGGTCCCGGCGCCGAGCCCGCTGCCGGCGCCCGGAGTCAGGATGCCCCCGTGGCTGCCCCGGTGGCCGCTCCCGCTCCCGCACCCGCAGAAGAGGCGGGCGCCGGTTCCGGCACCCGTGCCGACTCCGGCGCAGACTCCGGTTCGGATGCCGAGCCCGACGAGCGGCCCGCGGCCGCACCCGGCTCCAGCTCCGTATCGGAATCGGAATCGGACGAGGGGCAGACGCCGGCCGACGCCCGGCTGCGTGCCGTCGTAGCGGCGTGGGTGGCGACCGATCCCGAAGAGGAAACCGCAGCTCAGAGCAGTGCGGCCGAGGGCAGGGACGCGTCGTCCGAAGGCGACGAGGACACCGGTAGCAGCAGCGGCGACGCTTCCGCCGTCACCGGTGACAAGCCGGCGGACACCGGCGTCGCGCCGTCGGCGGATGCCGACGGCAAGCCCGGCGCCGACGACGACGCGACGGCTGCCGGCGACGCCGGGACTCCGTCCGGGAACGACGCCGCGGTCCGGACCGACAGCGACGACGATGCCTCCGCGGACGCCGGCGACGACGCCTCCGTGGACGCCGACGACGTGCCGGCCGCCGGCGCTTCCACGGAAGCACCCCGTGTTCCGAAGACCCGCGAGGAGGTCTCCCCGGCGAAGGAGCCCGAGCTCGCGCGCGACGGCCGGGGAATCGATCATCCGACCGCCGTCTTCAAGGCGCCGCGTGCCGAACAGCTCGATCATCCGACGACCGCCCTGAAGCTCCCGCCGAAGGAGAAGGAGGCTCCGCGCAAGCCCGCGTCCTGGGCCGCGAAGCCCTCCGGCACCCCCGAGGCCCCCGCCGAGCGGACCAGCAAGTTCGTGCCGCTGCGCTCGGACGACGTACGCCCCCCGGCCGTGGTCGGTCCCACGATCACCCCGGACGTCGCGGCGGGGCCCGGCACCCCCGCGAGCCCCGGGGCCGGACTGCCCGAGGCCGAGCGGACCAGGCAGCAGCCCATGCCGCCCAGGCCGCCGCTCGACCTGCTCGCCGAGCTCACGAACACCCCGCCGCCCGAGGAGACGCCGGTCCGCACCGCGGTCCGCCGGGTCAAGATCTGGACGCCGCTGGTCCTGCTCCTCCTGATCATCTTTGCGATCGCACAGTCCGTGCGTCCGCTTCCCGAGCCCACACTGACACTCTCCGCGGAACCCACCTACACCTTCGGCGGCGAGAAACTGGACATGCCGTGGCCGGAGGAGGGCCAGGGCGCCGTCGAGGTCGAGGGCGTCGGCACCATCGGGACGTACGGCAAGGAGAAGTCCGCGCCGATCGCGAGCGTCGCCAAGATCATGACCGCGTACGTGATCCTCCAGGGCCACCCGATCACCGGCAAGGAGGACGGCGACCGGATCGAGGTCGACGCGAAGGCCGGCGAGGAGGCGGACCGGCCGGACGAGTCGACGGCGCCGATCAAGGAGGGCCAGAAGTACACGGAGCGTCAGATGCTCCAGCTCCTGATGATCCCCTCCGGCAACAACGTGGCCCGTCTGCTGGCTCGTTGGGACGCCACCACGGAGAAGGCATTCGTCGAGAAGATGAACGCGGCGGCGAAGGACCTCGGGATGACGAACTCGGTCTACACGGACCCGAGCGGTCTCGAGTCCACCACCCGGTCCACCCCGGCCGACCAGCTCAAGCTGGCCAAGGCGGTCATGCAGAACGACGTCTTCCGCGAGATCGTGAACATGCCGCAGGCCCAGATCCCGGGCATCGACAAGATGATCTACAACAACAACAACATCCTGCTGGAGCCCGGCGTCAGCGGCATCAAGACCGGCTCGTCGACCCCCGCAGGCGGCAACCTCATCTGGACGGCCGACACGATCATCGACGGCAAGAGCCGGCGGATCATCGGCGCGGTCATGGGCGCCGACGCCGGCGGGACCCTGGACGCGAAACTGCAGCGCTCCCTGCAGACCAGCCTGGCGCTGATCCGGGCCGCCCAGAAGGGTGTCGACTCCGCCACCGTCGTCAAGAAGGGCCGGGTCGTCGGCTACGTCGACAACGGGCTCGGCACCCGGACACCCGTGGTCGCCACCAAGGACCTGAAGGCGGTCGGCTGGGGCGGCCTCGAGGTCGAGCTGGAACTGGCCGACGGTGGAAAGACACCCGCCCAGGTGGCGAAGGCGGGCACGGTCGTGGGCGAGGTGACGGTCGGTTCCGGGACGGGCAAGGTCTCGGCCCCCGTCGCGATCCGGAGCGAGATGACGGAACCGGCCTTCGGCGACAAGCTCACGCGCATCACCTGACCCACCGACCGGCCCGGCCCCCTGGCCCCGC
The DNA here is from genome assembly GCF_001700505.1 of Streptomyces mutomycini. Lineage (GTDB taxonomy): Bacteria > Actinomycetota > Actinomycetes > Streptomycetales > Streptomycetaceae > Streptomyces > Streptomyces mutomycini. The sequence goes on from NZ_MAPV01000131.1 coordinate 9,576, forward strand.
GAGGACGGGGAGAGTCGCAGTGACCACCGCTGAGCCGACACGGGCGGACACCGGCCCGCCCGCCCCTGGCCTCTCCGTCCGGATCCCGGCCCAGGCCGGCGGAGGCAGCGGCGGCGCCGACGGCTCGATACGCGGCCGCCTGCGGCGCCACCCGGTCCTTCTGACGACCGCGGTCGCCGCGGCCGTGCACCTCCTGTGGTTCTTCTTCTTCGCGAACAGCGGCGGCGACATCGCCGCTCAGGACGCCTGGGCCGAGTTCGTCGGCCGCCACCCCGGTACCGCGTACAACCTCGCCTGGTACGGGGGCATGCACCCGGTCTCGTACAGCGTGGTGTCGCCCTACCTGATGTCGGTGCTCGGCGTCCGTACGACGATGATGGTCGCCGGCACCGTGTCCTCGGCGCTCACCACCCTGATCCTGGTGCGGGTGCCCGCCGTCCGTAACCCCGTCGCGTGTGCGCTCGCCGGAGTCTTCGCGTACCTGTGCAACGCCCTCTCCGGGCGGGTGACCTTCGGGCTCGGCATGATGTTCGCGCTCGGTGCCGTGGCCGCCGTCTTCTGCTGGCCCCACCGCTGGCGCTACAAGCGCTGGGCGAAGGCCGTCGTCGCCGCACCCCTGGCCGGGCTCGCGACCGCGGGCAGCCCGGTCGCCGGGCTGTTCCTCGGCGTGGTCGCCGCGGCGCTCTTCCTGAACAAACGGCGCCCCGGGGCGTACGCGATCGGCCTGCCCCCTCTCGTGGTGGTGGTCCTCTCCGCGTGGTGGTTCCCCTTCTCCGGCACCCAGCCGATGGCGCTCGGCACCCTGTCGCTGCCCTTCCTGTACTCGGTGTTCGTCTTCTTCCTGGTCCCCCGCGACTGGCACACCGTGCGGACGGCCGCCGCGGTCTACGGCGCCGGGACACTGCTGACCTACGTGGTCGACTCGCAGATCGGCTCGAACGTGTCGCGCATGGCGATGCTGTTCGCCGGCGTGGTCCTGCTCGCCGCGCTGCCGTACACGGCGCCGCGCACCCGGCGCTGGTACGCCCTGATCGTCGTCTTCGCCGGGCTGAACTTCTGGATCGGCTTCAAGGGCGTCGACGACATCGTCCGTACCGCACCCACCGCGTCCTGGACCCGCGAGCTGGCCCCGCTGGTCAACCAGCTCCAGAAGGCAGGGGCGGACCGGGGCCGGGTCGAGGTCGTCCCCGCCAGCAGCCACCGCGAGGCCTCGGCGCTCGCGCCGTACGTGAACCTGGCCCGCGGGTGGAACCGGCAGGCCGACATGAAGCGCAACCCGCTCTTCTACGACGACACCCTCGACCCGGTGAACTACCGCCAGTGGCTGGACCGCTGGGCCGTTCACTACGTGGTGCTGCCGACCGGGAAGCCGGACTCCGGGGGTGAGCAGGAGGCGGCGCTCGTCGAGAAGGGGCAGCCGTATCTGAAGAGGGTGTGGAGCGACGCCAACTGGAAGCTGTTCCGGGTCCTGGACCCGGTGCCGCTCGCCGACCCGCCCGCGACGGTGGAGCGGGCCGGTGACGACGAGCTGATGATCCATGTGCAGTCGGCGGGCCGTGTCCTGATCCGCATTCCGTACTCCCGGTGGCTCGCCGTCGTGGACGACGAGGGCAAGAGCGTGGAGCGGCCGCAGGAGACCGAGGCGTCCAGGAAGCGCACGGCGCAGGACGGAGACGCTCCGAAGGACTTCACCAACGCCCACGGCTGCCTGATCAAGGTCGAGGAGGACGGGGACGGCGACGAGTGGACCGAGCTCCTCGCACCGCGCCCTGGGGTGTACCGCCTGGCGGCTCCGTACCAGCTGCAGCCGGGCACGCCTTGCCCCGAGGAACTGCGCCAATAGTGCGGGAACTCTCCCTCCGGGCGGGCGGCACTGGCAAGGTGTGCTGCCATGAGGTGCCAACACTGCGGCGGCGAACACGCAGGACCACTGCCGGGCATGGTCTGCCCCCGGTGCGGCTCCGTGGAGCGCTCGCCGCACGGGAACGGTTCCTGGATCGCGCGGGAGACTCTGATGGGCCGGGTCTCCACCCTGCCCCGGCGGCGGAAGGTGCTGCTGGCGGCTGGAGTCGGGGTGGCCGTGGCAGCGCTGGCCACCGCCGCCGTTCCACTGCTCGCCGCGGGAAGCCCGGGCGCGCGCCCGGAGGCCGCGGGCAGGGCGGGCGCCGTCCCGGCCCCGATCGGCGGCGGGGCCCCGACCCGGATCGGACCGATCGGGTCCGGTGGGAGCGGGCCCGGGTCCGGTGGGAGCGGGCCGCCCCGTGAAGACGCCCCGCAGCCCCCAGCCGGATCAGCCCGTTTCCGCTACACGGCGTGGGCCGGGCCCGGGTGCACCACGGGCGACTACACCGAGCGCGGGCGCTTCGAGAACGGCGACGCGGGCTGGTACACCGTCGAGTCGGGCGGCTTCTCGGGAAGCCCGTGCGACGGCCGGTTCAGCGCCGTCCCCATGTCGGGGAGCCCGGGCCAGGACCGGGGGAGCAGCGCCGTCTGGTCCTGGCACCTCGGCGAGGGCTTCCAGGAGTGCGCGCTGACGGTTTTCGTGCCGAGCAGCGTCCGCGACCGCGACGTGGCGGGCGCCCCGACCGTCTACCGGGTGCTCTCCGACCCGCACGACACGGAATCGGCCTATACGGGCTTCGTCGTGCACCAGCCGGAGCACCGGGGCACGGCCGTCGACGTACGGTCCTACCCGGTCAAGGGGGAGACCTTCGCGGTGCAGCTCGTCGACCGGGGCCGGGACTGGGGCGACGCCGCACTGGTGGGAGCGCACCACGCGGCGGCGCAGCTGAAGGCCTCCTGCCACTGATCTGTGGCCCTGCCGCGACCCGGTGGACCAAGCTCGGTGGCGCCCCGCGCACGGGTCACCGGACGAACGCACGGTCGCGTTCCCCCAGTCGCACGGCCGGACCGGCGGCCCTGAGCACCACATCCAGCGCACGCTCCGGATCGGAGGTGTAACAGCCGCTCGCCCAGGCTGCGTTGGCTTCGATCGCTGCCCACTGCCCCACGTCGGTGACCCCGATGTCGACGACGATCGCGGACGGCAGCGTGTGCCCGGCGGCGGCGAGCAGCTCCGAGCCGAACGCGAGCGCGGCGGCGCACAGGGGAGCCGGCGACAGCCGTCCCGACACGGCGTACCGGCTGCCGGTGTGTATCTGCCCGTCCAGCACATACAGCCGGTACTCCGCATCGAACGTGACGACGTCACTCACCAGCACCACCGTCTCCGGATCGACCGCGTCCGGCCCCGGCAGCCTTGATCCGTCCGCGTAGACCAGTGCCGGAATGCTCTTGTCGTTCGGCGATTTGACGAAGACCGGCCGGCGGAGCCCGTACGCCTCGCTGATGGGCACGGCACGGATCTCGCGCCGGACGAACGCGGCGGGCAGCCGGGCCAGCCAGTCGGCGGGAGCTTCGAGGGGCGCGATGCCCAGTACGGGAGCCACGGCGTCGGCGAAGGACGGGCCGGCGTGAAGATGCGCGGCCCGGTCGCGCAGCCCCCGGGGCACCTCGCGATCGGGCAGCTGCACGGTCTCCAGGCCGCGCAGTCGGGCGGTGTCGCGGAGTGTCCGGGCGGACGCGGTGAGACGGGGCGGGAGCACGAGGGGCATGGACAGCGATCCTGCCGCAGCGGGGACGCGCGGCCCACCGGATTTTCGTTCGACAGCCCGTGCCCGGTTGGGTTTGCATGGGGCGGATGCACGCCAACGAGACCAGAACCGACGCGGCGCTCGTACGCCGCCTGCTCGCCGCACAGTTCCCCGCCTGGGCGGAGCTTCCCGTCGAGCCGGTCGGCTCCCACGGGACGGTCAACGCGATCTACCGGCTGGGGGCGGACCTGGCGGTTCGGCTGCCCCGCATCGAGGGCGGCTCGAAGGACGTGGCGACGGAACACCGCTGGCTGCCCCGCCTCGCCGAACACCTTCCCTTCCCCGTACCCGTTCCGCTGGCCGCGGGTGTGCCGGCCGAGGGCTACCCGTGGTCCTGGTCGGTCTGCCGCTGGATCGACGGCGACAGCCCGGCCGCCGGTTCGGGCGGTGCCGGATTCGCCGCCGACATCGCGGAGTTCGTCCTGGCCCTGCGCCGCGCCGACACCACCGACGCCCCGCCCGCCTACCGCAGCGAACCCCTGGCCGCACGGGACACGGCCACCCGGGAGGCGCTGGACGCGCTGGACGGTGTCATCGACACGACGGCTGCTGCCGGTGTCTGGTCCGACGCCCTGCGCGCCCCTGACCAGCAGGGCCCGGCCGTATGGGTCCACGGCGATCTCCAGCCGGGCAACGTCCTGGTCTCGGGCGGCCGGTTGAGCGCCGTCATCGACTTCGGCTGCATGGGCCTGGCCGACCCCGCGGTCGACCTGATCGCGGGCTGGTACCTGCTGCCGGCCGGGGCGAGGCGAGTCTTCCGTACGGAGGTAGGGGCGGACGGCGCGGAGTGGGCGCGGGGCCGGGGCTGGGCCCTGTCGGTGGCGCTCATGGAACTCTCGTACTACCGGACGTCGAACCCGGTGATGGCGACGACGGCACGGCACGTCATCGGCGAGATCCTTGCAGAGGCGGACTGACAGCTCGCCGGCGTGCCACCGCCCGTCCTGTGGGCGGTGGGCGGTGGGCGGTACGGGCGGAACCGAGGAGCACACCTGGGCGACCTCCAGCGCGACGGCCTCGCCCGGGCCTCGTACGAGAACCGCCTCTTCGCGATCACCGGCTTCTCCTGCGGCAGCGCCCCCACGCTCCACGTGTTCCCGGACGCCGGCAAGCTGGACACCGCCCTGAGCCTCCAGGCCCCCGCAACCTCCCACAAGGACAAGAACTGACCGTCACCGGACAGCTGTGGGCAGCGGAGCCCTTCCCCGTCTCCACGGCGACGGGCATCCTCAGGCGACCGTGCGAAAGGGCCGGTTCGAGAGGTCGACTCCCGAACCGGCCCTCGGCGCTGCGGGCGTCGGTGCTGTCAGCCGTGGAGGTCAGCGACTCGCTTTCACGGCCTCCGACGTCGCCGCACGGAACGACTCGGTCGCCTCGAAGTGCGCGCGGAAGTAACGTCGCCCCGCGTCGGGGATGTCGGCCGCGAACGCGTAGCCGCTGCCGGACCAGGTGGCCTCCGTCGTCAGCAGGTCGGTCCACTCCTTGCCGTCACCCGAGTACTGGATGTGCACCGGGATGGTGGCGGGCGTCCAGCCGTCGGGGAAGTCCATCGCGCCCTCGACGTGCACGCCGCCGTGTGTACGGGTGGCCGAGAACGAGTTGAAGGCCGAGGCACGCAGAACGGTGATCCGGGCACTGTCCGCGGTCGCGGGGGCGATGAACGGGTCGTCGCTGTGCGACGCCACGTGGAAGCTACCGGTCTCCCACGGGGCGTGGGTGAAGGAGATCCTGCCGTCCTCACCCGTCGTGAAGTAGCCGACGGAGGCGAACTGGCCGCCGCCGGAGGGCTCGAAGAGCACTCCACCGCTCTGACCCTCGAAGGGCACCCAGCCCTGCGGCGTCTCGCGCTCCAGCGTCGCCGTGAGGGTCACCTCTTGTCCGAGGTCGATCGTCCGAGCCTCCGACGGGGCCTCGACGGCCCAGCGCGTGGCTACCTGCCTGACGCCGATCTGTGTCGACGGGGACTCGCCGTACAGGACGTAGGGGTGCTCGTTGGCGTGCCGGTAGACGGCCTGGACCGGAACAGCGCCGTGCACGGTGACCGTGCCGGAGAAGTTTCCGTCCGCGTCGGTGCGGACGGTGCTCTCCGTCCAGTAGTCCACATCGAGGTCCACCGGGTGATCCGTCAGGGGCTTCAGCTCGCGGGTAGCGGGCCAGCGCCCCTTCAGGGTGCCGTCGACACGCACCTGGCGGTGGTCGATGTCGATCTCCGCGCGGTCGGTGCGCACGTCCTCGAACACCGCGGCGACGTAGTAGGCGAGCGAGCCCGCGGAGTTGTCGGTCGTACGGTCCCCGTCGGCGTCCGTGGCCTCGACGCGGACGGTGTAGCTGCCCAGGTCGGCAAGGTCCAGGGGCTGCTTCGTGTGCCACACGCCGTCCTCCGGCGTGCCGGAGAACAGGGCGAACGCGTCCATCTCCACGACGGCCACTTCCTGCTGCGTGGCGGCGGAGACGATACGGGCCTTGATGTCCGTGATGGCACTGTCGGAGCTGATGCCGACGGCCAGGGTGCCGAGGTCGTCCGAGACGCTGTTCGCCCATCGGACGTCAGGAGCCTGCCCCTCCACGGCGTTCGCTGCCGGTGTGCCGCTCAACAGGAGTGCGACGGTGCCGATCGCGGCCCAGGCCGCTTGCCTTCTGAACATCAAATCCCCCCAGGGATGATGAGAACTGTGCTGTGTTCCCTCCACACCTCTGCAGTGGAAGTCTCAGCTGAAGGGCATTTCTATCGCATGGCTGTGACATCGGGCTCGTGAGTTTGCGCCAGGGGACCGGCCCGGCCTCGCGAGGGGAGTCGGACCCGCGCCCGCCTGCCGGGCTGAGGCATCCCGCAGCGACCTCCAAAGGCGGCGAAGCGGAGTCCCGGGTGGAGGGTCCGCGGTTGGGAGAGCAGCCCGAGGTGGCGACCATCGTGAACCCGGGCTCGGTCTCCGTACGCCGGACCGCGGCGTTCGCGGCAGCCACAACGGACATGAGCGGCGGTGGATCACCTCCGGGCCGCAGTCGTCGTCACCCGACTTCGGTCGTGAGCAGCCTCAGCGCCCTGGATACCGGGACACACCGAGCAGGATGCTTCCAGCGAGGAACAGGCCGGCACCCACTGCCAGGAGCGAACGGAGCACGTCGCCCGGGGGGTTGAACGTGAACGCGCCGAAAAGACAGGAGAGGCCGCTTCCTGCGAGCACCTGACCGAGCCCATGAGGCACAGGACGCAGGACCCGGGCTCGCTCCCATGGATGGATCCATCCGGTGATGAGCCCGACGACACCACTTGCCGCTACAGCCAGAGCGAACGCGATGAACGCCCCCAGCACCACGTACTGCATCACGCCTCCCCGGGTCATCGTGGCACACTGACCGGCCGCCCGGATTCGCTGACCGGCGCGGATACCGTCGGCGCGTCCTTCACCGTCCGCTCGCAACCGCTTACGCGCGGGTACGTCGAGCCCTCTGCCGGGCTGTCGCTCTCAGGGGCTCCGCTTCATCCGGTTCGCGGGGGCGTACACCGGGCTGCGGTGCTGTACTGGAGAGGTGGAGCGAAAGCATGCACTGGCATCGGTCACCCACTTGAGGCGACGCGGCGGGGCGGCTTCGTACGTGGCTGACCGGCGGGCCGAGCAGATGCGCACCCGGGTCCGGCTCATGATCGAGATCACGGCGCAGGCAGGGGCCTACCGGAAAGGGCTGGTCGCGGCCGCTCGCCGTCTCAGCCGGGAGGAGGCGGCGGTCCTTTCGGATCTGGAGCGCCACGGACTGCAGGTTCCCCAGTTGCGCGACGTGCTGTGCGGCGGCCATGTGCTGGTGGACGAACCGCAGCTGTACGAGGACTGGCGGTTCGCCAAGGTGAGCCACGAACGTCTGTCCAGCCACCACCGTGACATCGACAAGGCGCTGTATCCCGACATCGGGATGCGCGGGGAGGTGGTGCGGGAGAAGCTGCACGGGCGCACCGCCCACGGCACGTGGGTGCAGTTGGAGAAGACACCGGCCGCGTTCGGGGGGCTGAGGCTGCCCAGTGTGAGCGACCTTCGCCACCTGATGGACTACGTGGTGTACCGGATCACGCGCAGCAACGTGGGGCCCTGGGGGCTGTCCCGGATGACCGAACGGCGCCCGCTGTATCTATCGCCGTTCCTGGCCGTGCCGACGTCCCTGACGCCTCCGGTCGCGCGGGTACTGACCCATGCCCTGCGCCGGATCGAGGAGGCCGACGACGTCACTGCCGTTTCCGCGGACCTGGCGGCCCGGTTCCCGCCCCCGGACCGGGAGGACCTGGCCGGCGAGCTGGGGCAGTCGCTGTCCGGCAGTGCGGGCCGTGGGCTGTTCGGCAACTCCGATGTGTGGGTGACCGAGACCCTCTCACGGAGCGCCGCCGCGGTGCTCCATGAGAGCCGGGTGCCGCCCGCGGTGGAGTTGCTGCAGCCGGGAGGGCCGTCATGAGTGACGACGATCGGCGAAATGCGCCCCCTGCGGCGCCGTCGGACGCGGGGGCGGTGTCCGCTCCTGCGGGGCTGGTGCCGGCCGTGGTGGACCTGGTCGACACGGGCCCGGTGCTGCTTGGTGCGTACACCATCGCGGAGCTGACCGCGGTGGACGCGATCGTGGACTTCCTGGAGGCCAGACCGTCGGACGAGGTGATCGCCGAAGCCGTCCGCTCGCTGGCGGCGCGGCAGCTGTTGCAGGCGGGTGACACGGGCGAGGAGGTTCAGGTCCAGGGAGACCTGGGCATCGCCGTGGCGTTCCAGCAAAGGGCCCGCAAGGTGCTCGATGCCCGCACGACCGGCTCGGGCCCGGGAGAGCCGTGGCGCATCCTGTTGCTGCCCCAACCCGAGGGGATCTGTCTCATGGTCCGTATCGACGCGCTCGGCGTGCACCAGTTGGGGCTGTACAAGCTCGACGAAGCCCTGGACTCGCTCACCGGCTGGCTGCCCCGAGGCTCGTCGGCAGACCCTGACGAGGCAGTGGACGCAGAGGCGGTGCTCGCTGCCGCGGAGCGCTCCGCACTGATCACCGTCACCGACTACACGGCGCAGGGATCGGCCGAGACCAGTGGCAACAGCAGGGATCTGGTGCTGGCCCGCAGTGGCGGACGGCTGCATGTCCTGGTCCGGGATCTCGCCGAGCGGACGAAGCTGGTGCCGGACCCCGAGGCCGACAAGGACAGTGTCCGCGAACGGCTCATCGGTCTGCTGACGTAGACGACCGCCGCTGTGGCCAGCGCTCACGCACGGCCCACGCAGACGGCCCCGCACACGGGGTCCGAGGCGGGCCGGAGCGTCTCCCTATAGACAAACTGTCGACGGTCAACTCAACGTTGCCCAGTGGGCCTGCCCCGCCAGGCGAAAGCGTCTGCCGTTCGCATAGCCAGGGACCCGGTTCCCCAAGAGTCGGTGATGTCTGTCCAGTTGCGGAGCTGGGCGCTGAGCGCTCCGTCCCGGGCTGCTTGGTCGTAGTAGAGACTGAACCTGTAGACCCTGCCGTCACCGGCGATGACTTGTCCGTCCTCGTGATCGGGGCCCTCCTGCAGAAGGTCGACGACTACCGTCCGGTCCGGAGCGAGTCCCTGCCCCTTGAGGAGCCACCGCAGCCGGGCCCAGAGGGCGTAGTCGCTGGTCCGGAGCAGATCCGTGTACTGCACGACGATGCTTGACGTCATGAGATTCATGATCGGCCCTACGCCGGTACGGAGAAGCGCGGGGCACCGATCGGGCACGTAGCGGCACGCGTGTGACACGGGCGCGGCGCGATCATGCGAAAGGGCCAGTTCGAGAGGTTCAAGCCTCCGAACTGGCCCTTTGTGCTGTGCCCCCGGCAGGATTCGAACCTGCGACACCCGCTTTAGGAGTTCGCCCCGCCCGCTTCAGGACCCTGGTCCCGCGCTTCCAGCGCGGGACCAGGGCGACACCACGGGCCTCTGGGATCCGCAACCGTGTGATGACGTTGCCGTCATCGACTGCCGTCACGCCGTGTGCCGAAGCAAGGTTGGCTGCTGCTCTAGCCGATGGGGGTGCTGTTATCGCACCTCGTCCAGGCGTGCGATCACCCTCCTTCGCTACCTCCTCTCAGCAGTCTTCTGCTGCGCGTCAGGTTTCGGCCTTCGACGCTCACGGCCCTTCGCGTCCTTCGGCCGTCGCAACTCTGCCGATTTCACCTGCCAACTCCATAGACGTGCGGTGAGGCGGGGCGGGGGGTGAGGTCGCGCTCAGGAGGCACCGGTTGCCGCATTGGGGGCCAATCGCTTCGTGCTGCGGACTACCGTGTTCTCCCAGGCCGACAGTTCATGCGAGAGGTTGAGGCATTGATGGCGAGGGTTACACCTAGCAGGCGGATCGAGCGGGCCGGCGTGAACGCAGTTCGAGCGCTTCTTGAAGAGCATGATCAGATTGTGCAGGAGATCGATGGAGGAAATGACTACGGTGAAGATTTGTTCGTGATGCTGACGAAAGATGGCCACAGAACCGGAATGAGTGTTGCCATTCAGGTTAAAAGTGGTGCAAAATATAAGCGCGCAAATGGATACGCGATTCCCGTAGAAGAGCATTTCGATGATTGGACAAAAAGTCTCCTTCCTGTCTTTGGTGTTGTTTTTGATATCGAGAGCAAGCGGCTATATTGGGTCAACCTAAGTGCCTCTCTGAAGGGAGCGCTGACTCCGAAATCTTGGGTAAGTGTCAATTCTGATGATGAACTCAATGCCGCCACCGTTCGTAATTTTCTCGACGTGGCGCAGGAGTATGCCGAAGAGAACCACTCTCAGATTTCTAGGGAAATCCCCACCCAGGTTCTCTCAGTTTCCGAGACGTGGAGCGTCCCTCCGGATTGGTTCATTGGGAGAATTGCGCAATGTGCGGAAATTGCCAAGACTCTAACGGAAGTATCAAGGCGTAAGGTGCTGATTTCCGGTATCGCTGGTATCGGAAAAACCGCCCTCGTGCATAGAGTCATTAGGGAACCTTCAGTGCAAGAGGTGTACTCAGGATCTGTCGTTTACCTGGACATGTTTGGTTTCGCCGGAGATCGGCGAACACTTGGTCGGTCCGGGGCCGCTTACGCGCCGCTTCTCGCGGCACTGGGCATTCCGTCGTCAAGTGTTCCTGCAGACATAGGAAGTCAAGCGGTGATCTATCACAGAAAACTTGAAGAACTGGCTGACCTTGATACTCCGATACTTCTCACCTTTGACAATGTGGCCGAGATGTCGCAAATTGCTGAGCTGCTCCCAAGGTCGCCAAAGCACGGGGTTGTAATCACGTCCCGTACTCAGCTGGGGGTTATTGACGGCATTGAAAATATTCACCTTCGGGAAATGTCGGCCACGGAGGCTCGGGCCCTTCTTAGTGCAAATCTTGCGTCAGAGAATATGTCATCCATGGAGCCGCAGAAAATCGATAGCCTGTGTACACTTTGCGGTCGTCTCCCTCTGGCCATAAAAATTGCAGCGGCCATTCTTAAGGGAGATCTCGACCTAGGTGTTGATGAGCTTATAGAGGAACTCGAAGAGGAGGGCAATCGATTGGACGTTCTCCAATACGGAGACACGGCGGTACGTGCTGCCTTGGAGGTTTCGTACAAGCACCTCGACGAGGAGCTGCGGGAGCCGTTTTTCCGTCTTTCCGTGAATCCAGGGAGTGAAATTTCAACCGAAATTGCTGCAGTCGTAATGGAGGTCGCACCGTTGAAGGCGCGTGGCCTCATGAGGCGGTTGAGCGAGTCAAACCTGGTGTCTCGAAGCCCCGTTCCGGCGAGGTGGGTTATGCATGACCTCGTCTACCTATTCAGCTCAGAGAAGGCTAAAGAGCTGATGCCTGGAAGTAGGTGGCTTGCAAGTTTTACTGAGTTGGCGCACCGCTATTACGATGTAGCCGACGAAAGCAATGATCGGCTTCGGGGGGTAAGTCCATCCGCTCGCGGGCGGTTCCAGACTCCAGCTGACTCGCTGCAATGGTTTGACATTGAGTGTGAAAATCTTGTCGGAACCGCACAGCGTGCAAGCGATCTGGGTTTGCATGAGGATGCCTATTTCATTTCCATGAACCTAGTCCTCTATTTTGATATGCGTGGCCGGGTAGCCGATGCGTTGCAGAGCTCGGTTTTGGCTCACGATTCTGCGCGCGCCTCAAAGAATGCAGAACAGCAGGTCAGGGCGCTCAATAATATTGGGTTGGCTTTGACGACTCAGCGAAAATTTAAGGAAGCCATCCAGAAGCTAACTAAAGCGCAGGCCATAGCTGAGAGGATTGGATTTTTCGATGGTGGGTGTGATGCGGCGATTAGCCTCGGGGCAGCCGTTCGCCAATACCGAGGTCCGGCCGCAGCAATTCCGCTGCTAAAGCAAGCTTTGCACCTTGCCGAACGAACAGGGAGGGTAAATTCTATTGCCACCGCGCTGACAAATCTCGGTTCGGCTTACCGGGAGTCTGGCCAACTCGGCAACGCGGCCAAGGTGCTGGAAAAGTCCATCCCGCTTCATCAGAAGACTGGTGATCTCCGAAAGGAGGCGTCCGCCCACGGTGGGCTTGGCGCTGTCTACTCCAATATGGGCAAGCACGCGTTGGCTCTAGAGGCTTACGAGAAGGCCTTTACGGCATATGAGTCCGTGCAGGATAAATTTGGGATTCATCTCGGATTCATGAATCTTGGAGCTACCTACTGTGACGTAGGAAACCATGCTGAAGCCCGGCGATGTCTTGAGCGTGCGCGGGTGTACTTTTCGAAGACAGGGAATTTCTATTACGAAGCCGGCGCACTTGCTAACCTTGGCCAAGTGGAGCAGGCTGAAGGCGATCGCAAGAGGGCGCGGCAGCTTTATACGCGTGCACGGGAATTGTATGCGGCAGCAGCTGCGCCAGAGGGGGTTCAAATGGTTGCCCGCTGGTTGAGGGAGTTGGATGTTTAGGGTTTGAGTACGCCTTGGAGTCGCTCTCTTCGAGCGGACAGCCCTGACGGTAACAAGCTAGCCGTGAATGGGGTATAACACCGCAAAACCGCTATCGACGGGGGCTGCTACACCGCGATCCCTGCTGATGGGTTGAAGAGCATGGCAGGCTTGAGGTAACACCGACGAAGAGGGGGAGGACGCGTGTCGCAGCAGGCCAGCCCTCGGGGAACCTTTCTGAAGATTGCCGATGTTGTACGAGGGCAGATCGAAGCCGACGACTCGATGGCTGAACTGCCGTCGGCCGCCGACCTGATGCGCGACCACGGAGTCTCCCGTGGTGTCGCGCTCCGGGTGTTCGGCGTGCTCCAGAAGGAGGGCATCGCGGAACCGGTGCCTGGTGGACGTTGGCGGGTGATCCGACGGGGCGAGTTGATCGACCGTCGGCCGTTGGCCGAACGCCTTGCTGACGTGATCGCGGACGACGAACTTTCCGTCGGGGCATCCTTCCCGAGCGCGGCAAAGCTGAGTGAACGCTTTGAAGTCTCGCGGCCGACAGCCAGCAAGGCACTCGACAAGCTGCAAGCCGCTGGTTTGCTTTCAGAGGGGAAACAGGGAAAGCAGCGGACCGTGTTGGCCCTGCCGAACCAAGAGGAGGGTTCCAAGCCTTGAGTACTACGGAACTGACCGAGTGGGCCTACCCTCTCGCAGCTCTTTTTGCTGTTCGGCGGAACGCCGCCCGATAGTCGCGCCGCGCAGCGGCCCCTCACTCACGTTCTGAGGGACGACCGGACTACTACAGACGCCCCTTCTTTTTCTTAAGACCGTGTCCTATGTGGGGG
>NZ_MAPV01000132.1 GCF_001700505.1 Streptomyces mutomycini
CACGTGGTCCACCACTCCAGCAGGAAGTTCAACCTGACGACGGCGCTGCGCCAGCCCTGGACCTCCCTGACCGTCTGGCCGTTCTACGTCCCGCTCATCGCCTGCGGAGTCCACCCGGCCGCACTCGCCTTCTGCTCCTCGGTGAACCTCGTCTACCAGTTCTGGGTGCACACCGAACGCATCGACAAGCTGCCCCGGCCCTTCGAGTACGTCCTCAACACCCCCTCCCACCACCGGGTGCACCACGCCTCCCAGGGGGGTTACCTCGACCGGAACTTCGGCGGCATCCTGATCGTGTGGGACCGGCTCTTCGGCTCCTTCACCGTCGAGACCGAGCGGCCCGTCTTCGGCCTCACCAAGAACATCGCCACCCACAACCCGCTGCGCGTCGCCACCCACGAGTACGCCGCCATCGCCCGCGACGTACGGGCGGCCACCACCTGGGGCGAGCGCGCGGGCCGGGTCTTCCGGGGGCCGGGCTGGCAGCCGTCGCGCACCGGGACCGCCGTGCACGTCCCCGCTCCCGCCGCCGCGCAGCCGGGCGTCTCCACGGAGCGCGCCGTATGACGCCCCGAGCCGGTGCGCCCCGGCTCGTACGCCCGCTGCTCGTCACCTTCCTGGCCGTCGCCGCCGTCCATCTGACGGGGCTGCTCGCCGGGGTCCACGCCGTGCACGTGGCGACCAAGCCGCTGCTGATGCTCCTGCTCGTCGCCTACGCCGCCGCCCGCGGCGGCCCCCGGCTGCTGCTTGCCGCGCTGCTGTGCGGCTGGGCGGGGGACGTGCTGCTGATGCCCGACGCCGAGCCCGCCTTCCTCGCCGGGATGGGCTTCTTCGCCGCGGGTCATGTCTGCTACCTGCTGCTTTTCGGCCGGGCCGCGGTGCGACCGGTCAGCGGCCTCGTCTACGCCGCCGTGCTCGTCACCTTCGTCGTGCTCCTGTGGCCCGGGCTGCCGGAAGGACTGCGCATCCCGCTGACCGGTTACAGCGTGCTGCTCACGGCCATGGCCTGGCGGGCGGGCACCCTCGGACGCCACGCCGCGCTGGGGGGCGCGCTCTTCCTGCTCTCCGACGCGCTGATCGCCACGGGCATGGCGGACTGGCCGCAGCTGCCCGCCCACAACTTCTGGATCATGCTCACCTACATCGCGGCGCAGTATCTGCTCACCCGGGGCGCGCTCGGTGGGCCGGCGGCTTCCGCCGGCGCCGCCCCCGGGGCGCACCGTGAGCGGCGTATCAGAATCTGAGACGAACGAGGACCCCCACGCATGCGCGCCACAGTGATCCAGCCCGGGTGGGGGCCCGCCAGGCCGTTCAGGCTCCGAGGGAGGAGCGGTCACGAGTTTCCCGGCTACTCATCGAGCCGAAGCCGTAGCCGTAGCCGAGAGCCGTAGCCGCGGCGGTACGCGGGAGGGGCCGGGGACAGCTGTCCCCGGCCCCTCCCTCATGCCTTACCTGCGGACCGCGTCCAGCGCGTCCACGACACCGGCTCCGTAGAAGCCGTTGTACTCCTTGCCGCCCTCGCAGACGGCGTCGACGGTGCCGTCACCGTCGATGTCGTACGGCGCGCCGCACGCGGTGGCGTCGGCCTGGTGCGTCAGCAGGGCCTTCACCGCGGCCGCCGAGGCGTGCGGGTGGGTCGACTTGATCAGGGCCGCGACGCCCGCGACGTGCGGGGACGCCATCGACGTACCGCCCTTGTAGCCGAAGCCGCCGCCGGGCAGCGTCGACAGGATCAGGCCGCTGGTGGCCGGGGCCTCGGGCGCCTGGTAGCGCGTCGAGTCACCGCCCGGGGCGGCCACGTCGACGACCCCGAGACCGTAGTTCGAGTACGAGGCCTTGAGGTTCTTCGCACCGGTCGCCGAGACCGTCACGACGCCCGGCACCATGGTCGGGATGTCCGGGCAGGCGCTCGGGTCGACCGTGCGGGTGACCGGCGTCGTGTCGTTGGGACTCGTGGTGTCCTCGATGGCGTCGAGGGCCAGGTCGTGGTCGGAGTTGCCGGCCGCCGCGACGTTGACGACACCCTTGCCCTCCGCGTAACGGCTGGCGCGGGTGACGGCCTCGACCAGGGCGCCCTGGTCCGGGTCGTTCTTGCAGTTGAACAGCCACGGGTCGGTGTAGTAGCTGTTGTTGGTCACGTCGATGCCGTGCTCGGCGGCCCAGACGAAGCCGCAGACGACGGCCTCGGTGTAGAAGAAGCCGGCGGGCGTGGACACCTTGATGCCGGAGACCTTCACACCGGGCGCGACGCCGGTGACCCCGGTGCCGTTCTTCGCCGCGGCTATGGTGCCCGCGACGTGCGTGCCGTGGTCGCTCTCACCGGCCGCGGGCCGCCAGGCGCCGTCCGTGGTGTCCGGGGCGCCGGACACACAGTTCACCGAGGACTCGCGGTCGAAGTTCGGAGCCAGGTCCGGGTGCGTGTCGTCCACACCCGTGTCGATGACGGCGACCGTGACCTTGCTGCTGCCGAGCGACTTCTGGTGTGCCTTGTCCGCCTTGATGGCCGGAAGGTCCCACTGCAGGGGCTCCAGCGGGTCCTGGCCCGCCACCGCGTCCTCGGACGCCGCCCGCGCCTGCGCGGCGGTGAGGGGCTGCTCGACCCCGATGTCCTTCGTCGCCTGCGGAACGATCGGGCTGGTGCGCGTGGCACCCGCCGACTGAACGCCCTTGGCCTTGCGGATCGTCGCGCCGAAGTCCGGGTTCTGCGAGTGGACGACGATGACGCCGATCTTGTCGTACGAGGTCACGACGGTGCCGCCTGCCGCGGCTATCGCCTTCCGCACCTGCTTGACGGTGCCGTGACCCGCTCGCGTGTTCACGACGTACGACAGCTGGGGGCCGTCCGCCGCGACCGCCGCCGGCTCGTCCGCGGGTGCCGCGGCCGCGGTCCCCGTCGGGAGGAAGCCGAGCGAGGCCGTGAGCGCGAGTCCGACGGGCAGCGTGAGTACGCGAGTCCGTCTGGATACCAGATGAGCCATGGGTTCTCCACATCATCCGTGCCGGTATGGCCGGACACCGGTGTGTCCGGTCCGGTACATGACGAGTGAAGTTATCGCTGATCTTCCCGGCACGACAACGAATACGGGCAAGTGAGTTCGAGGTGTGACCTGCGGGAGTCGCGTCCACGCGAGTCGGCGGCACAAGAACGAACCTGCGGTGAACCGCTTCGCCACGCTCTCCGTGCCGTTGCACAGGGAGTCGTGCATCCAGCCCCAGCTACCCGACAACGCAGAGGACTCCCCGTGAAATCCACCGTTCCCACCACCGCACCCGCGTCGCGAGGAGAGTCCGTGGCCACCGAAGCACCGCCGCCCCAGAGCCCTGAGGACGGCAGCCCCGTCCAGCCCACGACCGAGGCGTGGCTCGAGGCGCAGAACAGTGCGGAGTTCACCGAACTGCGCCGCTCCCACCGCTCCTTCGCCTTTCCGCTGACCGTCGGATTCATTGCCTGGTACCTGCTGTACGTACTGCTGTCCAGCTACGCCGGCGGCTTCATGAGCAAGATCGTCTTCGCGAACTTCAACGTCGCCTTCGTGTTCGGCCTCGCCCAGTTCGCCACCACGTTCCTCATCGCCTGGTTCTACTCGCGCCACGCCACGAACAAGCTCGACCCGCAGGCGGCGGCCATCAAGTCCCGTCTGGAGGCCGACGCATGAGCGCCGCGTACGCATCACAGGCCGTGAGCCAGCTCGCCGCGTCGTCGACGACCGAGCACCGGCCGCTGATCATCACCCTTTTCGCGATCTTCGTCGCGGCGACCCTGGCCATCACCGTCTGGGCCGGCCGGCAGACCAAGAGCGCGTCGGACTTCTACGCCGGCGGGCGGCAGTTCACCGCCTTCCAGAACGGCCTCGCCGTCTCCGGCGACTACATGTCGGCGGCGTCCTTCCTCGGCATCGCCGGCGCCATCGCGCTCTTCGGCTACGACGGCTTCCTCTACTCCATCGGCTTCCTCGTCGCCTGGCTCGTCGCCCTGCTCCTCGTGGCCGAACCGCTGCGCAACTCGGGCCGCTACACCATGGGCGACGTCCTCGCCTACCGGATGCGCCAGCGGCCGGTGCGCACCGCCGCGGGCGTCTCCACCATCGTCGTGTCGATCTTCTACCTGCTGGCCCAGATGGCGGGCGCCGGCGTCCTCGTCTCGCTGCTGCTCGGCATCACCAGCGACGCGGGCAAGATCCTCATCGTCGCGCTGGTCGGCGTGCTGATGATCGTCTACGTCACCATCGGCGGTATGAAGGGCACCACCTGGGTGCAGATGGTCAAGGCCGTGCTGCTCATCGCCGGCGCGCTCCTCATGACCTTGATGGTGCTGTGGAAGTTCGACTTCAACGTCTCCGACCTGCTCGGCACCGCCGCGGAGAAGAGCGGTCACGGCGCGGCGTTCCTGGAGCCCGGCCTCAAGTACGGCGCCACCGACGTCTCGAAGCTGGACTTCATCTCGCTCGGTATCGCGCTGGTGCTCGGCACCGCGGGCCTGCCGCACATCCTGATCCGCTTCTACACCGTGCCGACGGCCAAGGCCGCCCGTAAGTCCGTGAACTGGGCCATCGGCATCATCGGCGCCTTCTACCTGATGACGATCGCCCTCGGCTTCGGCGCCGCGGCGCTCATCGGGCCCGAGGAGATCAAGGCGAAGAACCCGGCGGGCAACGCCGCGGCACCCCAGCTGGCCGAGTACCTCGGCGGGGTGGGAACCACCGGCGGCGCCATCATGCTCGCCGTCATCTCCGCCGTCGCCTTCGCCACGATCCTCGCCGTCGTCGCGGGCCTCACGCTCGCCTCCTCGTCCTCCTTCGCCCATGACATCTACGCCAACGTCATCCGCAAGGGGAAGGCCACCGAGAAGGAGGAGATGAGCGCGGCCCGCTGGGCCACCGTCGCGATCGGCGTCGTCTCCATCGCACTCGGCGCGATGGCCCGCGACCTGAACGTGGCGGGGCTCGTGGCCCTGGCCTTCGCGGTCGCCGCCTCGGCCAACCTGCCGACGATCCTCTACAGCCTCTTCTGGAAGCGCTTCACCACCCAGGGCGCACTCTGGTCCATCTACGGTGGTCTCGCCTCGTCCGTCATCCTCGTGCTGTTCTCCCCGGTCGTCTCCGGCAAGGCCAGCTCGATGTTCCCGGCCGTGGACTTCGCCTGGTTCCCCCTGGAGAACCCCGGCCTCATCTCCATCCCGCTGGGCTTCCTGCTCGGCTGGGTCGGCTCGGTCATCTCCAAGGAGGAGCCGGACAAGGGCAAGTACGCCGAACTCGAGGTCAAGTCCCTCACCGGCACCGGAGCCCACTGACCGCCCGCCGCACCTGCCGCGCCTCCACGGGGCCCCGTCGTAGAGACCTACGACGGGGCCCCGTCGCCCCTCGTGGCAACCGGGCCCCCGCGATGTCACAGGTCTCGCGTAGTCTCGGAGGAGTCAGACCGCAACCGCGGACACCACCGGGGGAGGGGGCCCACAGTGCTCATCGACACCTATGGCCGGGTCGCCACCGACCTGCGTGTTTCACTGACCGACAAGTGCAATCTCCGCTGCACCTACTGCATGCCCGAAGAGGGCCTGCAGTGGCTGTCCAAGTCCGACCTTCTCAGCGACGACGAGATCGTCCGGCTCATCCGCGTGGCGGTCACCGACCTCGGCATCACGGAGGTCCGCTTCACCGGCGGCGAGCCGCTGCTGCGCCCCGGCCTCGTCTCCATCATCGAGCGGTGCGCCGCCCTGGAGCCCCGCCCCAGGATGTCGCTCACCACCAACGGCATCGGACTGAAGCGCACCGCGGCCGCCCTGAAGGCGGCGGGCCTGGACCGGGTGAACGTCTCCCTCGACACCCTGCGCCCCGATGTCTTCAAGACACTCACCCGCCGCGACCGGCACAAGGACGTCCTGGAAGGACTCCAGGCCGCCCGCGAAGCAGGCCTCACCCCGGTCAAGGTCAACTCCGTGCTCATGCCCGGGCTCAACGATGACGAGGCCCCCGAGCTGCTCGCCTGGGCCGTGGAGAACGCCTACGAGCTGCGCTTCATCGAGCAGATGCCGCTCGACGCCCAGCACGGCTGGAAGCGGGACGGCATGATCACCGCAGGTGACATCCTCGCCTCGCTGCGCACACGCTTCACGCTCACCGAGGAGGGCGACGAGGAGCGCGGGTCAGCCCCCGCCGAGCGCTGGACCGTCGACGGCGGCCCGCATCGTGTCGGCGTCATCGCCTCAGTGACCAGGCCCTTCTGCCGGGCCTGCGACCGCACCCGGCTCACCGCCGACGGGCAGGTCCGCACCTGTCTCTTCGCCCGCGAGGAGACCGATCTGCGCGGCGCCCTGCGCTCCGACGCGCCGGACGAGGAGATCGCCAGGATCTGGAAGCTCGCGATGTGGGGCAAGAAGGCCGGCTCCGGACTCGACGACCCCACCTTCCTGCAGCCCGACCGGCCCATGTCAGCGATCGGCGGCTGAGGACTCCCACTCCGCCAGTGTCACGACGTCCTTGAGGAAGCCGCGCACACCGAGGAACGAGGAGAGATGCTCCCGGTGCTCGTCGCAGGCCAGCCAGGTCTTGCGGCGCTCCGGGGTGTGCAGCTTCGGGTTGTTCCAGGCAAGAACCCATAGGGCATCGGCGCGGCAGCCCTTGGCGGAACAGACCGGTGTGCCGGTGGCGCTCTCGGCGGAGGTGGCGGGGAAGTTCACGGTGCCAACCCTAAGCGCTGCCGCCTGAGACCGATTCCTTCCCGGGCCCCTGCGACGCACCCCCGCCGGAGAACGGCGACGCCGAGCAGCCACGGGGGGAGCTGCCCGGCGTCGGTCCATCACTCCGACGGGGGATGCGGAGCGCACATGAAGTATGTCACGGGCGCCGGGGTCCGGTGCACCGTAACGTCACGATTGATCTGAGCTCTTCCCCGGCTCCTCGGCAGGCTCAGCGGCGCCGCCCCCGGGGGCAGCGCCGAGAGCCGGCAGCACGGGCGCGGGCACGAACGTCGAGGGGAGCGAAGGGGCGTTCTCCCGGCCCGCGTTGGCGATGACCACCGCGACATAGGGGAGCAGAACGCCCAGTGCCAGCGCCACGACGGCCACATGCCTCTCGACGTTCCACAGGGTCGTGGCCAGCACCACGGAGACGGTGCGCACGGACATCGAGATGATGTAGCGCCGCTGCCTGCCGCGCACGTCGTCGGCAAGACCCTGCCGGGCGCCCGTGATCCGGAAGACCTCCGTGCCGCTCTGCTTCCGCATAGTCGCTCCACCACCAGATCTCTGTGCCGGACATCTCCGGACGGCGCCGGCTCACTACGGTACGCCCGGCTTCCGCCGCATTCGAGACCGGGGCGAGCCCGTTCGCACGGTCCGGACCTCGGTTCCACGTACGGCCCTGTCCGGCATGCGGCGTACGACCGGCAGGCCGAGACTGGGCGGACATGCGCAGACCGCGCCGCACGAGGAGGCGACATGAGTTGGTTGTGGGCAATCATCGTGGGCTTGGTGCTGGGTGTCATCGCCCGTGCGATCCTGCCGGGCAAGCAGAACATCCCACTGTGGCTGACGGTGGTGTTCGGCATCCTCGGAAGCATCCTCGGCAACGCCGTCGCGACCTGGATCGGCGTCAACGAGACCGATGGCATCGACTGGATCCGCCATCTGCTGCAGCTGATCGGTGCTGNNGGTGCTGCGCTGTGCCCGTCGGCGTCAGCCGGCGGTGACCTCGACGGCGGCCAGGTTCTTCTTGCCCCGGCGCAGGACCAGCCAGCGACCGTGCAGCAGGTCCTCGGGCGCCGGAGCGCTCTCGCCGTCCGTGACCTTCGTGTTGTTCACGTAGGCCCCGCCCTCCTTGACCGTGCGACGGGCGGCCGACTTGCTCGCCGACAGCCCGACCTCGACCAGGAGGTCCACCACCGGGCCCAGCTCGGTGACCCGGGCGTGCGGCACCTCGGAGAGGGCGGCGCTCAGCGTCGCCTCGTCCAGCTCCCCGAGCTCGCCCTGGCCGAAGAGCGCCTTGGAGGCCGCGATGACCGCCGCGCACTGCGCGCCGCCGTGGACCAGCGTCGTCAGCTCCTCGGCGAGCGAGCGCTGCGCCGAACGCGCCTGCGGGCGCTCCTCGGTGAGCTTCTCCAGCTCCTCGAGCTCCTCGCGGCTCTTGAAGCTGAGGATGCGCATGTACGTCGAGATGTCCCGGTCGTCCACGTTCAGCCAGAACTGGTAGAACGCGTACGGCGTCGTCATCTCCGGGTCGAGCCAGACCGCACCGCTCTCGGACTTGCCGAACTTGGTGCCGTCCGCCTTCACCATCAGCGGCGTCGCCAGCGCGTGCACCTGGGCATCCGGTTCCATGCGGTGGATCAGGTCGATCCCCGCGGTGAGGTTGCCCCACTGGTCGCTGCCGCCCTGCTGAAGGGTGCAGCCGTAGCGCCGGTAGAGCTCCAGGAAGTCCATGCCCTGGAGGAGCTGGTAGCTGAACTCCGTGTAGCTGATGCCCTCCTGGGACTCCAGCCGGCGGGCCACCGAGTCCTTGGTGAGCATCTTGTTCACCCGGAAGTGCTTGCCGATGTCCCGGAGGAACTCGATCGCGGACAGCCCCGCGGTCCAGTCCAGGTTGTTGACCATCGTGGCGGCGTTCGGGCCCTCGAAGGTGAGGAAGGGCTCGATCTGCCCGCGCAGGCGCTGGACCCACGCGGCGATGGTCTCCGGGTCGTTCAGCGTGCGCTCCGCGGTCGGCCGCGGGTCACCGATCTGACCGGTGGCCCCGCCGACGAGGGCGAGCGGCTTCAGCCCGGCGAGCTGGAGCCGGCGCATGGTGAGCACCTGCACCAGGTGGCCGACGTGCAGACTCGCCGCGGTCGGGTCGAACCCGCAATAGAAGGTGACCGGGCCGTCCGCGAGAGCCTTGCGCAGTGCGTCCTCGTCAGTGGACTGGGCGAACAGCCCGCGCCACTTCAGCTCGTCGACGATGTCCGTCACGGTCGTTTCTCTCCTCTGAGGCTTCGACTGGTTTCGATCGGTTGTCCGGTCAGTCTATGGGGGTCATACGCCCCGGCTGACCGAGCTCATGTGGAAGTCGGGGATGCGCAGCGCGGGCATCGCGGCCCTGGTGAAGTAGTCGCCCCACTCACGCGGCAGCGTCCTCTCCGTACGGCCCGCCTCCGACGCCCGGGACAGCAGCCCGACCGGCGACTCGTTGAACCGGAAGTTGTTCACCTCGCCGACGACCTCGCCGTCCTCCACCAGGTAGACCCCGTCGCGGGTCAGCCCGGTCAGCAGCAGTGTCGCGGGATCGACCTCCCGGATGTACCAGAGGCAGGTCAGCAGCAGGGCCCGGCCGGTCGTCGCCGCCACCATCTCCTCCAGCGACTGCGCACCGCCGCCGTCCAGCACGAGGTTGTCCATGGACGGGGCGACCGGCAGACCCGTCAGCCCGGCGGAGTGACGGGTCGTGGTCAGCCGCTCCAGCCTGCCGTCCTTGATCCAGTCCGTCGGTGCCAGCGGCAGCCCGTTGTCGAAGACCGAGGCACCGTCCCCCGAAGCGTGCGCGATCACGAACGGGGCCGACTCCAGCCCCGGGGCGTGCGGATCGCTGCGCAGGGTCAGCGGGAGCTGCGAGAGCGTCTCCCCGATCCGCGTGCCGCCGCCCGGCCTGGAGAAGACCGTCCGGCCCTCCGCCGCGTCGCGCGCACCCGCCGACCAGTACTGGTAGATCAGCAGGTCGGCCACAGCCGTCGGCGGCAGCAGCGTCTCGTAGCGCCCGGCCGGCAGCTCGATCCTGCGCTCCGCCCAGCCGAGGCGCTGCGCGAGCTCCGCGTCCAGGGCCGCCGGGTCGACGTCCTTGAAGTCGCGGGTGGCCCTGCCCGCCCAGGCGGAGCGCGTCCGGTCCGGGGACTTGGCGTTCAGCTCCAGCGTCCCGTTCGGCTGGTCGTGGCGCAGCCGCAGCCCCGTCGACGTGCCCAGGTACGTCGAGTCCATCTGGTGGTGGGCGAAGCCGTACAGTTCGCGGCCGCCCGAGCGGGCCCGCGCGAAGGCGTCGCCGAGTGCCGGGGCGAAGCCGGCGAAGACGTCGGAGCCGGTCTCGGCCGGGGGTTCCGTGAAGTCGGCGGAGACCGGCACCCCGGAGACCAGCGGCTGCGCGTCCTCGGCCGGCCCCGCACCGCGGGCGGCGGCCTCCGCCGCCCGCACGAGCGGTTCCAGGTCGTCGGCGGTGACGGCGGAGCGTGACACCACACCGGAGGCCGTCCCCTCTGCGCCGTCCACCGTCGCGATCACGGTCAGGGTCCGTCCCCGCGTCACCCCGTTCGTGGTGAGCGCGTTGCCGGCCCAGCGCAGATTGGCGGATGAACTCTCGTCCGCGACGACCACGCAGCCGTCGGCGGTGGACAGCTCCAGTGCGCGCTCGACGATCTCGTACGGCTTGCTGACGCGGCTCATCGCCCGCCCTCCTGCGTCGTGTTGAGGATGTTCACGCCTCGGAAGAGGGCGGACGGGCAGCCGTGCGAGACTGCCGCGACCTGACCCGGCTGGGCCTTGCCGCAGTTGAACGCGCCGCCCAGGACGTAGGTCTGCGGGCCGCCGACCTTCTCCATTGAGCCCCAGAAGTCCGTGGTCGTCGCCTGGTACGCCACGTCACGGAGCTGGCCCGCCAGTCTGCCGTTCTCGATCCTGAAGAACCGCTGCCCGGTGAACTGGAAGTTGTACCTCTGCATGTCGATCGACCACGACCGGTCGCCGACCACGTAGATCCCGCGCTCAACGCCGCCGATCAGGTCCTCCGTGGAGAGCCCGCCCGGATCCGGCCGCAGCGACACGTTCGCCATGCGCTGCACGGGCACGTGCGCCGGTGAGTCGGCGTACGCGCACCCGTTGGAACGGCCCAGACCGGTCAGCTTCGCGATCCGCCGGTCCGTCTGGTAGCCCACCAGCGTGCCGCTCTTGACCAGGTCCCAGGACTGCGCCTCGACACCCTCGTCGTCGTACCCGATGGTCGCGAGCCCGTGCTCGGCGGTGCGGTCACCGGTCACGTTCATCGCGGGGGAGCCGTATGTCAGCTTGCCGAGCTGGTCGAACGTGGCGAACGACGTCCCCGCGTAAGCCGCCTCGTAGCCCAGCGCCCGGTCCAGCTCGGTCGCGTGGCCGATCGACTCGTGGATCGTCAGCCAGAGGTTCGACGGGTCGACGACCAGGTCGTACGTCCCGGCCTCGACGCTCGGCGCGCGCATCTTCTCGGCCAGCAACCCCGGGATGCGCTCCAGCTCGGCGTCCCAGTCCCAGCCGGTGCCCGTCAGGTACTCCCAGCCCCGGCCCACCGGCGGGGCGATCGTCCGCATCGAGTCGAACTCGCCGGTCGTACCGTCCACGGCCACCGCGGTCAGCTGCGGATGCACCCGCACCCGCTGCTGGGTGGTGACGGTGCCGGCGGTGTCCGCGTAGAACTTGTTCTCGTGGACGGTCATCAGCGAGGCGTCCACGTGCGCGACCCCGTCGGCCGCCAGCAGCCGCGAGCTCCACTCGGCGAGCAGCCCGGCCTTCTCCGCGTCCGGCACGGAGAAGGGGTCGACCTCGTACGCCGAAACCCAGGTCCGCTCGCCGTGCACCGGCTCGTCCGCCAGCTCGACCCTCTCGTCGGACCCGGCCGCCGCGATCACCTTCGCGGACAGCTTCGCCATGGCTACGGCTTGCGAGGCCACCTTCGCCGCCGCGTCCATCGTCAGGTCCACCCCGGACGCGAACCCCCAGGCCCCGCCGTGCACCACCCGGACGGCGTACCCGGTGTCGGTGGTGTCCGACGTCCCGGAGGGCCGTGCGTCCCGCAGCCGCCAGGAGGCGCCGCGTACCCGCTCGAACCGGAAGTCCGCGTGCACGGCGCCGAGCGCCCGGGCGCGGGCGAGCGCCGCGTCGGCGAGGGCGCGGAGCGGCAGGGCCAGGAACGACTGATCTACCTCGTGGGCCACGAAGAGCTCCCCTTCTCTCTGAGTACCTCGGAGTGAACCATGCAACGGGACGTCTCCGGGCGGCTACATGTTTCCGCACGACTGCGTGCCGAGTACCACCATCGCGAGGGGACCGGGCGGACGTCACAGAGGTGGACGGAGCTCCCCGGATCGTGTGTGCGGGTGATGCGGAGACGCCGGGGGAGCAACTGGTTCCATGTCGGGGCGCAAGCGGTCGCCGGATACCGACTGCCCACCCGTGACGCGGCGCGATGTCGAACATACTTCCCCTGCCGTGATGCGACCGTGCCCAATTGACCGTGACGTCCAGTTGGTGCCGACTGTAGGAACCCGACAGTGCCGTGCGGGAGCCACTGTCGGAGGCCGATTCCCTGGAAGCGGGGTGGTACCGATAGGTTTTCGATGTACCAGACCGCCAAGGAAAGGGTGATCCGTTGAGCCGCTCGGTTCTCGTCACCGGAGGAAACCGGGGCATCGGCCTCGCCATCGCCCGCGTCTTCGCCGACAACGGTGACAAGGTCGCCGTCACCTACCGCTCGGGGGAGCCGCCTGCGGCGCTCACCGAAGCGGGCGTTCTCGCGGTCCGGTGCGACATCACCGACACCGAGCAGGTGGAGCAGGCCTACAAGGAGATCGAGGAGAAGCACGGACCCGTGGAGGTGCTGGTCGCCAACGCCGGTATCACCAAGGACCAGTTGCTGATGCGGATGTCCGAGGACGACTTCACGTCCGTGCTCGACACCAACCTCACCGGCACCTTCCGCGTCGTCAAGCGCGCCAACCGCGCGATGCTGCGCGCCAAGAAGGGCCGTGTCGTCCTGATCTCCTCCGTCGTCGGCCTCCTCGGCTCGGCCGGGCAGGCCAACTACGCGGCGTCCAAGGCGGGCCTGGTCGGCTTCGCCCGGTCGCTGGCCCGTGAGCTCGGCTCGCGGAACATCACGTTCAACGTCGTCGCGCCCGGGTTCGTCGACACCGACATGACCCAGGTGCTCACCGAGGAGCAGCGCAAGGGCATCGTGTCCCAGGTGCCGCTCGGCCGCTACGCGCAGCCCGCCGAGATCGCGGCCGCGGTGCGCTTCCTCGCTTCTGACGACGCGTCGTACATCACTGGAGCCGTCATCCCCGTTGACGGCGGATTGGGCATGGGTCACTGATCACCATGAGCGGAATTCTCGACGGCAAGCGCATCCTCATCTCGGGTGTGCTGATGGAGTCGTCCATCGCATTCCACGCCGCGAAGGTGGCCCAGGAGCAGGGCGCCGAGGTCATCCTCACGGCCTTCCCCCGGCCGACGCTGACCGAGCGCATCGCCAAGAAGCTTCCGAAGCCCGCCAAGGTCATCGAGCTCGACGTGACCAACGACGAGCACCTCGACCGGCTCGCCGGCCTGGTCAGGGACGAGCTCGGCTCGCTGGACGGCGTCGTGCACTCCATCGGCTTCGCGCCGCAGGACGCGCTCGGCGGCAACTTCCTGAACACGCCGTTCGAGTCGGTCGCCACCGCGATGCACGTCTCGGCCTTCTCGCTGAAGTCGCTCGCCATGGCCTGCAAGCCGCTGATGTCGGAGGGCGGCTCGATCGTCGGCCTCACCTTCGACGCGCAGTTCGCCTGGCCCCAGTACGACTGGATGGGCCCGGCCAAGGCCGCGCTGGAGGCCACCTCCCGCTACCTCGCCCGCGACCTGGGCAAGGACAGCATCCGCTGCAACCTGATCTCGGCCGGGCCGCTCGGCTCCATGGCCGCCAAGTCCATCCCGGGCTTCGGTGAGCTCGCGGACGTCTGGAACCACCGCTCACCGCTGGAGTGGGACATGGCCGACCCGGAACCGGCCGGCCGCGGTGTCGTCGCACTGCTCTCGGACTTCTTCCCCAAGACCACGGGCGAGATCATCCATGTCGACGGTGGCGTGCACATGATGGGTGCCTGACCCAGGCAGCAGGCAGACAGCCGCGTACCCCTCCCCGGGGTACGCGGCCGTCGCACGTGCCGGCCGGCTCTCCCGGCGCTCGAGTCGAAAAGATGGCGGTTCCACCGCAGAATGTGATGGAACCGGACTTCTGGTCAGGCTGCGGGGAGGAGGTCGCTGTGCGCTCCACACGTCGCCGAACCTGGGCCCTGCTCGCAGCGGCGGCCGTCGTCGCGGGGCTCCTGGCCCCGGTGGCCGTGAGTGCGGCCGGCCGGGCGGGGAGCGGAGCGGCGGCGCCGCTCGCGCCGGAACCGGAACCCTCGGGTGCCGAATGCCGTACGTCGGTCGAGGGGTCCCGGGTGGTCGCCTACTGCCACAACCCGTACCCCACCACCGATCTCGTCCGGCTCCACACCGAGTGCGCCCGCTGGTGGGACGTCGATGCCGACGGCAGTGCGGTCGCGGTGCAGCCGGGCCGTACGGTCAAGCTCGAGGACCGCTGCTGGAAAGAGGTCGGCTCGGCCTGGGTCAGCCACTCGGTTTCCTAGGAACCCCCGCTCAGACCCGCTCCCGCAGGCAGTTCAGCGCATGGGCCGCGGCCTCTGCCGCGGCCGTCTCGGCGTCGCCGGCCCGGATCGCCTCCACGAGCCGCCCGTGGTCCATGAGTTCCTCCGGCCCGAGCCTCGTCCCCACGTCGTCGCGCAGATAGTCGCGGAGCAGGTCGTTGAGGTCGGCGTACAGCTCGGTCAGCACGTCGTTGTGCGAGGCGGCGACAACCGCGAGGTGCAGGGTCGCGTCGGCGGCCACGAAGGCCTCCGCGTCCCCCGACGCCCACGTCTCCTCGCGCCGCACCATCAGCGTGTCCAGTTGCCGTATGTCCCGGTCCGTGCGCCGCAGGGCGGCAAGGCGGGCCGCGGACGACTCCAGGGTGGAGCGCAGTTCGGCGACGTGCCGGGGATCGGCGTCCGCGAACCGGCGCTGCATCACCCCGGCCAGCTCACTGGTCGCCACCACATACGTGCCGGAGCCCTGGCGGATGTCCAGCAGCCCGTTGTGCGCCAGGGCGCGCACCGCCTCGCGCACCGTGTTGCGGGCGACTCCGAGCTGCTCGACGAGCTCGGGCTCGGTGGGGATCCGCGAGCCCACCGGCCACTCGCCCGCGGTGATCTGGTTCCTCAGCTGGGCAATCACCTGGTCGGCGAGAGCCGAACGCCGCGTGGACGTCAGCGCCATGGTGCTCCTTGCTCGTGTTCCGGAAGAGATGCCCGGAAGAGGTGTCCCGGAAGAAGGGCTCCGGAAGAGGTGGTCCGGGAGGTGCGGGCCCGTCGGATCCCACCCCGATTGTCTCAGGGGGAGAACAGGAGTGGACAGTCAATCATCCCATGATTCTATGATGGGCCTCATGCGCCACGACGAGTCCCCGACCCTGAGTCCTCCCGCCGTCCCCGGCACCCCCGTGCCCGGAAGATCCGCGCCCGGACCTTCCCCCTGGGTACTGCGGATCGTCACCCTCGGACTGGTCCTCGCCGCGCTCAACCTCCGGCCCGCCATCACCAGTCTCGGCCCCCTGCTCGAAGAGGTCCGGGACGGACTGCGCATGAGCGGCAGCATCGCCGGTGTTCTCACCTCGGTGCCGCCGCTCTGCTTCGCTCTGTTCGGCTTCATGGCGCCACGGCTGGCCCGCCGGTTCGGTCCCACCGCCGTCGTCTGCGCGGGCATGGCGGCCATCACCGCCGGCCTCCTGCTGCGCCCCTTCGTGGGCGGTACCGCCGGGTTCCTCGCCGCCAGTGCCCTCGCCCTGATGGGTATCGCCGTCAGCAACGTCCTGATGCCCGTCATCGTCAAGCGCTGGTTCCCCGACCGGGTCGGCACCGTCACCGGCCTCTACTCGATGGCCCTGGCCCTCGGCACCGCCCTCGCGGCCGCCCTCACGGTGCCACTGACGGACGCCCTGGGCGGCAGCTGGCGGACAGGGCTGGCCGTCTGGGCCGCCCTGGCCGCGGTCGCGGTCCTGCCCTGGATCCCGTTCCTGAAGGACCGCGGCGACACATCGGGGCAGCAGATGGGAGCCAAGGCGGCCCCCGCGCTCCGGATCACCCGGAGCCGCACGTCCTGGGCGCTCGCCTGCTTCTTCGGGCTCCAGGCCACGGCCGCGTACATCACGATGGGCTGGATGCCGCAGATCTTCCGTGACGCGGGGCTGCCGGCGGGCACCGCAGGCGTCCTGCTCGCCGTGACCATGGCCATGGGCGTACCCCTCGCCTTCGTCATCCCCCGGGTCGCCTCCCGGCTGCGGACCCAGGGGCCGATCGTCCTCGTCCTCAGCGGATGCGGCCTCCTCGGCTACACGGGCCTCTACCTGGCCCCGGCCGGCGGCGCCTGGCTCTGGGCGCTGCTCCTCGGCGTCGCCAACTGCGCCTTCCCGCTCGCACTCACCATGATCGGGATGCGTTCGCGGACGGGCGCCGGAGTGGTGCGGCTCTCCGCCTTCGCCCAGTCCACCGGCTACCTGCTCTCGATCCCCGGCCCGCTGCTGGTCGGCGTGCTCTACCAGCACAGCGGCGGCTGGGGCCTCCCCCTCGCACTGATGGCGTGCCTCCTCGTGCCCCAGACGGTCGCGGGAATGCTCGCCGGGCGGGACCGGACGATCGAGGACGAATGCTGAGATGCGAGACTGTGCGCATGCCAGTGCTCGATCCGAATCCCCAGAACGGCCAGAAGAAGCTCCTCCTCGTGTTCGGGACGATGCTCCTCATCTCCGTAGTCATCGGCGTGATCGCCACGATCGCCTCCCCCTGACCTTCCCCGGGGGTGGGGCCAGCCCCCTGTCCCCTAGGGGGCCAGGTTCAGGGTCGAGTGGGTGGGCCGCCGGATGGGACCGCCGCCGGCCGGCCCGTAGGTTCTGGGTAACACAGCCGAGGACCCACGGAGGCGGACATGTCGGCCCGTACGCACACCCGGACCCACCGCCCGGTCTCCGGCACCGTCGAGGTCCGGCTGCCGTGGTGGGCCGTCGCGCTGCCCGCCGTCGCCTTCGCCGCACTCCTCCTGCTGATCGTGGAACCCGGCCAGGCGCACGCGGCGGCCGGCGACCCCGCGATCGGGCGGCTGCTCGGGCGCGTCCTCGGGCTGCTGCCCGCCTGACCGGCCCCGCACGCACCCGGCGCCCCTCACGCACCCCCGCATACGAGCACGTCAACACCCTGCGCCCGGAGGCGCAATTCGTGCGAAGCTGAGATGTATGAGCGCCGATACACCTCGCAGGATCGTCCTTCTCAGGCACGCAAAGGCGGAATGGTCGCAGGAGTCGGACCATGAGCGGCCACTGGCGGACCGGGGCAGAAAAGACGCCCCCGTCGCCGGCCGCAGGCTGGCCGATTCGGGAACCGTCTTCGACCTGGCTCTGTGCTCGACCGCCACCAGGACCCGTGAGACCTGGAAACTCGCGGTCCACGAGTTCGCCCAGCGCCCCAGAACCGTGTACGAGGAGAGGCTCTACGAGGCATCCCTCGGCGAACTGATCGCCCTGTTCGACGAGACCCCCGACGACATACGGAATCTGCTGGTCATCGGCCACAACCCCGGTATGCACGGTGCGGCGGACGCGCTTTCCGGTGGGGCCGAGGGCGACGCCCTGGCCCGCATGACCAAGGACGGCTTCCCGACCGCCGCCTACGCCGTCGTCGAGTTCTCCGGCCCCTGGAAGAGCCTGGAGCCCGGTGTGGGCAAGCTCGTCGAATACTGGACGCCGAACGACTGACCGAAGACGTGCGAAGGGGCGCCGGCACACATGGTGTGCCGGCGCCCCTTCGCATGTCGTACGGGTCAGGTCGGTCAGTCCACGAGGCCGTCGGCGGCCTCGACCTCTTCGCGGGTGATCCCCAGCAGATACAGCACGGTGTCCAGGAACGGCACGTTCACCGCGGTGTGGGCGGCCTGGCGGACAACCGGCTTGGCGTTGAAGGCGACACCCAGACCGGCCGTGTTCAGCATGTCCAGATCGTTCGCGCCGTCACCGATCGCCACCGTCTGCGACAACGGCACCCCCGCCTGATCGGCGAAGCTGCGCAGCAGCCGGGCCTTGCCCGCCCTGTCCACGATGTCGCCCACGACCCGGCCGGTGAGCCTGCCGTCGACGACCTCCAGCGTGTTGGCGGAGGCGAAGTCGAGCCCGAGGCGTTCCTTGAGGTCATCCGTGACCTGGGTGAAACCCCCCGAGACCACGCCCACTTGGTAGCCGAGCCGCTTCAGCGTCCGGATCAGGGTGCGGGCACCGGGGGTCAGCCGGACCTCCGCCCGCACCTTGTCCACCACCGACACGTCCAGCCCCGCCAGCAGGGCGACGCGTGCGTGCAGGGACTGCTCGAAGTCGAGCTCGCCGCGCATCGCCTGCTCGGTCACCGCGGCGACCTCGGCCTCGCAGCCGGCATGGGCCGCGAAGAGCTCGATCACCTCGTCCTGGATGAGCGTCGAGTCCACGTCCATCACGACCAGCCGCTGCGCCCGGCGGCCCAGCCCGGCCGACATCACGGCGATGTCGACGCCGATTCCGGCCGCCTCCGTCGCCAGCGCGGTCCGCAGCTCCTCGGTCTCCGTGCCGGACACCGCGAACTCGACCGCGGTGACGGGGTACTTGGCCAGGCGGAAGATCCGGTCGATGTTGCCGCCGGTGGAGGTGATCCTGGCCGCTATGACCGCCGTGGACTCCGCGGTGAGCGGGTGCCCCAGCACGGTCACATGGGAACGGCCGTAGCCGCGGGGCCGGTTGTCGCCCGTGCCCGAGATGATCTCGGCCTGCAGCTTCAGCGACTCCGCCCAGCTGTGCACGGTCGCCCGGAGGTCACCCTCGGTCGTACCGTCCGGGTCCGGCGAGGTCACCAGGGCGCACAGGACGATGCGGCCACGGGTGACGACCTGCTCGATGTCCACGACGTCGACGGCGTAGGCGGCCAGGGTGTCGAAGAGGCCGGCGGTGATACCCGGCCGGTCCTTCCCGAAGATCTTGACGAGGAGAGTGGGGGCGTCCGTGCCGCGAGGAGACCCGGGGGACTCAGGAGACCGAGGTGGCTGAGGTGCGCTCATGGTGGTCCCACCGTATAGGGCCGCGCGGCGAGCTCCGAAGCCGTCCCGAGTGGCGGACGCCCGGTGGCCGGGCCCCGGCGGGCACGCCGCCCCGTGGGACGGGCGCCTCGGATAGGACACTCCTGACCCATTTCTCCCGTGTCCGCACAGGGGGCGCCGGGCCTCCCCGCCGTCTTCACGCCTCCCGGCTTTCCGTTACGGGACCGCTCCTGGAATAGTTCGCCACGATGTTCAGCATCCCTAGGCTCCTGCGACGGGGGCGACTCGGGGGACGACTAGTGGGGCGCGGAGTGCCGGAACTCGTACTGGAATTGAATGGAAGGACCTGGGCGCTCGATCCGTCCAGGTCGTACACCCTCGGACGTGATCCGCAGGGCGACGTGGTGATCGACGACGCCAGAGTGTCATGGCGGCATGCCACGATCAGCTGGAACGGCCGCGGCTGGTCCATCGAGGACCACGGCAGCACGAACGGCACCTACGTCCAGGGCCGGCGGGTCCAGCAGATGGAGATCGCCCCGGGGACGCCGGTCCACCTGGGCAACGCCACCGACGGGCCGAGGCTGAGCCTCACCGCCCAGGCGGGCGCCGGAGTCCACGGCGGACAGGCGGCCCAGGTGCTGAAGACGCCCGCGCCTCCGGTGCAGCACGCACAGCAGGCCCCCGTGCAGCAGCCGCAGCAGCAGGGCGCCGCAGGCTGGCCCGGCGGTCCCGGGCAGCAGCAGGCGCCTTGGCAGCAGGCGCAGGCGCAGGCGCAGCAGCCTCCCGTCCCGCACCAGCAGGGCCACGCCGGCCCGCCCGGAGCGGGCATGCACGGCGGCGCGGCGGGAGCGCCGCCGGTCTACGGGGACCGGAGCCCCACCACCTTCCACCAGCTGGACCTCGGCCGGGTCATGCGCATCGGCCGCGCACTGGAGAACGAGCTGGTCGTCTCCGACCTGCAGGTCTCCCGGCTGCACGCCGAATTCCGGGCGACGCCCGACGGCCGCTTCGAGATCCGCGACCTCGGATCCCACAACGGGACGTACGTCAACGGCCAGCCCCTCAGCAAGTCCGGCACCGCGCTCCTCGGCCCGAACGACATCGTCGGTGTCGGTCACTCGACCTTCCGGCTGGTCGGGGACCGGCTCGAGGAGTTCGTCGACACCGGTGAGGTCTCCTTCTCCGCCCGCCACCTCACGGTCACGGTCGACGGGGGCAAGGACATCCTCAAGGACGTCTCGTTCGGCGTCCCGGAGAAGTCGCTGATCGCCGTCATCGGCCCGTCGGGCTCCGGCAAGTCCACCCTGCTCAAGGCGCTCACCGGTTACCGGCCCGCCAACCAGGGCGACGTGCTCTACGACAACCGGAACCTGTACAAGCAGTTCGCCGAGCTGAGGCAGCGCATCGGTCTGGTCCCGCAGGACGACATCCTGCACAAGGAACTCACGGTCACCAGGGCTCTGCGGTACGCCGCCAAGCTGCGCTTCCCCGCGGACACCACCGACGCCGAGCGCACCGCCCGGATCCACGAGGTCCTCGCCGAGCTCAAGCTCGACATCCACAAGGACAAGAAGATCACCTCGCTCTCCGGCGGCCAGCGCAAGCGCGTCTCGGTCGCCCTTGAGCTGCTGACCAAGCCGTCGCTGATCTTCCTGGACGAGCCGACCTCGGGCCTCGACCCGGGCATGGACCGCGACGTCATGCAACTGCTGCGCGGCCTCGCCGACGACGGCCGTACGGTCCTCGTGGTCACGCACTCGGTGGCCGAGCTGGCCATCTGCGACAAGCTCCTGGTGATGGCGCCCGGCGGATCCGTCGCCTACTTCGGCCCCCCCGAGGAGGCACTGAACTTCTTCGGTTACACGAGCTGGGCCGACGTCTTCTCCGCCTTCGAGAACTACCGGGACTACGACTGGGCGGGACGCTGGCGCGGCTCGCAGCACTACCAGATGTACGCCGCGGACATCGACGCCGTCGCCGCACAGTCCGTACACATGCCCCCGCCGCAGCAGATGCGTCCGCCGAAGCCGTCGGGCTGGGCCGCCCAGCTGTTGACACTGATGCGCCGGTACGTCTCCGTCATCGCGTCCGACAAGGGCTTCCTGCTCCTGATGGTGCTCCTGCCGGCCGTGCTCGGCGTCGTCAGCGTGGTCATCCCGGCGGAGTTCGGCCTGGCGGAGCCCGATCCGCCCTCGCGCTTCAACGGCAAGGCCGGGACGATCATGCTGATCCTGGCGGTCGGCATGTGCTTCGCCGCCGCCGCCAACTCCGTACGAGAGCTGATCAAGGAACGGGTGATCTACGAGCGGGAACGGGCCACCGGCCTCTCGCGCTCCGCCTATCTGCTCTCCAAGGTGATCGTCCTCGGCGTGATCACCGCCTTCCAGGGCGTGATCATCTGCGGGATCGGCTTCTCCACCCGCGAGCTGCCGGAGGAGGGCCTGTTCATGCCCCCCGCCGTGGAGATCTGCCTGTCGATCATCGTGCTGGGCTTCACCTCGATGATGTTCGGCCTGATGATCTCCGCGCTGGTGAAGACCGCCGAGAAGACCATGCCGCTGCTCGTCATGTTCGCCATCGTCCAGGTCGTCTTCACCGGCGTGCTCTTCCAGGTCTACGGTTCCCCGGGCCTGGAGCAGTTCGCCTGGCTGATGCCGTCGCGCTGGGCGGTCGCCGCGGCGGGCACCACGCTGGACCTCTCCCACCTCATGCCGCCGTGGGACCCCGAGAAGCCGGCCGACCTCGACCCGCTCTGGGAGCACACGGCCGGACAGTGGGGGATCAACATCACGGTGATGCTCGTGATGAGCGCAGTCCTGTTCTTCGCGGTCTCGCGGATGCTGCGCCGCCACGAGCCCGAGGTGATGCGCAAGTAGCGGGCCCGGCCCGACCGGTCCCGGAAACGCCCGAGGGCGGCAACCCCGTGGGGTGCCGCCCTTCGGCATGTGCCGGCCGGTCACGCGACGCTGCGGACCGGCAGGTCAGCTCTGCCTGGCCATGCTCGGTGCGTGGCTCAGTACGCGCTGTCGACGTTGTCGATCGAGCCGTACTTGTCCGCCGCGTAGTTGGCGGCCGCGGTGATGTTGGCGACCGGGTCGTACTGGTCGTGCTTGGTGCCCTTGACGTGGTAGAAGTCGAACGTCGGCTTGATGACCTGCAGCAGGCCCTTCGACGGGACGCCGTTGATCGCGTTGATGTCCCAGTTGTTGATGGCACGGGGGTCACCGCTGGACTCGCGGATGATGTTGCGGTGCAGGCCCTCGTACGTGCCGGGGATGTCCTTCTTGTCCATGATGGCGAGAGCCTCACGGATCCAGCCGTCCAGGTTGTTGGCGTAGACCGGCTTGCGGTCGGCCGCACGGCTGGCCTTCTTGGCGGAACGCTTCTTCGCGTCGGCCTTGGCCTTTGCGACGGCCTTCGCCTTCGCCTCGGCCTTGGCGGCGGCCTTCTTCTTCGCTTCGGCTTCCTTGGCCTTGGCCGCGTCGGCGGCCTTCACCAGCTGCTGGGCCGTCGAGTTCTGCTCGATGCCTTCGGCCTTGAGGCTCTTCGTCTGCGAGCCGGTGTAGGCGACCGGCGCGGCGGCCGAGGCGGCCTGCGGCTCGGTGGTGGCCGAGGCGTCGTCGGGGACGAGCGAGAAGGCGAGAGCGGCAGCGGCCAGGGTGGAGACCCCCGCGACGGAGAGCTTCTGCGCCTTGTTCAGGCGACGGTTACGGCTGGAGATGCGGGACACGGACATACAGTCGTACCTCTTCGAATAGCAGGGGTCCTCGGCGAGGACGCAGACGGAAGAGCCGGGGGCATCTCCGTCGGGGACAACGCAATTCTTAGCGCCAGCAAAATGGCTTGGCAAAGGTGTGACGTACGAAGATGAGTAGTTGATGTGGGTCTGGTTGCACCCGTCTTGTCCCGTTTGAACCTTGGCAACTTGCCCGTTTTGGGCAAACTATCCTTCTTCGTAAGTGACGTGGGTCCTATGCATGGGCTCACACGGGAGCCCATGCATGCTCACGAAAAGTTGCTCCTGCGATGCGGAGCGTAAGGGGCTTTTCGGGCGGTGTTCCGCGAGGTGCGGGCCCCTGGGCCGCAGTAGCGCGGCCCAGGGGACCGCGTCCGGATCAGACCGGATCAGGGGCCGGGGCACACGAGCCCGGTCTGATCCGGGCAGGAGGCCCGGACGAGAGGCCCTAGGTCCGAGGCCCCGGCCGGAGGCGGTCCACAGCCCGATACGGCGGCTGCGCCCCCGCCGGTACGGTGAGCGCATGAGTCATCGCCCACCGTCGGGCCTCGCCGCTGTCAGCGCCGCGCTGCTCGCCATGAGCCGGCACCTGGAGGTAGGGGACGTCCTCAAGACGATCGTCGCCTCCGCCCGGGAACTGCTCGACGCCGAGTACGCGGCCCTGGGCGTGCCGGACGACAACGGGGGCTTCGCCCAGTTCGTCGTCGACGGGGTCAGCGACGAGCAGTGGAAGGCCATCGGGCCGCTGCCCCGCCAGCACGGCATCCTCGCGGCGATGCTCCAGGAGGCGAAGCCCCAGAGGCTCGCCGACGTCCGTGAGGACCCCCGCTTCGAGGGGTGGCCCGACGCCCACCCCGACATGTCCGACTTCCTTGGCCTGCCCATCCAGGACGGCGACGAGACGATCGGCGCGCTCTTCCTCGCCAACAAGCGCTGTCCCAGGCCCGTGGGGGGCTGCGGATTCACGGAGGAGGACGAGGAGCTCCTCGGGATCCTCGCCCAGCACGCCGCGATCGCCCTCACCAACGCCCGGCTCTACGAGCGCAGCCGCGAGCTCACGATCGCCGAGGAGCGCTCACGGCTCGCCCACGAGCTGCACGACGCGGTCAGCCAGAAGCTCTTCTCGCTCCGGCTCACCGCACAGGCCGCCGCAGCCCTCGTCGACCGCGACCCGGCACGTGCCAAGGGTGAGCTCCAGCAGGTCGCCGCACTGGCAGGGGAAGCCGTGGACGAGCTTCGCGCGGCCGTCGTCGAGCTCCGCCCCGCCGGCCTCGACGAGGACGGCCTGGTCGCCACCCTCCGTACCCAGATCCAGGTCCTGGACCGCGCCCACGACGCCCGGGTCACCTTCGAGAGCACCGGGGTGCGCGCGCTGCCCTCCGCCCAGGAGGAGGCGATGCTCCGGGTCGCGCAGGAAGCCCTGCACAACGCCCTGCGGCACTCGGGCGCCGGACAGGTCACCGTCACCCTCGCCCGGCGCACCTCCGCCACCGTGCTGCGGATCGCCGACGACGGCCGCGGCTTCGACACCCACGCCGTCCGGCACGCCGGGCGTCATCTGGGCCTCGTCTCCATGCGGCACCGGGCCGGCGACGTCGGAGGCCGGCTGACCGTCGACTCGGAGCCCGGCAAGGGCACCACGATCCAGATGGAGGTCCCCTGTGGCTGACAAGATCATCAAGGTGCTGCTGGTCGACGACCACCAGGTGGTCCGCCGCGGACTGCGTACGTTCCTCGAGGTCCAGGACGACATAGAGGTCGTCGGCGAGGCGTCGGACGGGGCCGAAGGCGTCGCCAGGACGGAGGAGCTGCGGCCCGACGTGGTCCTGATGGACATCAAGATGCCGGGCACGGACGGCATCGAGGCGCTACGCAGGCTGAGGGAGCTGGAGAACCCCGCCAAGGTACTGATCGTCACCAGCTTCACCGAGCAGCGCACGGTCGTGCCCGCCCTGCGGGCGGGAGCATCGGGCTACGTGTACAAGGACGTCGATCCCGACGCCCTGGCCGGCGCCATCCGCTCGGTCCACGCGGGCCACGTCCTGCTCCAGCCGGAGGTCGCCGACGCGCTGCTGGCCCAGGACGACACGGGCAACGGCACGGGGCGGGGGAGCACGCTGACCGAGCGCGAGCGGGAGGTGCTCGGACTGATCGCCGACGGCCGCTCCAACCGCGAGATCGCCCGGGCGCTGGTCCTGTCGGAGAAGACCGTCAAGACCCACGTCTCGAACATCCTGATGAAGCTCGACCTCTCGGACAGGACCCAGGCTGCGCTGTGGGCGGTCCGGCACGGAGCGGCGGGCTGAGCTGTCGCAGCGCAAGCGGACGGTTCCACTACTGTCCGAGATTCATACTGTCGGGTGTTCGGCCCCCGTACAGCGCATCCTCCCGGGCATGACGGCGTTCTCCATGTGCTGCGGCGATCGCCGCAGCGACGCGAGGAGGAACCTGAAGTGAAGAACCTGAAGAAGGCCGCAGCCGTCACCATGATCGCGGGCGGGCTCATCGCCGCCGGTGCCGGAGCCGCCTCCGCCACGGGCCACGGAGGCGCCGGTGCGCACGGCCAGGCCGTGGGCTCCCCGGGCGTCGCCTCGGGCAACCTCGTCCAGGTCCCGGTGAGCGTCCCGGTGAACGTGGTCGGCAACACGGTCAACGTGGTGGGCCTGCTCAACCCGGCCTTCGGCAACCTCGGCGTGAACGGCTGACGCGAGCCCCGCACCCACCGCCGGGACGGCTCCGCCCGAGCCGTCCCGGCGGCCAGGGGCGCGGGACGCCGCCGCTCGCCCGCGCCCTCCTCCGCGGAGTGCGGCTTCTGCCGACCCCGTACGCACCTACCTCCCACGCTCTTCGACGTACGCGTTGTACGCCGCGACCTGCGCACGCCTGGCCACCCGCTCCACCGGCCGCAGCGCCTCGCTCCGGGCCGCGATCTCGGAAGCGCTCACCGCGCCGCCGTGCCCGTTCTCATGGGCCACCGACACCAGCAGCCCCACCCGCTGAGCCAGCTCCAGCACCCGGACCGCCCGCGGTGGATAGCCCGGAGCCAGCACCTCCCGCCCCCGCTCGGCCCGCGCCCGGTAAGCATCCACCGCGGCCTCCGCGACAGGTCCG
This sequence comes from Streptomyces mutomycini, assembly GCF_001700505.1. GTDB lineage: Bacteria > Actinomycetota > Actinomycetes > Streptomycetales > Streptomycetaceae > Streptomyces > Streptomyces mutomycini. The sequence goes on from NZ_MAPV01000132.1 coordinate 25,737, forward strand.
GAGCCGGCGACGTCCAGCCGGGACAGCACCGCCGTCGCGTCCCGCAACGCCTCGGCGAGCTCCCGCTCGGCCTCACCCAGCGACGGCACATCTGCGGGCGGCGCCTCCCTTACGGGCAGACAGCGCCAGGTCACCTCGACATGGAGATCCCCGGCGGGCCCCACCTCGGTCACCTCCGGGACGAGCCCGTACGGCGCCCCGGACGTGACCACCGCCTCCTCCGCCTCCAGTGCCCTCGCGTTGAAGTCCGGCGGCCCACTGAGCCCCAGCGGATGCCCGGGCACCGGCAGCGCGACCCGGAAACCGGTCGCACCCAGCCCCCTCAGCCGGCCGAGCGTCAGCGTGAGCCCGACGGGCCCCGCCTCACCCGGCAGCCCCTCGACGCGGTGCAGCGCGTCGCCGCCGACGATCGCGAGTGCCGCGTCGTCCGGTGACACGAGTCCTGCCAACAGTGCGTTTCCCCATGCGGCAAGCCGCCCTGAGCGTGGTTCCGAAAGCATGGGAACAGCCTAGGGAACAGCCCCAGGGCCTGAGCACTCCCCGGGTGGCGTAGGTTTTCCCTGGGAGCTGTGCCCACAGGCACGCGACGATCTCGACACTGTATGGGGAGACAACGCGCCATGAGCGATGTACTGGAGCTGGTGGACGTATCCGTGGTCCGCGACGGACGCGCTCTGGTGGACGACGTCTCCTGGTCGGTCAAGGAGGGGGAGCGCTGGGTCATCCTCGGACCGAACGGCGCCGGCAAGACCACCCTCCTCAACATCGCCTCCAGCTACCTCTTCCCCAGCACCGGCACGGCCAAGATCCTCGGCGAGCGGCTCGGCGGCGTCGGCACCGACGTCTTCGAGCTCCGTCCCCGCATCGGCATCGCCGGTGTGGCCATGGCCGAAAAGCTCCCCAAGCGCCAGACCGTGCTGCAGACGGTGCTCACCGCCGCGTACGGCATGACCGCCACCTGGCACGAGGACTACGAAGCCGTCGACGAGGAGCGCGCCCGCGCCTTCCTCGACCGCCTCGGCATGACCGGTTTCCTCGACCGCAAGTTCGGCACGCTCTCCGAGGGCGAGCGCAAGCGCACCCTCATCGCCCGGGCCATGATGACCGACCCCGAGCTGCTCCTCCTCGACGAGCCGGCCGCCGGGCTCGACCTCGGCGGACGCGAGGACCTGGTCCGCCGCCTCGGCAGGCTGGCCCGCGACCCGTACGCACCTTCCATGGTCATGGTCACCCATCATGTCGAGGAGATCGCACCCGGCTTCACCCACGTCCTGATGATCCGTCAGGGCAAGGTGCTCGCCGCGGGGCCCATGGAGACCGAGCTCAGCTCCCGCAATCTCTCCCTCTGCTTCGGGCTGCCGCTCGTCGTCGAACACCACGGAGACCGCTACACCGCCCGCGGACTGCCGCTCGGCCAGTAGGCGCACCACGGCCAACCTCGCAGGCGCCCTGTCGGGAACGGCACCCGCGGTCCTACGATGACCAGGTGGACATCGACGCGTGGGTGTGGTGGCTGATCGGCGCGGTGGGACTGGGCATCCCCCTCGTCCTGACCGCGATGCCCGAATTCGGGATGTTCGCCGTCGGAGCGGTGGCCGCGGCCGTCGTCGCGGCGCTCGGCGGTGGCATCGTCGCCCAAGTCCTGGTCTTCGTAGTGGTGTCGGTCGCCCTGATCGCGGTCGTCCGGCCGATCGCGGCCAGGCACCGTGCGAGCGCATCCCCGCATGCCACCGGCATCGACGCACTGAAAGGCCGTCAGGCCGTCGTCCTGGAGCGGGTGTCCGGCAGCGGTGGGCGCATCAAGCTCGCCGGCGAGATCTGGTCCGCGCGCTCGCTCGACGACGCCCAGGTCTTCGAGCCCGGCCAACAGGTGGACGTCGTCGACATCGACGGTGCGACAGCCGTCGTCATGTGAGCGAACAGGTCACACGGCAGGCCGCAGTCTGTCAGACTCGAAGTCGATCATCATGAGACCGTAACCGTCATAAGAATTGCGACCGTTCGGGCTCGATCACCGCGATCCGTCGGCAACCGAAGGGCACGAGGCACACGATGCAACCGATCATCATCGTCCTGATCATTCTGGTGGTGCTCGTCTTCATCGCCCTGATCAAGACGATCCAGGTCATCCCGCAGGCCAGTGCCGCCATCGTGGAGCGCTTCGGCCGCTACACCCGCACGCTCAACGCCGGGCTGAACATCGTCGTCCCGTTCATCGACTCGATCCGCAACCGGATCGACCTCCGGGAACAGGTCGTCCCCTTCCCGCCGCAGCCGGTGATCACCCAGGACAACCTCGTCGTCAACATCGACACGGTCATCTACTACCAGGTGACGGACGCCCGCGCCGCCACCTACGAGGTCGCCAGCTACATCCAGGCGATCGAGCAGCTCACCGTCACCACGCTCCGCAACATCATCGGCGGCATGGACCTCGAACGGACCCTGACCTCCCGCGAGGAGATCAACGCAGCGCTCCGCGGAGTTCTCGACGAAGCCACCGGCAAGTGGGGCATCCGCGTCAACCGCGTCGAGCTCAAGGCCATCGAACCGCCCACCTCCATCCAGGACTCGATGGAGAAGCAGATGCGCGCCGACCGTGACAAGCGCGCCGCCATCCTCACCGCCGAAGGCATCAGGCAGTCCGCGATCCTCACGGCCGAGGGTGAGAAGCAGTCCGCGATCCTGCGCGCCGAGGGCGAGGCCAAGGCGTCCGCCCTGCGAGCCGAGGGCGAGTCCCAGGCCATCCGCACGGTCTTCGAGGCCATCCACGCCGGGGACCCCGACCAGAAGCTCCTCTCGTACCAGTACCTCCAGATGCTTCCCAAGATCGCCGAGGGCGACGCCAACAAGCTCTGGATCGTCCCCAGCGAGATCGGCGACGCGCTCAAGGGCCTGAGTGGCGCCTTCGGCAACCTCGGCGGCGGCGCCCCCGGCTTCAACACCGGTACGGAACGCAGAGAGCAGCCCCCGGTTCAGTGACCCGGGAACACCTTCGTGCATGATCAGTGAGGCCCCTCGACCTTCATGGCGGGGAGGCATCACTGACCTACGAAGGAGATGGCTTTGTCCATCTGGGAAATGCTCGCCGTCTTCGCGGCAGGCGCCTGCGCCGGGACGATCAACACCATCGTCGGGTCCGGCACCCTGATCACCTTTCCGGTGCTGCTCGCCACCGGTCTGCCACCGGTCACCGCGACCGTGTCCAACGCGCTCGGGCTGATCCCGGGTTCCATCAGCGGCGCGATCGGCTACCGCGCCGAACTCACCGGCCAGCGCCGCCGGATAGTGAAGCTGAGCATCGGCGCGCTGATCGGCGGCCTCACCGGGGCCACCCTGCTGCTCGCCCTGCCCTCCAGGGCGTTCGAGACGATCGTTCCCGTCCTGGTGGCCCTCGCACTCGTCCTGGTCATCCTGCAGCCACGCATCAGCCGGGCGGTCCAGCGCCGCCGCGAGCGCACCGGCACCCCCGCCCGCGCCGACGGCGGGCCCCTCCTCTTCACCGGCCTGATGCTGGCGAGCGTCTACGGCGGCTACTTCACGGCGGCCCAGGGCATCATCTACCTCTCCCTGATGGGCATGCTCCTCGATGACATGATGCAGCGCCTCAACGCCGTCAAGAACGTCCTCGCCGCCGTCGTCAACAGCGTCGCCGCGCTCTTCTTCCTCTTCGTCGCCGACTTCGACTGGACGGCGGTCGTGCTCATCGCGGTGGGTTCCGCGATCGGCGGCCAGATCGGCGCGAAGGTCGGCCGCAGGCTCAGCCCGGGTTTCCTGCGCGCGCTGATCGTCGTCGTCGGCACCGCGGCCATCGTCCAGCTGGTGCTGCGCTGACGGACAGGAGCCCGTCCCCCTCAGGGGCTTTCCCCCGAGGGGACAGGTTCCGCACACGTTCGTCCCCGGCCCGCGCGGCGGTCACGCCGCGGAGCGTGCCAGCCACTCCGGCAGCGCCGAACGGTCGCCCGCACCCAGCGCGAGCAGCATCGCGTCCGCCGGGGACGGCACGAACGGCTGACGCAGCAGCGGCATGCCGGCCTGCTCGGGCGTCCGGGCCGCCTTGCGGTGGTTGTCCTCCGCACACGAGGCCACGGTGTTCAGCCAGGTGTCCTGGCCTCCCTGGGCCCGCGGCACCACGTGGTCCACGGTGCTCGCCCGCCGCCCGCAGTACGCGCACCGGTGCTGGTCCCGTATGAGCACACCCCTTCTGGACCACGGAGCGTGTCTTCGGAACGGCACCCGCACGTACCGGCAGAGCCTGATCACCCGGGGCACCGGAATGTCCACGGCGGCACCCCGCATACGGAGCCCGGGATGCGACTGCTCGACTACGGCCTTGTCCTGCAGGATCAGGACCACCGCACGGTTGAGTGTCACTGTCGACAGCGGCTCGAAGCTCGCGTTCAGTACAAGTGTGTCCCGCATCCCGCCCACCTCCCGTGTGCCGCCCGTCTGTCGGCGGGCCCGGAACAACTCTGTCCGGGCCCGCCGTGATGGACAACGCAATAAAAAGTGCCCTGCCCTGATCTCTCCAAGACCAGGGCAGGGCAAACGGGAGGCGAACATTCAGCTTGCGGGGGCGGTGTACTCCCCGATCAGCTGTGCGCGGCCCAGGGTGTGGAACCGAAGATTGAATCCGACCACGGCGGGTGAGGCGTCACTGTCCGGCCCGAGTTTCTCGGTGTCCACCGCGTACACGGTGAAGACATAGCGGTGGTTCTCACCGGCGGGAGGCGCGGCTCCGCCGAATTCCTTCGCCCCGTAGTCGTTGCGGGCCTGGACGGCACCCTCGGGCAGCCCTTCGAACGCTCCGGTTCCCGCACCGGCCGGAAGCTCCGTCACGGACGCGGGGATGTCGAACAGCACCCAGTGCCAGAACCCGCTGCCCGTCGGTGCGTCCGGGTCGAAGCACGTCACCGCGAAGCTCTTCGTCTCCGCGGGGAAGCCCTCCCACCGAAGCTGCGGCGAGGTGTTCCCCGCCGCGAACACCTGGGCGTCCGCCAGCACGGCGCCCGGCGCGAGATCCTCGCTCACCACGGTGAACGGGGGGACCTCCGGATGGAAGTCGTGCGGCAGCGGCGCCCTCTTCGGCTCGGTCACGTCAGCACCTCTCCTGATCGGCTGTGCGATGTCTTCCCACCGACCCTAGGCGCTGTCAGAGCCAGTTGCGCTGGCCACCGACCTGGGCGAGCCACTGATTGAGATAGGCGGACCAGTCCGTGCCCTGGAAGTCGTTCAGCCCCACCTTGAACGCACGGTAGGAGTCGCTGCCCTCGCTGAAGAGACCCGGCTTCTTGTCCATCTCGAGGATGACGTCCATCTCGCGGTCGTCCGCGACGAACGTCAGCTCCACCTGGTTCAGCCCCCGGTACTGCTGCGGCGGGACGAACTCGATCTCCTGGTAGAACGGCAGACGCTGCCGGGTACCGCGGATGTGACCGCGCTCCATGTCCGCGCTGCGGAAACCGAAGCCCAGCTGGCCGAAGGCGTCCAGGATGGCCTGCTGCGCCGGCAGCGGGTGCACGTTGATCGGGTCCAGGTCACCCGAGTCCAGGGCGCGGGCGATCTCCAGTTCCGTCGTCACCCCGATGTTCATGCCGCGCAGGTGCTGCCCGGCGAACATGGTGATCGGCGTCTCCCAGGGGATCTCCAGGCCGAACGGCACGACGTGCACCGCGCCCGCCTTCACCTCGAAGGCACCACCGAGGCGCTGCTTGGTGAATTCGATGTCCTGCTTGGTCTCCTGGTCCCCGCCTTCGACCTCGACCCGCGCCTGCAGACCGACCGAGAGAGCCTCGATCTGCTGGTCCACGGATCCGCCCTGGATCCGCACCTCGCCCTGGACGACCCCGCCGGGGACGACGTTGAGTTCGGTGAGTTCGGTCTCGACCGAAGCACCGCCGGCACCCATGCTCGCGAGCAGCCGCTTGAAGCCCATGTTTTCCTCCTTGGTCCTGCCCCTACATACGCGCCCCGACCGTAGCCGGTTCCCGTCGCGCCGAGCCCAGTACCCTCGGACGCCATGAACGAGGGCATGGACCGCACGCCGATCACGCGGGAATTCTTCGACAGGCCGGTGCTGGAGGTGGCACCCGATCTCCTGGGCCGCATCCTGGTCCGGAGCAGCGACGAGGGTCCCATCGAGCTGCGGCTGACGGAGGTGGAGGCGTACGCGGGAGAGGCCGATCCGGGCTCCCACGCCTTCCGGGGCCCGACCGCCCGCAACAGCGTGATGTTCGGGCCGCCGGGACATTCGTACGTCTACTTCACGTATGGCATGTGGCACTGCCTCAACCTGGTGTGCGGTCCCGAGGGCAGGGCAAGTGGTGTCCTGCTCCGGGCCGGGGAGATCGGCATCGGGGCGGAGATGGCTCGCAAACGTCGATTCTCGGCCCGGCATGACAGAGAACTGGCCAAAGGGCCAGCACGTCTGGCCACCGCCCTCGGCGTCGACCGTGCGCTGAACGGAACCGACGTGGTCGCGGGCCGGCAGCGGCCACTGTCCGTCCTGCACGGCTCACCGCCCTCACCCGACCAGGTACGAAGCGGCCCGCGTACGGGCGTCGGCGGCGACGGCTCCCACCAGCCCTGGCGCTTCTGGATCGACGGCGACCCCACGGTCAGCCCGTACCGGGCGCATGTGCCCCGCCGCCGCGCAACTTGACTCACCCCTGCTGTTTCCCTAATGTAGTCCGAGCCGCTTGAACGGATGCAGTGTTCTTGGCGCGGTCCATCGGATCGGGTCGAAGCATCGTGAGAGGGCCAACCACTACCTACGATTCACCCCTGGCGGGTGCAATTTCGGCATGCCGGAATGTGCCCCATCGGCTCGATTATGAGTCGCTGAGGAAATCAGCTAACGTAGTGAACACGCCGAAAGGGAAACGCGAAAGCGA
>NZ_MAPV01000133.1 GCF_001700505.1 Streptomyces mutomycini
GCCCCGTGCCCCGGCTCCCAGCAGCCCCGCCACCGCCGCCTCCGCTCGCCACAACCACCGGTCTGCCGAAGGGTCACGCAGGTACGCGAGGAGCACATCCGAAGGATTTACCCACACGGTCTCGGAGAGCTCGCCGGGCAGCCCCTTGCGCACACTTGCGTAGTAGCCACGGGCCTTCGCCTGCCCCGAGTCACCGTAGGGACGCCAGACCGGGAAAGCGGGACCGGCTCCCGCATATCCGGTGTCCAGGACCCGGCGCTGCCACTCCTTCACGTCCGCGTACGTCAGCTGGAAGACCCGTATGCCGTCCGCTCGAAGCCGGGTCCGCTTCGCGGCGTCATCCGCCATCCGGTTGTACTTCCGGCCGGCATGGAACGCGTAACCGTCGAGATAGAGCGCGACCCGGGGGCCCGGCGCGTCCAGCCGCTCGAACAGGACGTCCGGGCGGGTGCCGTCCAGCACCCGCTGCTGGGAGACCCGCCAGCTGAATGTCTTGCCATCAGCACCCGTCAGCCGGAGGTCGAGAGCGTGCGTACCCGCCGGAGTCGTGTACGCGTCACCACTTGCACGGCTGCCGGGCAGCGACGCCCACTTGCGCAGCGTGTCTATGAAAACGACCTCCAGGTCGCTCTCGGCCTGCTGTTCCATCGGAATGTGCTGCGTCGTCACGACGGGCGAAGTGCTCCACCGCTCGCCCTCCGCTCCCAGCAACTCGTCTAGCATCTGGCGCACTTCCTGGCGGCTCACCTTGTCGTAGTCGCCCGGCGGAACGCGCCGCAACAGGCAGCGGTGGCACCCGTCGAGGCCCTTCTCACGGCAGCCGCAGTTCTCGATCACCTCGCGCGCCTTCAGCAGTACCTCCCGGAACCCGTCCGCGGACGCAAGACGGTGCAGGTAGCCCGTGCCCCCGGGCAGCCGGTCGTGGATGACGAGGAAGCGTCTCGGATACTCGGCGCCCAGACCGTCCCCGCTGTCCGGCATCGAGGCCGCCGCGATGTCGATGTGGTCGGGATCGCCCCCGTACCGGGCGGCGATGCCTGCGAACAGTGCTGCTGTGAACGAGGCGAGCCGCTCCTTCGCGCGTGCCACGGAAACCGGCAGCAGAATGCGTACGGCCTCCGTGACCAGCTCATGGGCGAGCAGCAGCGGTACGTCCTCGCCCTTGCCCTGCTCCTCGGCGGCACCGCGCTGACGACGGCGCGGGCACCACAGCTGGTGATGGGCACTGGCCCGGGTGGACCTGCTCAAGGACTCGCTCAGCGCGTGCTGCGCCTGATCGACGACCGGCTGGCCCTCGGACGTGGCTCCACCACAACTCGTGCACACATAGAACGGATTGAGCCGCACATCCTCACCGGCCATCGACACCGTCGAGCTGCCGTCCTGACGATCCAGGCCCAGATTCAGTGTTCTGACCACCGCACGTCGCGTGAAGTCCGCGCCGAACACGGCGGTGTCGTGCCGCCATGACCCTGGGGCGAGATGGGCCGGGTCGATGTCGACGGTCTTCAGCACCGAGTACCGTCTGCGCTCCCGCTCGTCCCGATCGTCGCGAACCCGGGCGTCGTCACGCTTGTCACGTGCCATGACCCGCTTGGGTTCCAGTACGTAGCTCACGCACCCCGCGTCCGCTATCTCACGCGAAGCGCATCGCGGACAGGCGGACGTGTCCGTCTGGGCGTCCTTCGTCCGTGTGTAGCCACAGGCCGGGCACAACCGCCAGACCGCCCAGGCGCGCCGCTCCGGGCTGCCGATGTCCAGGGCGCGCACCACGTGCTTGTAGCCATTGACGTAGAAGCTGTTGCCCGGGGCGAGCTCGGTCAGGGCGAGCTTGCGCGAGCGCTCGTAGTCACGGACCTCGCTGCGGTACGTGCTGGTCGGAGGGGTATCGGCATCCCCTTCCACGGGATCAGGGGTCTCCTTCCAGTAGAGCGTGCCTTCCAGGGTCGTCACCGTGTCGGCCAGGCTGTAGTTGGGCAGCAACCCCAGCTCCACCAGCACACCGTGCGCACTCGTCTGGCTCAGATTGCGCAGCAGATCACCTGTCGACCGGCGCTCCGCGAGCAATTCCCTTCGATCCGCCCCCTGCTCAGGGTCGCCGGCGCGCAGCCCGTCCACTGCCACGTCGATCGCCGCGATACGCCGCCGCAGCTCCTCGCGCCGGCCGGTCCAGTCCGCCTCTGCCTCCTGCAGCGCACGGACGATGCCACCGGTCGCGTAGGCACGCAGCTCCCCGGCCGCGTGTTCGGACACCCCGGTGTCCTCGTCCTTGCCCGTCGGGAACAGGGCCAGGAACTCCTCCACCCGGCGCGGCCCCTCGGTGAGGGCTGCGTCCTGAAGGTCCTGACACCACCCCGTCGTCCCGAACAGGGCCGAGGCGAGCCGGGGCACCGGCTGCAACTGCTCGCCGTCCGCCGTCACCAGGGCGCCGCGGGCCGCGAGGTCCAGGAGATGCGCCGTGTACTGGCGGCGCAGGATCTCGACGGCTGACAGATAGCACCCGGGAGGCACGATGTCTCCCGCGATCATCTCGCGCGGATCGTCGAGGTAGTACAGGTCACGGGCACGCCGCCCGCCGAAGGCCACCACCAGGGCGTTGCCGGTCCTGCGCCCGGCCCGCCCGGCTCGCTGCACGTAGTTCGCCGGCCCGCCGGGCAGCGAGCCGAGCAGGACGGCGGACAGGTCGCCGATGTCGATGCCGAGCTCCAGCGTCGGCGTGCAGGACAGCACATTCGGATCGGTGTAGTGGGTACCCTCGCGGAACGTCCGTTCCACCCGCTCGCGTTCGGGGCGGGTCAGCATGCCGGTGTGTTCGGCGGTCACGACGCGGTAGGTGCCGCCGGTCAGATACAACCGCCGGTAGTAGTCACCCTGGTAGTCGCGCTCCAGCTTCCCGCCGAAACCGCCCGAGCCGGAGCCGGTGGACGACATGCCGTACTGGGGCGGAGTCAGCGACCCCTTGCACCGGTAGCGCGGGCAGGGGTGCCCGTACCAGCGGGTGCGTCGCTCCGGCGGTACGACCTGCTGCCAGCCGCACGCGTCGCAGCCGACGAACGCCTTGTTGACCACGGAGTCGTCCAGCAGCCGCACTTCGATGTGCCCCGGCTGCAGCCCGTACACCCGGGTGACACGGTCGGCCGCGAGCTTCACCGACAGCAGTCCTTCCTCCGCCAGGAGGGGGAGCAGGCGACGCAGATACTCGCTCGCCCCGGCCGCGTCCAGCGACAGGCAGCGCCGTGTCCAGTCCTGGTACCAGGCGCCCCGGCCGGTGACGGTGTCGAACTTGCTGCGTTCCTTCGTGCTGTCCAGCAGGAAACGCGGCGGGGCCACATATCCCTCCGGGAACGCGGGCATGCCCTCCGCCCGCTGCCCGGAGATCAGATACTGATTGACGCCGGCTTCCCTGATCCACGTGTCGAGCCAGCGGTGCCGGATCCCGCCGCGCGTCCGCATCCGCTCCAACAGCCCTCGGACGAAAGCCAGATACCGGTCCGTCGTCGGCAGCCCCTGGTTCATCACCAGCTGCCCGGGCAGGGTCAGATGCAGATCGCGGGCCAGTGCCGCCACCCGATCCGGGTCGGCCACCGCGACTTCGGCGGCCGCCGTCCGCGTCAGCTCCATCGTCCGGCCCATCCGGGACCGCAGTCCGAACTCCATCACGGTCGCGAACGCCAGGCGCTCCCCGATCAGCTTCCACGTCCGCGCGTCCCCGGTGCCCCGGCCGGAGAGCAGCCGGTCCACACCGGCCTCGTCGTGCAGGTCCGGCGGTACGACAGCGGCCAGGGCCTCAGGGTCGTCGACCGAGTCCAGCACGTTGCCGATCAGGTCGTTGAGCGCGAGCGGAGCCCCCGACTCGTCCAGGTTGTGCGCGAGCAGTGACCGCAGGGAGAACTTGTACGACGCGTTGGCCACGTATCCGGCACGGTGCGCGGCGTCCTGCGTCGAGTCGTTGAAGAGCAGCGTCTTGCGCTCCTCCGGCAGCAGGGCGATCTCACCGCCGGTGAACAGCTGCGTCACCGTCGCCGAAGCGAGCGCGGCCAGCGCCGTACCCAGGAACCGGATGCCGTTGTCCGTGCCGCACGCGGGACACCGGTCGTCCTTCGCCGCCCCGTCCGCCGTCTTCTTGTCCAGGACGGCCAGGGTGAACCAGGCATCCTGCAACTCCTCCGCGTCGCTCGGGACCGGCATCCGGTACGTCCCCCCGGCGCCGTCGAGAACGACTACGGACAGCGGGTCGACGCCACCCGCCGCGGGGGCCGCCCCCGTCAGGGCGTCCAGGGCCTCGGTCGCCTCGGCCGGTGTGGCCGCGATGAAGTACCGGATGCGCCGCTTGTCCCGGCCGACACCGGCCCGCCAGATCTTGTCCGCGGCCGTGACGAGCTGCTGCGGGTCGGACTCCGGGGAGATCGCCGCCCACCCCGAGCGCCCGCAGTGCCGGCAGTACACGGCGGGCAGCTGCGTCTGGGCCGGCCGGCGCACCGTGTCCGAGCCGGGCAGCGGAGTGGCCCGGCGGGAGTCACCTGCCGGCCATTCCGCGCTGTCACGGCCCTCCGCCTCCTCCTGCGGCGCTGCACCCAGCGCCGCCTTCCTGGCAGCCGTCCGCTCGTCCTCGTACCACCGGAACTCGGGCGCCGCACCGACCCCGCGCAGCACGCGGCTCACCGGCCGCACCCACAGGTGCGCCTCGATGTGCAGCAGCGGCCGGGGCCGCCGCTCGTCCGATGCCGGGTCCCGCGCCGCGGACAGCAGCGCCACGAACCGGGACAGCGCCTCCAGCGCCAGGCGGGGGTTCTCCTTGGCCGTGCGCGCCCACGCGTACCCGAAGCGGGCCATGCGGTCGCGCAGCCCCCACTCGTCCAGCGGCTCCCCGTCCAACAGGGCGAGCACCGCGTGCGTGAAGTCGTGCTGCTTGAGCATGCGCCCGAGCTTGAAGGGATCGAGTGCGCGCCTGTTCAGCAGCAGATACGCCAGCTCGTCGAGATCGAGACGGTCCGGCCGGGACTCGATCCCCGGGCCACCGGACGCCTCGATCACCTGCTTCGGCGTGGGTGGATCGGGCAGCTCGTAGTTCACGTCACCGACGAACTGATCGGCAGTCAGCCGCTCCTCACCGATGATCGAATCCGCCCCGAACGGCACCCCGAAGACCTGCTCGGCCACCTCCAGGATCCCGCCGAGCCCCCCGGTGCCCTCACCCAGCGTCGCCGACGTCGCCACCGGACAGATGTCACCGAGCGGCCGCCCCGCCCGTGAGGCCCCGACCGTCGCCCCGAGCCGGCGCAGCAGCATCGCCACATCGGTGCCCTGCGCCCCGTCGTACGTGTGGAACTCGTCCAGCACCACGTACGTGAGATCCGCGCCCTCCCACAACGACCGGTCCTCGGCCCGCTGCAGCAGCAGATCCAGCATCTTGTAGTTGGTGACCAGCACATCCGGCGGCGTCCTGCGCATCTCCTCGCGCCGCGTCATCACCCGCCGGAAGTCGGTGTCCGGCCTGTCTCCGATGTACAGCCCGGCCGTGACCTGGGCCAGCTCCGGCTGCGCCAGATACTCACCGATACGCCCGGCCTGGTCCGTCGCCAGCGCGTTCATCGGGTACAGCAGGACGGCCTTCACACCCTGCCGTCCCAGCGCTCTCTGGCGACGGCAGTGATCCAGCACGGGCACCAGGAACGACTCGGTCTTGCCCGAGCCCGTCCCCGTTGTCACCAGCGTCGGCTCGGCCGCCCCGTGCAGCGTACTCAGCCGCTCCCAGGCCTTGGCCTGATGCCGGTACGGCGGAAACCCGGGCTCCCACTCCAGCGCCGACTGCCACCCGTCCTCGGCCGTGTGGAACGGCGTACGGATACGGAGGTAGGGCCCCCGGAAGATTCCCGACTCCGGGTCCCCGAGGAACCGCTCCAGCGCCAGCCTGGTGTCCTCGTCGGCCAGCGCGTACGTCGTCGTGAGGTACTGGGTCAGACTGCCGCGCAACTGTGCGGCGGCCAAGGTGGGTTTCACGACGGCGCCCTTTCGTGTGCATGTCCGGAGGGGGCGGCGCCGGCGACAGCCGACGATCTACGGACAACCGTATATCCGGCAGCTGACAGTCGGGATGGCCTGTTCAGGGATCCCGCTGTCCTGCTGTGCCGAGCCATGTTGCGCTCACTGCGCGTTGGCGGACCGTCGGCGCGGCTATCCAAGGATCTCGTCGTTGGAATCGAACTGATGTTGATCAACAGGGAGTGCCGGGAAGTAGTTGGTCTCCGCCCGCCCTGTGAGAACGGCCAGAAGGAAGGACGCGCACTGAGCGTCGTGGTGTTCCCACAACGGCCCACGGCCCTCGTTGAACATGACCGTCCATTCGTCCGGCTCCTGTCCCGGCTTCACCAGCCAGTACAGCATTGCCCCTGTGCCCTCGATGTAGGCCCAGGGCAGCACCTCCGCACCGGACTCCTGGAGCTGAGTCGGCCTGGGCTCGACCTCCCACAGCTTCTTGAGGGTCTCGGCACTTTCGGTTGCCTGCGCGAGCAGCTCGTGGTCGTCGTCCGGGCAGGCAGGATCCAGGAGCCAGATCGTCTCGTCGAAGACACCTCCCCCGTACGTCTCGACAAGCTGCCGGTAGTCGGTCGGCAGCGCGGTGCCGAGTGCCCGTTCGACGGCCGGCCAGTCCCTGGAGCGGCGCGGACCGGAAGGCGCGACGAGTTCGGTGAGGCGTTCCACGGCGGGGTGCATGATCGTCTCTTTCTGTACCGGGTCAGACGCGTTTGGGGACGTTCAGGACAGTGACGGTGTTGGTGTTGCTGCCGCCTTCGTAGGGCGTGAAGCTGAAACCCTTGTTGCCCCGGGCTTCGATGGTCAGCCCGATCGGCACGACGTCGGTGGGGTCGTTGGTCCGGTAGACGGGCGTGACGGAGTACTCGATGGTTTCCCCTCGCTTGTCGACGGCCGCCCTGATCTGGTCCTCGACTTTTCGCATGACTGGAGAGTTGGCGAAGCGGTGCATCGTGACGAAGTTTCGCGAGTCCTTGTTCGAGCCACCGATCTGCGCGCCGAGCAGATGGGTCTTGTTCAGCTTCTTGTACTTCACGTAGCCCGCAACCTTCGCGCTCGGGTTGGTCTGTCCGCCTGTCATGTCCGCCTCAATTGTGGCCCGCATGGTGCTTGCCCGTCCGCCCGGCCCGGGGCGTCCGTAGCGTACGCGGCCGCCCCAGCTGACGTCGCTCTCGTCGCACGGCGCGAGACCCAGGGGATCTGTCAGGGTGTGCGGGTTGTCGACGTAGGTGTGGGGGTTCGGCGCGGCGTCGAGTCCGAGCGGGTCAAGGCTGAGGTAGCGAGCGGTCTGCGGGTCGTAGTGGCGGAAGTAGTTGTGGTGGAGTTCCGTTTCCGGGTCGTAGTACTGGCCGGGAAAACGCAACGGCGTATAGGCGTCCGCGTCCCGGTTCCAGGTGGTGGTGCCCCACAGGGTGGCCCTGGTTCGCCAGGCCACGGTGCCGTGTTCGTCGACCAGCTCGGTCGGGGTGCCCACCTGGTCGGTGACGATCGCGAAGAACCGCTGGTCGATCGATTCCTGCGGGGCCCCGGCCAGGGATTTGGTCTCTGTCTGCACGAGTGGTGCCTGACCGTCGTGGTCCCAGGTGAGCGTGATGAGCTCAGGGGAGCCGGCGGCGGAGGTCGTCTGTTCGGTGAGGGTGGTTCCGTCCCAGGTGAACCGGGTCTCCTCGGCCGCAGTTCCATCCGCGTCGAGGCGCTGCTTGGCGATGCGGCGGCCCAAAGGGTCGTAGAGATAGCACCAGCGAGTGCCGTCGGGTGTGGTGACGGACGTGAGATGGTCTTCGGCATCCCAGGTGTACAGCCACGTGTCGGGCTTACGCGACAGGCGGCTCTTCCGGCGCACCACCACGCGCCCTTGGGCATCGTGTTCGTAACGGATAGCACCGGCACTCACCAGGTTACTTCCGGTGTACCTGCGAGCTCCCCGGCCCTCGCTCCCGGGGTGCTTGTCAGGCCACGAGGCATGAGTCTGGTTACCGGCTGCGTCGTAGGCGTACCGCTCCGTCCAGTTCTCGGCCTCGACGGCCGTGACACGGCCGGCCCCGTCGAGGGTGAAGGCGCGGTGGCCCGCGTGGAGATCGGTCACGCCCGTCAGGTGACCGTCCTTCCGGTACGCGTATGTGCGGTCGATCGCCGGTTGCACGGATTGGTCGGAGGTGACGGTCTGCGCGGAGAGCCGACCCGCTTGGTCCCAGCCGTAGGTCAGGGCGAGGCAGTCACCCAGCGTACGGCGGATCTCGCGGCCGGCTGCGTCGTGTTCGAAAGAAAGAGTGCGGCCGGATGCCGTGACTGTCTCGAAGTTTCCCGTCGGGTCGTATGCATACGTGGTCGCGATACCCAGCGGAGTCGTACGGTGTGTACGGCGGCCGACCGCGTCACAGTCGGTGGAGAGTGTCCTGCCGTCCACGGTTTCCCCGACGACGCGGCCTACCGCGTCATAGCGGTAGGACAGGGTGGCATCGGGACCGACAGCATGGACCAGACGCCCGCACGCGTCGTTGTCGAAGTGAATCTCGCGCCCGTCGACACTTTTGCCGGTCAGCTGCCCAGTGGCGGAGTAGCGGTAGGCAACGGCCTGGCCGGCGGCATTGGTCCGCCGCGTGAGACGGCCGACGTCGTCGTAGGCATAGGCCGTGGTACGACCGTCGAAATCGGTCTCGCTGATCAACTGGCCAGCCGTGTCGTAGTCATATGTCCAGGAGAGGGACTGCGGATCGGTGACCTCGATCAGCCGTCGTTCGGTGTCGTACGTGAAGGTGTGGCGCGCGTCGCCAGGTGTGATCCGGGCGGTCGGCAGATCGAAGTGCGTGTATTCAGTACGCGCTGTCGCTCCGAGCGGATCGGTGTACAGGGTGCAGTTGCCCTCGCCGTCGAACTCCCATTGCTCGGAACTTCCGTCGGGGTCGGTCCGGCGTATGAGCCAACCGTCCACCGACCACTCCAGCCGGGTCGCGTCGGTCTCCTCACGGCCGGCGACGAGCATCGGGCGGCCGAAGGGATCGTAGGTGTAACGACGGACGGTCCCGGACGCGTCGGCGATACTCAGGGGGAGCCCGGCTGCGTTCCGAGTGATCTCCACCCGCTCGCCCAGAGCATTGGTCACGGCGGTCACGGCGCCCCGGGGGTCCACCGTGTAGTGCGTGGTGGCCCCGCTCGGATCCGTGAGAGCGGTGCGGTTACCCCTCTCGTCGTAGCTGTGCAGCCACCTCGCTCCGTCAGGTTCGGTCAGGGAGGCCAGGAGTCCGCGGCTGTCGTAGGTGACGGTCGTTCGGTGACCGTCCGCCCTCACCAGCTCGACCGGCCGGCCGTCATCGTCGTAGCTCTGCCGGGAAGTCGCCCCGTTGGCGTCCGTGTGGGTCAGGAGCCGGCCGGACTCGTCGTACTCGCTCCTCTGCGTGGCACCGAGCGGGTCGGTCGCAGCCACGACCTGAAGCCGGTCATCGCAATGGAAGACGCTTGTGGCGCCGGTCGAGTCCGTGTACCGGGTCGTCCCCCCAGCCGCTTCGGGGGGCGTCTCGTAGGCGAACGTGGAGGAGAGCATGCCGTCCGGGCCGATCGTCCTGACAACCCGGCCGAGGGCATCGTAGACGTACCGGAACGTGGACTCGTTGCGGTCGGTCCAGGAGGTGATGCGGGCGTCCGAGTCGTAGGTGAACCGCAGGGGCAGGCCGGAGGAGTTGATGACCGCGTCGAGGTTGCCCTCACCGTCGTAGCCGTAGTGCCGTACGGTGACGGGCCCTTCGGGTGTTCGCAGCGACAGCTCGGTCACCCGGTCGTCCTCGACGCGCAACGCGACCTGGTAGCCGCCGTCATGCACGACCCGGACCGGAGCTCCGTCACTGCGCCGTATGAACGTGATGCCGTTGTGATTGCGGTCCTCGACCTCGCTCAGCCAGTACGCGGTCGACTCCTTGTAAGGGCTGCCCGTGAAGTAGCGCGTAGCCCCTGCCGACTCGTCTCTTATGCAGTAGGTCGTCGCGGAAGCGTCGTCTCTCCCGACATGGGCCAGGCGCAGACGAGGCCCCTCGATCGGCAGAACCCCCTCCACGTCATCCGGGGCCGGCAGCCGCGGATAGACGAGCAACGACCCATCCTCGCGGGCCCAGACCGCGCCCTGCCCCGTGGAGTCCAGCTCGATGCGTTCGTCCAGGGTGGAAGCCCAGCTGCGTCCGAACCAGCGGCCCCAGCGGTAGTCGGACAGATGGGTACGGCGCAGCACGAGGGGCAGGGTGCCGGGGAGTACGAGATCGGTCTGGGGCAGAGCCATCTCGCCGGTTGCGACATCGACCGGATCGTTCTTGCAGGTCTTCTTCTCCAGGGAGATGGCGTGGCGGCGGGTGTTGTCCCTGGCGCCGTCGAGGGAAGCCGGCTTGAGGCGTGTCCCGTCGCCCCTACGGGTCGGCCGATCCCGCACGGCGCCACGGCGACCGTCGTCGTCCTTGCCGCCGCCCGAAGTGATCTTGTTCAGACCGTCACGGATGTCGTGGTCGGTGTCCTTGTGGATCTTGGAGCTCTTGGTGATGCGCTCGGGCACCGTCTTGCCGACATGGTCGCCGAGGTCGCCCAGCGCCTTGCCGAGTTTCTCCACCACTCCCTCGATCGTGGTGTCGAGTACAGCGGTCAGGGAGTCCTTGCCCTTGGCCCGGCCATGGTGGCCCTTGGCCTTGCCGAGCTTGCCGCCCGTCTTCTCCCGCATGTTGATCTGCACACCGGCCAGATGCATCCCGGCCTTGCTGTGCGCATCGTGGTCGATCACCGGGCCGCCGCCGGGGCCCGGGCCGCCGGGCCCGCCCACCGAGTTGATCTGCAGCGCGTCCTTGCCCGCCTGCGCCGTCTGCCCTGTGTTGTAACCGTCTTGCACACCCGCGACGTTCAGCGCGGTCTGGACGGCCAGGTCCGCCACGATGTTCTCGATCGCGGCGACCGCCGGCTCGGTGAGCGTCGCGACGATCTCCGATACGGCAGCCTCGGCCATCTCCTTCAGGATGCGCTTGAAGGCGATACGGGTAGCTGCGATCTTCGCGCCGGCCAGGAGCGTCGACAGCCCGGCGGTCAGTGGGGCGAACGCCAGCGTGATCCCCACTGTCGCACACAGATCGGCCAGTTCAGCCACTGCGGCTATCTTCCGAGCCACGATGATGTCAGCGACCCGGTCCAACGCACCCGCGACGAGCCGCGCCGCCTTCGCCAGATCCTTGTGCTTGCCCTGCACCTTCGACCAGTGCGCGTCCAGGGCGGCCAACGACTCGCTCTGGCCGCTCGCCAACAGCTTCTGGATGTGCTGGTACGCGGCGTACGCATCGTCGTCCGCGTCATCGCCGAACTCCCGCAGTGCGTCCGCCATATCGCGGTACGCGTCCTCGTCGACATTCGGCCAGCCCACACCGACCACATCGAGCATCGTGTCGACACCCTCAGGAATCGTGTACCCCACGATGTATCCCCCCGATTGACTGATCATCAGCTTGACCCACCATACGATTGACCGCCATGCCGCGCGCGATCGGGAGACGGGCAGAACTGCATGCCAGGGCAACGACGGTTGGTGCTGAGGGTGGCTGGTGGCTCCCTCACAGCTCGGCCCAGACCGTCTTGCCGGGTGCGCCGGCGCGTGGCTTGACACCCCAGCGGGTGGCCAGGTGCTCGACGAGGAGCAGCCCGCGGCC
>NZ_MAPV01000134.1 GCF_001700505.1 Streptomyces mutomycini
GGTGACTCCGGCGGCCGCCGCTATCACCGCAGTCGCGGCGGCCGCCGGAGTCACCCTGCTCTCCACCTCGTTCGCCGGAGCCGCTCCTGCACCCGCGACGGGCACCGTCTACGGCACGGACGCGGCGACAGCCGTCGCGGGCAGCTACATCGTGATGCTGGACCAGAAGGCCGACAAGGCGGAGCTGGCAGAGGAATACGGCGGCACCCTCAAGCGGAACTACAAGTCGGCCATCAACGGCTTCTCCGCCAGCGGGCTCTCGGAGACGGAGGCCAAGCGCCTCGCCGCCGACCCGGCCGTGTCCAAGGTCGTCCAGAACAAGAAGTTCCACATCAACGCCACCCAGGACAGCCCGCCCTCCTGGGGGCTGGACCGGATCGACCAGGCCGAGACCACCGGTGACGACGCGTACACCTACCCGGATGCCGCGGGCGGGGACGTCACGGCGTACGTCATCGACACCGGTGTCCGCGTCACCCACAAGGACTTCGAGGGCCGCGCCACTTCGGGCTTCGACGCCGTGGACAACGACGACGACGCCGACGACGGCAACGGGCACGGCACCCACGTGGCCGGAACCATAGCGGGCGCGGCCCACGGTGTGGCCAAGAAGGCGAAGATCGTGGCCGTCCGCGTCCTGGACGACGCGGGCTCGGGCACCACCGAGCAGGTCGTCGCCGGCATCGACTGGGTCACCACGAACCACGAGGGCCCGTCCGTCGCCAACATGAGCCTCGGCGGATCCGCGGACCCGGCCCTCGACGCGGCGGTGCAGAAGGCCATCGCCTCCGGCGTCACCTTCGCGGTCGCCGCGGGCAACGAGTCGAGCGACGCCGGCGAGGGCTCCCCCTCCCGCGTGCCCGAGGCCATCACGGTGGCCTCGTCCACGGTGGACGACGAGCAGTCGTCGTTCTCCAACTTCGGCTCGGTCGTGGACATCTACGCTCCCGGCTCGGACATCACGTCGGCCTGGAACGACAGCGACGACGGCACGAACACCATCTCGGGCACGTCCATGGCGACCCCGCACGTGGTCGGTGCGGCTGCCGTCTACCTCGGCGGACACCCGGAGGCCACGCCCGAGGAGGTCGCCACGGCGCTCACCGGCGGAGCCACCCCGGACGCCATCTCCAACGCGACCGAGGGCACGGCGAACAAGCTCCTGAAGATCGTGGAGTAGCAGGGCAGGAAGTCCACTTGCAGCAAGCACGAGGCCGCCGCGCCCTCCCCCACGGGGCGCGGCGGCCTCCTGCCGTCACAAGCTCTAGGCTGAGGCCATGAGCACGATGTACGCGGCACTGCTGCGCGGGATCAACGTGAGCGGCCACCGGCGGGTCCCGATGGCGGAACTGCGCACGCTGCTGGGGGAACTGGGGCACGAGGACGTGGCCACGTACCTGCAGAGCGGCAACGCCGTCTTCCGCAGCGCGTCGGGCGACGAGAGCACCCTGGCCGCCGGGCTGGAGCGGGCGATCGAGGAGCGGTTCGGCTTTCCGGTCGACTGTCTCGTCCGCTCGGGCGCCTATCTCGCCGACGTGGCCGGCGCCTGCCCCTTCCCGGCCGCCGAGCTCGAGGCCAAGCAACTGCACGTCACCTATTTCGACAAGACGGTCGACGCCGCACGCTTCGCCCCCCTCGATGCCGACGCCTTCCGCCCCGAGGAGTTCCGGCTCGGGGACCGCGCCCTCTATCTGTACGCGCCCGACGGGCTCGGACGCTCCAAGCTCGCGGTGGCGCTGGGGCGGCCGGCCCTCACTCGTGGCCTCGTCGCCACCAGCCGCAACTGGAACACCGTGGTCAAGCTCGTGGAGATGACACGTGACTGAGTCCTCGCCCGCCGTCGCCGCAGCCATCGAGGGTGAGCTGCGCCTCCTCGACCCCGGGGTGCGGGCCTCCGCGGACGTGCTGACCACTCTGCTGCACCCCGACTTCCGCGAGATCGGCACCAGCGGCCGTCTCTGGGAGCGGGACACCATCATCGCCGTGCTCACGGACCCGGAAGCGCCGTGTCCGGCTCCGCTCACCGCGTCGCGGATGCGGGGCGACCAGCTCGCGCCGCACCTGGTGCACCTCACCTTCGACACGGAGTCCAAAGGGCTGCGCTCCCACCGCAGTTCGCTGTGGCGGCTGACCGAAAACGGGTGGCTGCTCTACTTCCACCAGGCCACGCCCTTCATCGACGATCCGTTCGCCGAGGCCTGAGCCGGCGGTCCCACCGGCCTTCCGGAAGCGCCCGCAGCACACCCCGGGGCGGCACCACAAGAGTGCCGCCCCGGTCTGATCTGCGCCCGGATTCCGGCCGGTTCTCGCCCGAAGGGCTATTTTCAGCCAACTGGAACGCCCAGGCAAAACGCTGGTAAAGCGGCTGAACGGACGGGGTGCGCAAGGGCCCGGTCCGGGCCGCCGGCACCCCTCGTACGTCCTGCCCCCGGGCTGCCGTGGCGTGTGTGAACGCGATGCGCGTAGACAGCTATGGAGGTCCTGCGCGCGCTTCGCACTTTGCTGCAATTCACAGGAACCATCCGTTCGGTGAGCGGACGCCGGCGTTCGGAGGGCACCCGCACGCATAGCGGAGTTCATGGTCCGTTCTCCGCCACGGTCCGGAAGGGGGCCTTGCCAGGGGGCCAAGTGGAGTCAAGGATTCGAGCCGTGCGGTTGGCAGGTCCACGATCAGAACCCACCTGGTCGCGGACAGCCGTACGTCCTCGGCCCGCCCACCCAGCGGACCGGACACCCCCATAGACGGAGGATCCTGTGACCTTCAAGCGCTTCGCCCCCCTCGGCTCGATCTCCAGACGTGCTCGCCTCATCGCCGCCACTTCAGGTCTGATCACCGCCGTGGCGCTTGCGGCACCCACCGCGGTCGCTCAGGCGGCACCGGACACCACGGTGACCAAGGCCGAGCTGGCCGACGCGAGTTCGGCCGTGCGCGGCGCCGACATCGCGGGCACCGCCTGGTACACGGAAGCGAAGACCGGCAAGGTCGTCGTGACCGTCGACAGCACGGTATCCGCCGCCGAGATCGCCAAGATCAAGAAGTCGGTCACCGACTCGGGCGCCAAGGCCGACATCAACCGCACCGAGGGTAAGTTCAACAAGCTCATCGCCGGCGGACAGGCCATCTACGCCGGCGGCGGACGCTGCTCCCTCGGCTTCAACGTCCGCAGCGGCAGCACCTACTACGCGCTGACCGCCGGACACTGCACCGAGATAGGCAGCACCTGGTACACCAACTCCGGCCAGACCTCGGTCCTCGGCTCCCGCGCCGGCACCAGCTTCCCCACCAATGACTACGGCCTGATCCGGCACTCCAACTCCGCCAACGCGGACGGCCGGGTCTACCTGTACAACGGCAGCTACCAGGACATCACCTCGGCCGGCAACGCGTACGTCGGCCAGTCGGTCAAGCGCAGCGGCTCCACCACCGGCCTGCGCAGCGGCAGCGTCACGGGCCTCAACGCCACGGTGAACTACGGTGGCGGCGACGTCGTCTACGGCATGATCCAGACCAACGTCTGCGCCGAGCCCGGCGACAGCGGCGGCTCGCTCTTCGCGGGCAGCACGGCGCTGGGCCTCACCTCGGGCGGCAGCGGCAACTGCTCCACCGGCGGCACCACGTTCTTCCAGCCGGTCACCGAGGCTCTGAGCGCCTACGGCGTCAGCGTCTTCTAGTACCTCGCGTACCTCCTGCGGGCCGCGCTCCCCGAGCGCGGCCCGCAGCCGTGTGCCCGGGCGGACAAGGGACGGCCGCAGCCCGCGACGCGGTCGGTGACTGCCGGAATCCGGTTCACCACCGCCGGTTCACGGTCGCCTTGCCGCCGGTCACCAGGCTTGCGGGCGGGACGTCTTCGGCCACGACCGCGCCGGCGGCCACCACGGCATCACGGCCGATGCTGACACCGGGAAGGATCGTGGCACCGGCGCCGATCCACACGTTCTCCGCGACGTCGATGGGCCCGCCGCTGAGCCACCCCCGTCGCTCCTCAGGATCGACCGGGTGGCCGACCGTGATGAACGTGGCCTTCGGGCCGACCATCACCCGCTCGCCGAGCCTGATGCCGGCGTAGTCCAGGAACGTGCAGTTCTGGTTGATGAACACGCGGTCCGACAGGTCCAGGTGAAGACCGTGGTCCGTGTAGAAGGGCGGATAGACCGTGGCGCTCGTCGGCAGCGGCCTGCCGAGGATCTGTTCGAACAGTTCCGCCTTGCCCGCTTCGTCCTCGAAGGGGAGGACGTTCAGGCGGGAGGTGAGCCCGGTGACCCGCAGGACCCTCTCGGACATGGCCTTGAACTCGTCGCTGCGGATACGCATGAGGTGGTCGCTCGACACGCCGCGGTCCTTCCCTGGTGTACCGGTGACTGGATGTGACCCGCCAGGCACCGCTGGAGGCAGACCGTCAGCCGGCCGGGTCACCGATCGGTGATGATTCCACGGAGTTCCGGGTGTGGAGGGGTTCCGGGGAGGACGGGACGGATTCCCCGCAGCCACCCGCGCAGGAGCGATTGCCACCGGCGGTCAGGAACGCCGTCACCGCTTCCTTCGCGCACGCGTCGGGGCCGAAGGGAGAACGGACAGACACCCTGCCCTCAGGCGCTCAGCGCCCCGGCCACGGGGACGCGCGCTTCGTCGTACCGCATCAGCAGCAGCCGGGCGAGTGCCGGGGAGGGGCCCAGGACGCCGGCCAGCACATCGGCTCCGGCCTCCTCGGCGCCCGCCGCGATACGGTCGGGGAGCCGCCCCGGGGCGATGACGTAGGGGGCCACCGCGACCTGCCGTACGCCGTCGGCCCGTAGGGCGCGCACCGCGTCCGCGGTGCGGGAGAAGCCCCCCGCGACCACAGAGGAGGCGAACGCGGGCCGCACGGCGCACCAACCGGTGTGCCGCAGCTCCCGCGCGATTTCAGCGATCACCGCGCTCGCCTCCGGGTCCGTGGAGCCCGCCGAGGCCAGGACCAGCCCGGTCGAACTCCGGTCGCCGGGGCTCAGCCCGGCCTCGTACAGCCGCTGTTCCAGCGCCGCGTTCAGCAGCGGGGAGGGGCCCAGAACCCCGGCCTGGCTGATGCTCAGCCGCGGCAGCCGCGAGCGGGCCTCGCGCAGCACCGAGGGGATGTCCGACTTGGCGTGGAAGGCCCGCGTCAGCAGCAGGGGAAGCGCGACGACCTCCTTCGCCCCCTCCGCGGCCAGGCGCTCCAGCACCCGGGGCACGGACGGGGCGTTGAAGTCCAGGAAGCCGGTCTCCACACGCAGCCCGGGGCGCAGCGACCGCACCAGCGCGGTGAGCGCGTGCACGGTCGCCGCGTGCCGCGGGTCGCGGCTGCCGTGGGCGATGACGAGGAGTACCGGGGCGGACATGGGACCTCAGCTCTTGACGAGGAGACCGCGGCTGCGCAGCACCCGCCGCTCCAGCGGACTGAAGATCAGCAGGTCGATCGCGATGCCGACGAACAGGATGAGGAGGATCGCCAGGAAGATCCCCGGCATGTCGAAGTTGTTCCGGCCGTTCTCCAGCAACTGGCCGAGTCCCAGGCCCAGGTCGGGCGAGGATGCGATGATCTCGGCGGCCATGAGCGAGCGCCAGGAGAACGCCCAGCCCTGCTTGAGCCCCGCCAGATAGCCGGGGAGCGCGGCCGGCAGGACGATGTGGATCGTCCCGCGCAGTCCGGTGGCACCGATGGTGCGGCCCGCGCGCAGGAACAGCGGCGGGACCTGGTCGACACCGGAGACCAGACCGTTGGCGACCGACGGGACCGCGCCGAGCAGGATGACCGCGTACATCGTCCTGTCGTCGAGGCCGAGCCAGATGATGGCCGGCGCCACCCACGCCACGGACGGCAGGGACTGCAGCCCGGACAGGATCGGGCCGATCGCCGCCCTGACCACCTTGACCCGTGCGACCAGCAGGCCCAGCGGGGTGCCGATCGCGACGGCCATCACGAAGCCGAGCAGACCGCGCGACACACTGGTCCAGATGACCTCCAGCAGGGTGCCCTGCACCCACATCTCGGTCAGGCTGTCCCAGACCGCCGCGGGCGGCGGCAGCTTGTAGTCGTCGGTGACCTTCACCCAGACCAGCAACTGCCAGACCAGGACCACCAGGACGACCGCGACGACCGGCGGCAGGACCTTGTTGAGCAGGATCTCGCGGGTCGGTGTCTTGCGCACCTGTACGGCGTCGAGCGCGTCCAGGCCCGCTTCGAGCCCCGCCAGGTCGTCGGCCTTCGTATCAGTGCTGGCCATGTCGGCGGATCTCCCCACGCAGTTGTTCGGTGATCTCGACGGACAGTTCCGCCACGGCGGTGTCCTCGATGCGGCGGGGCTGCTCGATGTCCACGCTCCACTCCCGGGCGATCCGGCCGGGGCGTGACGACAGCAGGATGACGCGCTGGGCGAGCCGCACCGCCTCGCGCACGTTGTGGGTGACGAAGAGGACGGAGGCGTTCGTCTCGCGCCAGATCCGGGTCAGCTCGTCGTGCAGCACATCGCGGGTGATGGCGTCGAGCGCGGCGAACGGCTCGTCCATCAGCAGCAGCCGGCTGTCCTGGGCGAGTGCCCGGGCCATCGCCACCCGTTGGCGCATTCCGCCCGAGAGCTCGTGCACCCGCTTCCCGTACGCCCCGCCGAGACGCACGAGTTCCAGCAGCCGCTCCGCCTCGGGGCGGCGCTCCGACTTGGGCACCCCGCGAAGACGCAGGGCCAGTTCGATGTTCTTGCCCGCGGTCAGCCACGGGAAGAGGGCGTGCTCCTGGAACATCAGAGCCGGCCGCCCGCCGGGGGTCTCGATGGACCCCGCGGTCGGGCGGTCGAGTCCGGCCACCAGATTCAGCAGCGTCGACTTGCCGCACCCGGACGCTCCCAGGAGGGTGACGAACTCGCCCGGAGCGACATCGAGCGTGATGTCGTCCAGGACGAGCTGCTGTCCCGTGGGTCCGGCGAAGGACTTGGAGACGTTTCGGATACGAGCGGCGTGCTCGACGGCTGCACGGTCCTCGGCCTTGGTGAGGGTGGTGGTCGCCATGGTCGTCACCTCCTGGGAGTCTTCAGGGATCCTGGTGCGGGCGGGGGCTACTTGGCGCCGAGACCGGCGTCGGCGACCGCGGGCTGCCCCGCGGCCTTGAGGATCTTGTTCAGCGGCCTCAGGTCGTAGATGCCGTCGAGGTCGGGCTTCTCCAGCAGACCGGCCTTGACCGCGTGGTCCGCCTGCGCCTGGAGCGTGGCGGCCAGCGGGTCATCCGTGATCTGGATCGACTCCCACGCCGGGTCCAGGACCTCGGCCGGCAGTGCCTTGCCGCTCAGCTCCTCGAGCGCGGCGTTGGCCGATGCCTTCGCCTTGTCCGGGTTGGCGTTGATCCACTTGTTGGTGTTCACCGTGCCGCGCAGCACGGCGTCCACGACGTCCGGGTGCTCGGAGAGGAACTTCTGCGACACGATGATGTTCGTGATGACGAACTTGTCGTCCGGCCACAGCGACGACTCGTCGAGCAGGACCTTGCCGCCCTCGGCGACCAGCTTCGACGCGGTCGGCTCCGGAACCCAGGCGCCGTCCAGGGAACCTGCCTTGAATGCGTCCGGGGTGACCTTGTTGTCCGAACGGACCACGGAGACGTCGCCCTTGCCGCTCTGGGCGTCGACCTTCCAGCCCTTCTCGGAGATCCAGTTGAGGAACGCCACGTCCTGCGTGTTGCCGAGCTGCGGGGTGGCGATCTTCTTGCCCCTGAGATCGTCCAGGGTCTTGATCTTCTTCGGGTTCACGACGAGCTTCACTCCGCCGGAGGCGGAGCCACCGAGGATCCGCAGGCTCTGGCCCTTGGACTTGCTGTAGCCGTTGATCGAGGGGGAGGGGCCGATGAAGCCGATGTCGATCGACCCCGCGTTGAGCGCCTCGATCTCGGAGGGCCCGGCGTTGAACGTCGAGGGCTTCACCGTGGTGCCGCCCAGCTCCTTGGCGATGAGGCCTTCCTGGATACCGACCAGGGCGGTCGCGTGCGTGAGGTTCGGGAAGTAACCGATCTTCACGGTGTCGGCCGAGAGCTTCTTCCCGCCGGCGGAGACGTTCGACTTCGCGGCGTCGTCGTCCTTCGCCTCGGAGCCGTAGCCGCAGGCGGTGGCCGCCACGGCGAGCAGCGGCAGAGCGGCGGCAGCGGCGAGGCCGCGGCGCAGGGTGGTACGGGTGGCACGCACGGGAGGGTTTCCTCTCGTAGGCCCGGTGCTCACGTCCTCCCGGAGTCGGGTGGCGCGGCCGGGCGGTCGGCAGGTCTTCGTCTGAACGGGCGGTGCGGGGGGTACGGGCGGGCGCGCAGGCAGTGCGCGTACGTCATCACGCACATCGCCCGACCCCGCCCTGGCCGCTGCCGAGGGCGCCGCTGCCCACCCGGCCGCCCTCCTTCGCGAAGGTCGAGAAGAAATCGGTGACCATCAGAAGTCCCACTCCGCGTCCTCGGCGGTGGTGTCCGCGTCGGTCTCCGCGTCATCGACCGCGGCGAACGAGGCGCCCGCCATGCCCGCCGTCAGCGTCGTGCCGTCGGCGGGGTCGATCAGCAGGAACGATCCGGTGCGCCGCGAGGCCGCGTAGGCGTCGAGCGCGAGGGGCTCGGCGGTACGGACGACCACCCGGCCGATGTCGTTGGCCACCAGCTCTCCGGGAGCCGGGTGCTGGGAGAGGTCGTCGAGGGTGAGGCGCGACGGGATGTCCTTGACGATCGCCTTGACCGTGCGGGTGGTGTGCTTGAGCAGCACCCGCTGGCCCACGGTGAGCGGCCGGTCGGCCACATGGCAGACGGTCGCCTCGACGTCCTGCGTGACGGCCGGAGAGTCGTCCGCCGGGGCGATCAGGTCTCCGCGCGAGATGTCGATGTCATCGGCCAGCCGGAGGGTCACCGACTGCGGTGCCCAGGCGACGTCGACGCTCTCACCGAGCGCGTCGATCCCCTCGATCGTCGTGGTGCGGCCGGACGGCAGCACGGAGACGCTCTCGCCGACCCGGAACACCCCGGCGGCGATCTGGCCGGCGTACCCCCGGTAGTCGGGGTGCTCGGCGCTCTGCGGGCGGATCACGTACTGCACCGGGAAGCGCGCGTGGCACTCAGTCAGGTCGTGGCTGACCGGCACCGTCTCCAGGTGCTCCAGGACCGTGGGGCCGCCGTACCAGTCCATGTGGGCGGAGGGTTCCACGACGTTGTCGCCGGCCAGGGCCGAGATCGGGATCGCGGTGATCTCCGGTACGCCGAGCGAGGCGGCGTACGCGGTGAACTCCTTCGCTATCGCGGCGAACACGGGCTCCGCGTAGTCCACGAGGTCCATCTTGTTGACGGCGAGGACGACGTGCGGGACGCGCAGGAGTGCGGCGACGGCGGCGTGCCGGCGGGTCTGTTCGACGACGCCGTTGCGGGCGTCGACGAGGACTACGGCCAGCTCGGCCGTGGAGGCACCGGTGACCATGTTGCGGGTGTACTGCACATGGCCGGGGGTGTCGGCGAGGATGAACCGGCGCCGGGGCGTGGCGAAGTAGCGGTAGGCGACGTCGATGGTGATGCCCTGTTCGCGCTCCGCACGCAGGCCGTCGGTGAGCAGCGCCAGGTCGGGTGCCTCCTGGCCGCGGTTGGTGGAGGCCAGCGCCACGGCTTCCAGCTGGTCGGTGAGGACCGACTTGGAGTCGTGCAGGAGGCGTCCGACGAGCGTCGACTTGCCGTCGTCGACGGAACCGGCGGTGGCGAACCGCAGCAGGGTGGTGGCCGAGAGCTGCTCGGTAGTCGTGATGCTCATGTCTAGAAGTACCCCTCGCGCTTGCGGTCTTCCATCGCGGCCTCGGACATCTTGTCGTCGGCGCGGGTCGCGCCCCGCTCGGTCAGGCGGGAGGCGGCGATCTCGGTGATCACGGCGTCCAGGGTGGTGGCGTCGGAGTCGACGGCGCCGGTGCAGGACATGTCGCCGACGGTGCGGTAGCGCACCTGGCGGGTCTCGGTCTTCTCGTGGTCCTTGGGGCCGCCCCACTCGCCGGCGGTGAGCCACATGCCGGAGCGGTTGAAGACCTCGCGCTCGTGGGCGAAGTAGATCTCCGGGAGCTCGATGCCCTCGCGCTCGATGTACTGCCAGACGTCCAGCTCGGTCCAGTTGGAGATCGGGAAGACCCGGACGTGCTCGCCGGGGGCGTGGCGGCCGTTGTAGAGCTGCCAGAGCTCGGGGCGCTGGCGGCGCGGGTCCCACTGGGAGAACTCGTCGCGGAGTGAGAAGACGCGTTCCTTGGCGCGGGCCTTCTCCTCGTCGCGGCGCCCGCCTCCGAACACGGCGTCGAAGCGGTGCTGCTGGATGGCCTCGGTGAGCGGGACCGTCTGCAGCGGGTTGCGGGTGCCGTCGGGGCGCTCGCGGAGCTTGCCCGCGTCGATGTACTCCTGGACGGAGGCGACGTGCAGGCGCAGCCCGTGCTTCTCGACGGTGCGGTCGCGGTATTCGAGGACCTCGGGGAAGTTGTGCCCGGTGTCCACGTGCAGCAGCGTGAAGGGTATGGGGGCCGGGGCGAACGCCTTCAGCGCGAGGTGCAGCATCAGGATCGAGTCCTTGCCGCCGGAGAAGAGGATCACCGGCCGCTCGAACTCACCCGCCACCTCACGGAAGATGTGCACCGCCTCCGACTCCAGGGAGTCCAGGTGGCTCAGCGCGTACGGGTTGACGGTGCCTTCCGGCACGGTGGCGACGGTGCTCACGCCAGGCCCCTCTCGGTGAGCAGCGCACGAAGCGCCGCTGCGGACTCCTGCACGGTCTGCTGGTGCGACTCGATCCGCAGATCCGGCGACTCAGGTGCCTCGTAGGGGTCGTCGACCCCGGTGAGACCGCTGATCTCGCCCGCGGCCTGCTTGGCGTACAGCCCCTTCACGTCGCGCTCCGAGCACACCTCGACCGGCGTCGCGACGTGCACCTCCAGATACGCGGTGCCCTCCTGCTGATGACGCTTGCGCACCGCGTCACGGCTGTCGGCGTACGGAGCGATGACGGGTACGAGGACCTTCACGCCGTTGGCGGCGAGCAGTTCGGCGACGAAACCGATCCGGCCCACGTTGGTGTGGCGGTCCTCGCGGGAGAAGCCGAGGCCCGCGGAGAGGAACTCACGGATCTCGTCACCGTCGAGCACCTCCACCCGGTGCCCGTCGCCGCGCAGCCGGCCCGCCAGCTCGTAGGCGATGGTGGTCTTGCCCGCGCTCGGCAGACCGGTGAGCCAGACGGTGGCTCCCGTCTCCGTCACGCTCATCGATATCTCCTGATCAGTCGTCATCAGCCGTGCAGCCCGCATTCGGTCTTGCCGCGCCCGGCCCAGCGGCCGGCCCGTGCGTCCTCGCCCTCCAGCACCCGCCGGGTGCAGGGCGCGCAGCCGACGGAGGCGTAACCGTCCGTCAGCAGCGGGTTGGTCAGTACTCCGTGTTCGGCGACGTAGGCGTCCACGTCGTCCTGGGTCCAGCGGGCGATGGGGGAGACCTTCACCTTGCGGCGCTTCTCGTCCCAGCCCACGACCGGAGTGTTCGCCCGGGTGGGGGACTCGTCGCGGCGCAGTCCGGTCGCCCAGGCCGCGTACGACGTCAGTCCCTCCTCCAGCGGCTTGACCTTGCGCAGCGCACAGCACAGGTCGGGGTCGCGGTCGTGCAGCTTCGGCCCGTACTCGGCATCCTGCTCGGCCACCGACTGACGCGGGGTCAGCGTGATGAGGTTGACGTCCATCACGGCGTCCACGGCGTCCCGGGTGCCGATGGTCTCCTCG
The DNA here is from genome assembly GCF_001700505.1 of Streptomyces mutomycini. Lineage (GTDB taxonomy): Bacteria > Actinomycetota > Actinomycetes > Streptomycetales > Streptomycetaceae > Streptomyces > Streptomyces mutomycini. Next base: position 11,744 of record NZ_MAPV01000134.1, read on the forward strand.
AAGTGGTAGCCGGTGTCCAGGAAGACGACGTCCACGCCGGGGAGGACCCGGGAGGCCAGGTGTGCGACGACCGCGTCCTCCATGGAGGAGGTGACGCAGAAACGCTTGCCGAAGGTGTCGGCCGCCCACTTCAGGATGTCGCCGGCGGAGGCGTCCTCCAGGTCGCGCCCGGCCCGCACCGCCAGGTCCTCGAGGGCCTCGTCAGTGAGCCCGGCAGCTTGCAGAGTGTCCGTCATGTCCCGTCCCCTTCTACGTCGTCGCGCTGGAGCCCCTGGGCCAGCAGCCCCAGGAACTTCAGCTGGAACGCGCGGTTGCAGGAAGCACATTCCCAGGCGCCGTGACCGGCCTCGTGCGGGCGCAGGTCCTCGTCGCCGCAGTACGGGCAGTAGAACGGCGCGGCTCGTTCGCTCATGACAGCGACTCCGCGTCGGCGCGCGCCGCCCACGTCGCGAAGCGCTCGCCGTCCTCGCGCTGCTCCTGGAAGTTGCCGAGCACCCGCTCGACGTAGTCCGGGAGTTCGGCCGAGGTGACCTTCAGGCCGCGGACCTTGCGGCCGAATCCGGCCTCCAGGCCGAGTGCGCCGCCGAGGTGCACCTGGTAACCCTCGACCTGGTTGCCCTCGCCGTCCAGCATGAGCTGGCCCTTGAGGCCGATGTCCGCGGTCTGGATGCGGGCGCAGGCGTTCGGGCAGCCGTTGATGTTGATGGAGAGCGGTTCCTCGAACTCCGGCATGCGGCGCTCCAGTTCGTCGATGAGAGCGGCGCCCCGCGCCTTCGTCTCGACGATCGCCAGCTTGCAGAACTCGATGCCGGTGCAGGCCATCGTGCCGCGCCGGAAGGGGGAGGCCTTCACCTGGAGGTCAAGTGCCTCGAGACCGGCGGACAGGGACTCGACCTGGTCCTGCTCGACGTCCAGGATCAGCATCTTCTGCTCGACGGTGGTGCGCACCCGGCCCGAGCCGTGCGCCTCGGCCAGATCGGCGATCTTGGCGAGGGTGGAGCCGTCCACCCGGCCGACGCGCGGGGCGAAGCCGACGTAGAAGCGGCCGTCCTGCTGGGCGTGCACCCCGATGTGGTCGCGCCAGCGCTGGGAGGGCTGCGCGGGCGGCGGGCCGTCCAGCATCGGACGCTTGAGGTACTCGTCCTCGAGGATCCGGCGGAACTTCTCGGGCCCCCAGTCGGCCATCAGGAACTTCAGACGGGCGCGCGTACGCAGCCGGCGGTAGCCGTAGTCGCGGAAGATCCCGACGACACCGGCCCAGACGTCGGGGACCTCGTCCAGCGGCACCCAGGCGCCCAGGCGCTCGGCGAACCGCGGGTTGGTAGAGAGCCCGCCGCCGACCCACAGGTCGAAGCCGGGGCCGTGCTCGGGATGGTCGACGCCCACGAACGCGATGTCGTTGATCTCGTGCACCACGTCCTGGACCGGCGAACCCGAGATCGCGGTCTTGAACTTGCGGGGCAGGTTGGAGAATTCCTTGCTGCCGATGTAGCGCTCGTGGATCTCGTCGACCGCGGGCGTGCCGTCGATGATCTCGTCGGCGGCGATGCCGGCCACCGGAGACCCGATGATCACACGGGGGCAGTCACCGCAGGCCTCGGTGGTCGAGAGCCCGACGGCCTCGAGCTTCTCCCAGATCGCCGGGACGTCCTCGATGCGGATCCAGTGCAGCTGGACGTTCTGCCGGTCGGTGACGTCGGCCGTGCCGCGCGCGTACTCCTCGGAGATCTCGCCGATGACGCGAAGCTGCGCGGTGGTCAGCCTCCCGCCGTCGATGCGCACGCGGAGCATGAAGTAGCGGTCGTCCAGCTCCTCCGGCTCCAGCACGGCGGTCTTGCCGCCGTCGATGCCGGGCCGGCGCTGGGTGTACAGGCCCCACCAGCGCATGCGCCCGCGCAGGTCGTTGGGGTCGATGGAGTCGAATCCGCGCTTCGAGTAGATCGTCTCAATGCGCGTCCGCACATTGAGACTGTCATCGTCCTTCTTGAACTGCTCGTTCCCGTTCAGCGGTGTGAAGTGACCCATGGCCCACTGACCTTCACCACGGTGACGTCCGGCCTTGCGGCGGGGCGTGGCGGTAGCAGGCTTCTCGGGGATGGCGGCCATGGCTATACGTCCTTCGGGACTGCAGGAGGGCGGCTCTGAACTGCACACTCGCGCGAGGCGCGGCGGTGCGCAGGGGTGGAGCGGACTTCAGGGAATCGCGGTGCTGGAGACTCTCAGCGGACCGGACAGATGGCGCTGGACATGCGGCCGAGGTCGACGTGCCGCCGACTCACCAAGGCAATTCCAGTTCCGGACATGGGGGGAGCCTGTCACGCGCATCTCGGACCAGTCCACCGCTATCCATCATGTGGACGAGTTGGTCCCGAAATGCGAGACGTTGTGGTGTCCGTCACGTCCGGCCCGTCGACATGGCGGCATGGCGGGTGTGCGGTCAGGCGTGCGCGCCCGGCCAGGGACCGGGACTGGCGACCTCGGGCTCCTGCTCGGTCTTCGTGTCGAACAGCCGGAAGCCCCTCCGCAGGTAGTTGTCCATCGCGTGCGGGCCGTCGTTCGAGCAGGTGTGCACCCATACCCGCTCGGTGGGCTTCCGCCCCGGATGGCGCTCGGCCAGGTCCCACGCGCGGGCCACGCCGTACGACAGGAGATGGCCGCCGATCCGGCGGCCCCGGAAGGCCGGGATGAGGCCGAAGTAGGCGATCTCGACCGCTCCGCCCTCCTGGGCGTCGAGCTCGATGAATCCGGCCGGGGTCCCGTTCTCGTACGCCACCCAGGTCTCGGCCCCGGGACGCTCCAGGATCTCGCGCCACTGCGCGTAGGTGAGACCCAGCCGGTCGGTCCACCGGACGTCACCGCCCACCGCCGTGTAGAGGAACCGGCTGAACTCCGGGAGCGGTGTCCCGGAGCGTGCCACCGTCACCCCGTCCGCGGGTGCGGCGGCGGGGCTCAGATCGGCCGGCGACGTCTGTTCCAGGGACCAGACGGTCACGTCGGAGACGGAGACGGAGACGGAGTCGGGTGCGCGGTGCGCGGAGTCGCTCATGGCGGTCAGAAAACCATGCGCGCGGCCCCGTGCCCAAACCCGGCCGATTCACACCGTCAAGGCCGGCATGCGCGTCCTGAGCACCACCGGAGCCGTCGAGCGGGGCAGCAGATCGGCCGGCACCTCCGGGTGCACCACTTCCACCTCGACCGAATCACGGAAGCGGTACGGCCGATGAGCCAGCACCTCCGCGAGGCTGCGGCGCATCCGCGATATCTCGGCCCGCACCGTCACCGTCCTGGTCGCGTCACCGAACACGTCCTCGGCCAGCTCCGCCGCGGTGCGCCCCTCACGGTGCATGGCCAGCGCGTAGAGGAGTTCCGCGTGGCGGGGTGAGAGCCGGCGCGTCCAGCTGCCGAAAGGACCCGCCACATGGACGGCGAGTCCCCTCTCCCGGCTCAGGTCGAGCACCACCCGGCGCGGCGCACGGTCGTGCGCGCCCTCCGCGACCTCCACCAGCCAGCCCCCGGGCAGCGGCTCCACCCGGCACATCCCCAGCGAGGCCAGCCACACCGCGCCCGGCTCCAGCGACTTCGGCAGCGGAAGCCGGTCCACGGGCGGCATCCCGCTGACAGCGGCCAGCCAGCCGTGGGCGTCCACCACCAGTGCGCGGCCGCCCAGCCGGCACAGGATCGGGGCGGCCACCGAGCGCAGGCGCTCGATCGCCACCAGGTGCCTGCCGCGCAGCTCCCCCTCGGCCAGCGCCGCAACCGAACCGACCAGCGCCAGCGTCGCCGGGTGGAAGGTGGAGGCGGGCCCGCTGATGTCGACGATGCCCATCAGCCGGCCGTCGCGCGGGTCGCGCACCGGGGCCGCCGCACAGGTCCAGTCGTGCAGGGCGCGGATGAAGTGCTCGGCGGAGTGGACCTGGACGGGGACGCGCGCGGCGAGCGCGGTGCCGATGGCGTTCGTGCCCGTCGCGGACTCCGTCCAAGCGGCACCCTCCTCCAGGCAGATGTCCTTGGCCCTGCGCATCACAGCCGGATGGCCCTGGCGCCACAGGACCCGGCCCTCGGTGTCGGTGACGACCATGATCTGCTGCGCCGCGTCCGCGATCGAGGCCAGCCCCTCCCGCAGCAGGGGCATGACCTCGCCGAGCGCCGTGCTCCGCCGCCGGTGCTCGATCTCGTCCGTCTCGAGCAGCGTGCTGTCCGGTGACTGCTCCGGATCGATCCCGCTCCGCAGCACTCGGTCCCAGGACGCGTCGATCTCCGCACGAGGCCGGGCCGCCGTGCGCTCGCCGGCCAGCCGGGCCTCCCGTGCGCGGTTGACCAGGCGCTCGGTCACCGCGGGGTACGAGGCGCCCTCCGGGTGTGCGGGCGCGCAGTCGCGTGTTGCCATGACGGTCCCCCCAACAATGCGTGGGCCCGGTCCGGAAGCGGGGAACCCGGCCCGATGGACCCATCCTGCCGTGCCGGAGCCCCGTTGGCCCGCACTCCACGCAAAGGTTGCAACCCCTTGCAACTCTGGCGCCGGCCGCCGGAGCGTACGAGAGTGACGGAACACCGTGCGGGGTGTCCTCGACCCGCCGTGCGGTGGTGCACAAGCGTGGAGGGTGGTGCCGTGTCGGCGCAGCACCACCCTCCCTCGTTCACCGCCCCGACGAGGAGCCCTCAGCCTTCGTGGGCACGGGCCCGCTCCACGACCGTGGCCAGATCCAGACTGTGCGGCAGCGTGCCGAAGGCCGAGCCCCAGTCCCCGCCCAGCCGGGAGGCGCAGAACGCGTCCGCGACCTCCGGCGGCGCCCAGCGCAGCAGCAGTGAACCCTGCAGCACCAGGGCCATCCGCTCCACCAGCCGCCTGGCTCGTGCCTCGACGGAGTCCAGATCCGCCAGCTCCGTCAGCAGGTCCTTGATCGCCGCGTCGAGCCGGTGGTCCGCACCGCGCGCCTTCCCGACCTCCTGGAGGAACGCGTCGAGTGCCCGCGGCTCACGCTGCAGGGCACGCAGCACATCGAGCGCCTGCACGTTGCCCGAGCCCTCCCAGATCGAGTTGAGCGGCGCCTCGCGGAGCAGGCGCGGCATTCCGGACTCCTCGACGTAACCGTTGCCGCCGAGGCACTCCAGGGCCTCCCCGACCACCGCGCTGCACCGCTTCGTCACCCAGTACTTGGCGGTCGGCACCGCGATCCGCAGGAAGGCCCGTTCCTCCTCGGTGTCCGCGTCGTACGCGGCGGCCAGCCGCAGCCCGAGCGTCGTCGCCGCCTCCGACTCCAGGGCCAGGTCGGCCAGCACGTTGCGCATCAGCGGCTTCTCGATCAGCAGTCCGCCGAACGCGCTCCGGTAGGCGCTGTGGTGGATCGCCTGCGCCACCGCCTGGCGCATCAGCGCCGCCGAACCGACCACACAGTCCAGCCGGGTCGCCGCCACCATCTCGATGATGGTGCGCACCCCCCGCCCCTCCTCGCCGACCCGGCGGGCCCACGTCCCGTCGAACTCGACCTCGCTGGACGCGTTGGACCTGTTGCCCAGTTTGTCCTTGAGCCGCTGGATCGCGAACACGTTGCGTTCGCCGTCCGGCAGGACCCGCGGGACGAGGAAGCAGCTCAGCCCGCCGGGCGCCTGCGCCAGCACCAGGAAACCGTCGGACATCGGCGCCGAACAGAACCACTTGTGGCCGGTGAGCAGATACTCCCCGTCGCCGGCCAGCGGCTCGGCCCGGGTGGTGTTGGACCGCACATCGGTGCCGCCCTGCTTCTCCGTCATGCCCATCCCGAAGAGCACACCGGTCTTCTGCGACGGGGTCCGCAGCCCCTCCTCGTACACGTGCGAGGTCAGCAGCGGCTCCCACTCCGCGGCCAGCGCCGGATCGGTACGCAGCGCCGGGACCGCCGCGTGCGTCATCGACAGCGGGCAGCCGTGGCCCGCCTCGGCCTGCGTCCAGACCAGGAACCCGGCTGCGCGCCGGACATGGCCGCCCTGCCTGCCCCAGGCGTCCGTCAGCCCGGAGGTGACCGCGTGCCCCAGCAGCCGGTGCCAGGCCGGGTGGAAGTCGACCTCGTCGATGCGGTTCCCGTAGCGGTCGTGCGTACGCAGCCTCGGCGGGTTCTCGTTGGCCTGCGCACCCCACTCCTGGGCCTGGAACGAGCCGGCGGACCGGCCCAGCGTGCTGAGTTCCTCGCGCGCGTCGTCGAGGATCGCGGGGGCGAGATGCCGTTCGACGGCCTCCGTCAGCGCCCGGTCGCCGGCGAACACGTCATAGCCGACCAGCGGCGGAACCTGGTTGGTCACTGTGTGGGTGCTTGCTGCCATGCCGATACGGTAAGGAGGTGCAGGCAGCAAAAGAAACACCCGAACGGCCACCGGGTCGGCTCCACCGCGCGCGAGTCCTCTACCGCAACGTCTCGAAGCGGCAGATGGCGTGGCAATTGCTCAAGGACACCGTCAATTCGTGCATCGAGTACCGCATCCTCGGCCTCGCGGCCGAGGCGGCGTTCTTCACCCTGCTGTCCCTGCCGCCGCTGCTGCTCGGTCTGATCGGGCTGCTCGGATACGTCGACGACTGGACGGCCGCCACCACGGTCGCCTCCATCGAGCGGAACATCCTCGGTGCGGCGCAGACGGTCCTGTCCGAGCGGGGTGTCAACGACATCGCCAAACCCCTCATAGCCGACGTCACCACCGGCGCGCGTCCCGATGTCATCTCCATCGGTTTCGCGATCGCCCTCTGGTCGGGCTCACGCGCGGTCAATGTCTTCATCGACACCATCACCGTGATGTACGGGCTCGACGGCCACCGCGGCATCGTCAAGACCCGGCTGCTCGCCTTCCTGCTGTACGTCGTCGCCCTGCTGCTGGGCGCTGTGGTGCTGCCGCTGCTGGTGGTCGGTCCCGACCGGGTGGTGGAGTTCGTCCCGTGGGGCACCGAGGTGCTCGCGGTCATGTACTGGCCGCTGGTCATACTGCTGTCCATCGCGTTCCTGACGACGCTCTACCACGTGTCCGTCCCCGTCCGTTCGCCGTGGATAGAGGACGTTCCCGGGGCGCTCGTGGCGCTCGGGATGTGGGTGCTGGGGAGCTTCCTGCTGCGGATCTACCTCACGAACACGGTCGAAGGACCCACCATCTACGGTTCGTTGGCCGCACCCATCGCCGTACTGCTCTGGATAGGCATCTCCGCCTTCGCCGTACTGGTGGGTGCCGCCGTCAACGCGGCGATCGACCACGTCTGGCCCTCGCTCGCCACCGCCGCGGCCCGCGCCGCCACCGAGCGGGTCCGGGCCCAGCAGGCCGCTGAGCTCCTGGCCCGTACCCAGGCGGCGAACTGGGACGCGTACGCCGACGAGGACGACGAGGAGGACGTGTCCATGCCGTCCGAGTTCCCGGAGCGCTGGTCGCGCTTCCTGCCACCGGACGACGTGGTGTCCCGACTGCACGGGAACCGGGACACGAAGGACGACAGGGACCACCGGCCCGGAACGGACCGCGGGGGCCCGGAGCTCTAGTGCTCGGTGCGACACCCCGTCCGGGAGCCGCGGGACGCCGGGGGACGGGAACTCTTCGGCACGGTGCCGCGTTGGTTCCGAGCCCGCCCGCGACGTAGTCCCTGGGAGTATCGTGCCCGAAACCGTGCCCTCGACCTCCACCTTCCTTCCCGCCCTGCCGGCACCGAGCGTGCAGGCCGAGCGCCTGATCGAGCTCGGCGTGCACGAGATCGCGGGGCTGCCCGCCGCCGGGTTGCGGACCTTCGCCGAAGCCGCCGACGCCTCCGCCGACGAGGGAACACTGCTCGCGGTCCACCCCGGCCGGGTCCCCGCCTCCGCCCTCACGCCGCTGCTGCGCCGCGAGGGCAAGCCGGGCTTCGTCGTCACCGACATGCCCGACGTCGACCTGTTCGCCCCGCTCGACACCCTCGCGCTGCCCGACGCTCCGCTCTACCTCGTCACCGGACTCGACCGCGGGGACGGGATGGCCAACTGGAGCCCGAACGAGGCGCTGCCCGCTCTCACCGGGCGGGCCCGCACCCCGTTGCTGCTCACCGAGGGCATCGCCTGGGTGCTGCAGCAGCCGGCCGTCCTTGAGCGGAACCACTGCTTCATGACCATCGGCTCCCGGCTGCGCAAGGCGGACAACGCCCTGGACGCCCGCACCCCCGCGCTCTGGATCAGCAACGGCTCCGGGCGTGACGGCCGTGAGCGGCGCGACGCCCCCAAGGTCGGCTGGTGCTGGGCCGGTAACCGGCACACCTGGCTCGGCTTCGCGTCGGCAGCGGGGCGGGACGTCCGGCCGGGTCCGTCCGTGGAAGGGTGACCCGCGCCCGCCCGCTCCACACGGTGTCCCGGCCCGGCGACCAGCTGCCGGGCCGGATCTCCTTGAGCGGGACCACGGGCAGCGCATAGCGTGGTGGGCATGCGCGACGGATACGAGGAGTGGGCGTCACGCCTCCACGGTGCGACCGTCTGGACCTGGTCCGGCCCGCGCGATCCGGCGCGGCCCGTGCTCCCCGACGGCTGCATGGACCTCCTCTGGAACGACGGCGTGCTGATGGTGGCGGGCCCCGACACCCACGCCTTCAGCCCGGACGGGACCGTCGGCCTCTGCGCCGGGGTGCGTTTCGCGCCGGGCACCGCACCGGCGCTCCTGGGCGTCCCGGCGCACGAACTGCGCGACCGGCGCGTGGCGCTCGACGCGATCTGGCCCGGCGGGCTGGTCCGCGGACTGACCGAGCAGCTCGGCTCGGCCCCCGACCCCGCCGCCGCGCTGGAGGACATCGCCCTGCGCAGGGCGGCCGGCACCGACGCCCCGGACCCGCTGACGGTGTCCGTCGCCGCGCAGCTGCGGCAGGGCCGTTCCGTCGCCGCCACCGCCCGGGCCGTCGGGCTCGGAGCCCGCCAGCTGCACCGCCGCTCACTGGCCGCGTTCGGCTACGGCCCCAAGACTCTGGCCAGGGTCCTGAGACTGCAGCGGGCCCTGGCCCTCGTACGCGCGGGCACGCCCTACGCCGAGGCGGCGCACACCGCGGGCTGCACGGACCAGGCGCACCTGGCCCGTGAGATGAGGGACCTGGCCGGCACGACGCTCGGCGGCTACCTGGCCGCGACGGGCTACGACGGGTTGGCCGCGAACAGCGAGACCGCGCAGCCGTCCGGGTCCAGGACGACCGCGTAACGCTGCCCCCAGACCGCGTCCCAGGGCTGGAGGTGCCCCGTGTGTCCCGCACCGGTCAGATCGGCGTACACCGCGTCGACCTCGGCAGGGCTGTCGCAGAGGAAGGCGAGCCCGAGGCGCTCGCCGCCCTTCGACCCCGCCCAGGAGGGGTCGAAGGAACGGACGACGTCCTCGGTGTCCCACAACAGGCGCTGCCCGCCGGGGAGCGCCACTTCGACATGGGGTGCCGATTCGGCGCCCGCGGGGATGTCGAGCCCGAGCCTGCGGTAGAAGGCGAGCGATGCGGCCAGGTCGGCGGTGGTGACGGAGATCGCGTCGAGTCGTGGAGTCATGGAACGACCGTATGCCGGGGGCCGCGACCGGGTCTTGTACGAAACGGTCACGGCCCGGCGTGGCCGGCGCTACGCGCAGTCGGCCGGCGAGACGCCCGGCTCCGTCAGCGGCAGGCCGAGCTGCGCGCGTTCGGTGAGCCAGCGGGTCGGGCGGTGCCGGGGGTCGCCCGTCGTCGCGTGCAGCGACCGCTGCAGCTCCAGCATCCGCGCGGCGCCGATCCGGTCGCCCCAGGCCAGCGGTCCCGCCGGGTAACCGAGGCCGGTCGTCACGGCGAGGTCGATGTCCGCCGGGGTGGCCAGCGAGCGCTCGGCGATCGACGTGCCGACCGACACCACCGAGGCGAGCAGCCGCTGAGCCACCGAACCCGCGGTGTCCCGCACCACCGACACGGCCCACGGCTGCTCGCCGTCCGCCGCGCGGGCCAGCACCGCGCGGGCGTCCCGCGCGGCGGACGGGTCGGCCGCGGGCGTCACGGCGAGGACCCGGCGGCGGCCCGCCGGGGGCAGCGGGTCGACGCCGAAGGTGCGCGCCGCCGGCAGCCCCGGCGCGGCGACGGAGGCCGCCACGGTCGTGCCCCAGACAGGGACGAGGACCAGGGCGGTCCCGGAGGGCCGGGCACCGTCTTCGACCGTGGCGCCGGCCGCGGTCAGCGCGGTTCGCAGCGCTGCCGCATCCTGCGCGTACTCGCCGTCCGCCACGAACACCGGCCGGTCCGCGTCACCCGTGACGGGCGGTTCCGGTGCGGGGGCGGGCGCATCCTGCCCGTAGGCGAACCAGCCCTGTCCGGTCTTGCGGCCGTGCAGGCCCGCGGTCACCCGGTTCGGGGTGAGGAAGGAGGGACGGAGCCGGTCCTCGTGGCGGAAGCCCTGCCAGATCGAGTCGATCACCGCCGCCGTGACGTCGAGCCCCGTGAGGTCCATCAGCTCGAAGGGCCCCATGCGCAGCCCCAGTACGTCCCGGGCGATCCGGTCGATCCCGGCCGGGTCCGCGACGGACTCCTCCAGCAGCGCCAGGGCCTCCGTCACCAGCCCCCGGCCTGCGTGGTTGACGAGGAAGCCGGGACTGTCGGCGACGGTGACCGCGCGGTGGCCGCAGCTCTCGACCAGCGCCGTGAGGACCGGCGGGATGCCGGGACGGGTGGCGGCGCCCGGCACGACCTCGACGATCTTCATCAGAGGTACGGGGTTGAAGAAGTGCAGCCCCGCGAGCCGCCCCGGGTCCCGCAGCGAGGCGGCGATCCGGGTCACCGACAGGGACGAGGTGTTGGTCGCGAAGACCGCCGAGTCCGGCAGGGCCTGCTCCAGCTTCCCGAAGACCTCCGCCTTGGTGTCCAGGTCCTCCCGTACGGCCTCGATGACCAGCTCGACCTCGGGGCCGTACGCCCACGGGTCGTCCAGCGGGACGAGCCGGTCCAGGGCGGCGGCGGAGTCCCCGGCGGACATCCGGCCCTTCTGGACCGCGCGCTCCAGCATGGACCGCACGAAGTCCACGGCCGCCGTCACCGCCTCGGTCCGGACGTCGCAGAGCTCGACGGTGTGCCCGGCCACCGCGGCCCACTGGGCGATGCCACGGCCCATGGCTCCGGCGCCGACGATCCTGATGCGCATGACGGTTACGTCCTCTCGGCAGTGCGGTCGATGTCAGCGAAGGTAGACGCGGTCGTGCCTGCGCAGGCACACGGGGTCGCGTTCGGCGCAGGCGGACACGTCGTGTCAGCGAAGGTAGACGCGGTCGGGGTCGACGTCCTCGCGCAGGAGCCTCAGCTCCGCCTCGGACGGCGGGGGCACCGTCTCCACGGTGTCGGCGACCCGGAGGTCCCAGCCGGTGGCCTCCCGTACCTGGTTCACCGTCACACCCGGCTGCACGGCGACGAGTCGCAGCTCCTCCCCGACGCCGGAGCGGGCCAGGATGCCCAGTTCGGTGATGACCCGGGTGACGCCGGCGCCCAGCGGCCGGATGCCCTCGGCGAGCGCACGGTCCGGGCCCGGTGTGGTGCAGAAGTCCAGGGTCCCGGTGAAGGAACGGGGGTTGTGGCGGCGCATCACCACGAACACCTCACGGGAGTTGGCCATCACCTCGATCGCGCCCCCGGAGCCGGGGAGCCGCACCGTGGGGCTCGTCCAGTCGCCGATGACGGAGGTGTTGAGGTTGCCCCACCGGTCGATCTGTGCGGCGCCGAGGAAGCCCACGTCGATGTGGCCGCCCTGGAGCACGCAGCCGAAGAGCGCGGGCATCGACAGCACGGCCTCGGCACCCGAGACGATCACGGCGTCGGCGATGGTCTCCGGCAGGTGCGAGGGGTGCGCCCCGCAGACCCCGGACTCGTACACGACCTCGATCCGCGGCGCGACCGTCAGACGGGCCAGCTCGGTGGCCAGCGTCGGCAGCCCGATCCCCGCGAACACCGTGCGCCGTGCGGCCAGTTCGCGGGAGGCGACGACGGAGAGCAGCTCGGACGAGGTGACGGTCCCCGGTGCGGTGGTGGTCATGTTCCGTTCCTTCTCCCTCGGCGCGCTCACAGCCGCCGCCCGTAGTTCACCGGTTCGCTGAGCGCTTCGCCCACCGCGAGTCCCGCCCAGAAGTCCGCACCCAGCTTGGCGACGTACTCGGCGTGGTCGGCCGTGCCGTACACCCACTCCGCCAGCCACGCACGCAGCCGCTCCGGGTCCTTGCTGATGTGCGACCAGGCCCGGTAGAAGTCGTTGTCGCGGTCGTAGTAGCCCTGCGCGAAGGACGGGTGCGCCCCGCGCGGGCAGACGACGACGGCGTCCACGGCGTGGGACGGGACGAGCGTGCGGTTGGGGTCCGAGCGGACCACCTCGTCCTCGACGATCTCCTCGACGACGACGACCGCCTTGTCCGCCGCGTACACCGCCTCGGCCTGGATGCCGGTCAGCCCCCAGATCTGGGTGTTGCCGCGGCGGTCGGCCCGCTGGGCGTGGATGATCGTCACGTCCGGGTTCACCGGCGGCACGACGTAGATCTGCTCCGGCTTCCTGTCGGGCCCCGGGTAGGGCGACGTCACCTTGCGCAGATCGCTGTTGACGCTGGGAAGATCGCTGCCGCCGTAGCTGCGCAGCGGGTAGAACGGCAGCCGCTGGGACCCCGCGAGGTAGCGGCAGACCATCCCGTAGTGGCTGTACTCCTCGAAGGCCAGCGGAGCCGGGTCGGCGCGCTCGATCCTGCGCCGCAGCTCGCCGAGCGAACCGGCGGAGGAGTTGCCGACGAAGGAGGAGACCAGCCGCGAGACACAGCCCGCCGCGATCATCTGGTCCACCACGATGTCCGCCGTCATCCGCACGACGGTGAGGTCCTTGCGGCCCTGGCGGATGATCTCGTGTCCGGCGGCGGTGGGGACGAGGTGGGTGAACCCTTCGATGCTGACGGTGGCTCCGTCGTGCACGAAGGCGGCCACGGCCTCCTTCATCGACATGACTTTGCCGGCCCCGTCGGCCGTATCCGTCCGCTCCACGGTGCTCCTCGGGAAGTGCGTGCTGGTCGCCCTTACCGTGTCAGCGTCCATTGATTGCTGTCCAATACCGAATTAAGGTCGGATCAAGACCCTTGGTTAATGAATGGAAGCTTCGATGGAACTGCGTCATCTGACCGCGTTCACCGCCGTCGCCGAGGAGCTGCACTTCGGCCGCGCCGCCAAGCGGCTGCAGATGGCCCAGCCCCCGCTCAGCCAGCAGATCCGCCAGCTGGAGAAGGAGCTCGGCGTCCAGCTCTTCGAGCGCAACACCCGCTCGGTGCGGCTCACCAGCGCGGGGGAGTCCTTCCTCGAACCCGTACGGACCGTGCTCGACGACCTCGACACGGCGGTACGGGCCGCCAAGGCCGCGGGGCGCGGGGAGTACGGCCGGGTCACCATCGGTTTCGCGGGAGCCTCCAGCCACGAGACGCTGCCCCTGCTGACCCGGGCGGTGCGGGCCGCCCACCCCGGGATCGAGCTGGTCATGAAGGGCCAGACGTACGCCAACGTCGCGCTGTCCCGAGTCGCCGACGGTTCCCTCGACCTGGGATTCGTCCGCCTGCCGGTCACCCAGCCCGGGGTGGACTGCCGGGTGATCGACGAGGAGGAGCTGCTGTGCGCGCTGCCCTCCGACCACCCGCTCGCCCGCCTGGAGAGCATCCCGATCGGCATCCTCGCCGATGAGCCCTTCGTCTCGTTCCCCGCGAACGCCGGCTCCACGGTGCGCGACGCGATGGTCCAGGCATGCGAGGCCACCGGCTTCAACCCGCGGGTGGTGCAGGAGGCCCCCGACTCCTACACGATCCTGGCGCTGGTCGCCGCAGGCGTCGGCGTCACGCTCACGGTCTCCTCCGTACGTCACATCCAGCAGAACGGGCTGGTCTACCGGTCCCTCGCCGGCCCGCCCATCCGGCGCCAGGCCGCGCTGGCCTGGCGCACGGACAACCCCTCGGCGGCACTCCGCGCGGTGCTCGCCGTCGCCGAGGAGGCCCTGCCCACGCCGTAGGGCTCCGATTGAGACGCACGGCGTCTCGAACGTGAGGGAACTCGATATTGGACCGACTCAGTGGTCCAGTGCGAAGGTCGCCCCACACATCCGAAGCCGCCGAAAGGTTTTTCCGCCGTGCCCGACCAGACCGATGTCGTCATCTGCGAGCCGCTGCGCACACCCATCGGGCGTTTCGGCGGCGCGTTCGCCCAGCAGACCCCGGCCGCGCTCGCCGCTCGCGTCATCGCCGAGGTCGTCGCCCGTACGGGAGTCGACCCGGACCGGGTGGACGAGGTGATCCTGGGACACGCATACCCCTCGTCCGAGGCCCCCGCCATCGGCCGGGTCGCCGCCCTGGACGCCGGGCTCCCCGACACCGTCACCGGTGTCCAGACCGACCGGCGCTGCGGCTCCGGCCTGCAGGCCGTCCTCGACGCGGCCATGCAGATCCGGGCAGGCTTCAGCGACGTCGTCATCGCGGGCGGCGTCGACGTCATGAGCGCCGCCCCCTACTACACGCACGACGGACGCTGGGGCATCAAGGGCCCCGGCCTCCAGCTCCACGACTCGCTGGCCCGGGGCCGGGTCACCGCGGGCGGCGTCCACCACCCCGTACCCGGCGGCATGATCGAGACAGCGGAGAACCTGCGCCGCGCCTACTCCATCAGCCGCGCCGACCAGGACACCCTCGCCCTGCGCTCGCAGGCCCGCGCCGCCCGCGCCGTACAGGAGGGGCGCTACGACGCGGAGACCGTCGCCGTGACCGTCCGCACAAGGAAGGGCGAGACGGTCGTCACCGCCGACGAGCACCCGCGCCCGGACACCACCGCCGAGCAACTCGCCGCGCTGCACCCCATCATGGCCAAGGCCGACCCCGAGGCCACCGTCACCGCGGGCAACGCGAGCGGGCAGAACGACGCGGCCGCCGCCTGCCTGGTGACCAGCGCCGCCACCGCCGAACGGCTCGGGCTCACCCCGCTCGTCCGTCTGGTCTCCTTCGCCCGCGCGGGTGTCCCCGCCGCGACGATGGGCATCGGCCCCGTCCCGGCCACCCACGCGGCACTCGGCCGTGCCGGACTCACCCTCGCCGACCTCGACCTGATCGAGATCAACGAGGCCTTCGCCGCCCAGGTCCTCGCCTGCACCAGGGAGCTGGGACTCGGCGAGAAGGACCACGAGCAGCGGATCAACGTCAACGGATCCGGTGTCTCGCTCGGCCACCCCGTGGGCGCCACCGGCGCCCGCATCCTGGCCACGCTCAGCCGGGAGATGCACCGCAGCCGTGCGCGCTACGGCCTGGAGACCATGTGCATCGGCGGTGGGCAGGGCCTCGCCGCGGTCTTCGAACGCATCGCCGCCTGAACGCCTCTCCCCAACTCGCACACTCCGTCCCCTCTCCACCACGCGACCCAGGGCGTCTCGGGCGACGTCGGGTCAGCCGTGCCCCCATCCGCTTGATCAACGATGTTCACGGGAGCCACCTATGAGTGCGACCACAGCAACCGCACGCGAGCGAACGAAAGCCGCCAACCGCGCAGGGTTCGGAGCCTTCATCGGCTCCACCATCGAGTGGTTCGACTTCTACATCTACGGGACCGCGGCAGCGCTCGTCTTCGACAAGGTGTTCTTCCCCGAACTCGAAGGTCCCGTAGGCACCCTGGTCGCCTTCGCCACCTTCTGGGTCGGCTTCCTCGCCCGCCCGATCGGCGGCATCATCTTCGGCCACTACGGCGACCGGCTCGGCCGGAAGAAGACGCTCGTCATCACCCTGCTGCTGATGGGCATCTCGACCACCGCGATCGGCCTGCTCCCCGGCTACGCCTCCATCGGCATCGCCGCGCCGATCCTGCTGGTCTGCATCCGCATGATCCAGGGCATCGGCCTCGGTGGCGAGTGGGGCGGCTCCGTCCTGATCGCCTCCGAGCACGCCCCCAAGGGCAAGTCGGTGCTGTACGGGGCGTTCGCCCAGCAGGGCTCGCCCGTCGGCAACACCCTCTCCACCCTCAGCTTCCTCGCCATCAGCCAGCTGCCCGACGACGCGTTCGTCTCCTGGGGATGGCGGGTGCCCTTCCTCGCCTCCGCCGCACTCGTCATCGTCGGTCTGCTGGTCCGGCTGAAGGTCGCCGAGTCCCCGGCCATGGCCAAGCTCATCGAGAAGAAGGAAGTCGTCAAGCTCCCGCTGACCGAGGTCCTGCGCAGCCACCCCATGCTGATCGCCCTCGGCATCGGCGCCTGCACGATCGGCCTGTCCGCGACGTACTTCAAGTCGACGTTCGCCCTGTCCTGGGCCACCACGTCACTCGACTTCGACCGCAGCTCGTTCCTGACGATCATCCTCGTCGCCAACGTCACCCAGATCATCGTCCAGCCCTTCGGCGCCCTCATCGCCACCCGGATGAAGAGCTGGTCCCGTGCGGTGACCGTGATGCTGCTGCCGGAACTGATCCTGATGCCGCTGATGTTCATCCTCATCAGCACCGAGAACTACGGCCTCGCGATGCTCGGGGTCGCCGTCGCCACCATCCCGCACTGCCTCTACTACGCGGCCCTCGCCGGCATGCTCGCCAGCCGCTTCCCCGCCCATCTGCGCTACACCGGCATCTCGCTCTGCTACCAGCTCTGCGGGACCCTGCTCGGCGGCACGACCCCGATCATCGGCCAGTTCCTGCTCAACCGGACCGGTTCCATCACCGCCGTCATCGCGTACGCCGTCTTCCAGGTGGCACTGACCCTGGGCTGCATGCTCCTCCTGCTCAAGCGCCCCAACCACGACGAGCTCGCCGCGGAGCCGGTCACCGCGACGCGCACCGCGCCCGTCACCGCCTGACCGCCCGCACACGCAGAACGGAGTACCGCCCATGCCGCTGACCGCGCACGGCATCCCGGAGATCCTCGCCCTCGGCGGGCGCGACCTCGGGCGCTCGGAGTGGAAGGAGGTCACCCAGGAACTGATCGACGCCTACGCGTACGTCTCGGGGGACCACCAGTGGATCCACACCGACCTCGAGCGCGCCGCCGCCGGCCCCTACGGGCGCACCATCGCGCACGGCTACATGGTGCTGAGCTGGGGCATCCCGATGTTCGGAGAACTGCTCCAGGTCAGCGGCGTGGGACGCGCGCTCAACTACGGGGTCGACCGGGTCCGCTACCCGGCGCCCGTCCCCGTCGGCAGCCGCGTACGCCTGCACGCCACCGTCACCGGGGTGAGCGAGGTCGCGCGGGGCGGCGTGCAGATGACGCGGGGCTTCACCTTCGAACTCGAGGGCTCCGCGAAACCGGCCTGCGTCGCCGCGTCGCTCACGCACTTCTACCCGTAGGCCCACACCCTTCCGACAGCACCCACGCGCAGGCGCCCGCCCGGATCCCCGGGCGGGCGCCTGCGCGTGCAGCCGTGCTATCCGACGCGGTCCGCCCTCCCGGGCTCCGCCGCCCGGTCCGGCGCGGCCAGATGGTCCTTCTGCGCGTCGGGGTCCGTCAGCCGGTTCAGCCGCGCGGGCACGTCGAAGCCGACCAGGAGCGCCACGATCACCGTCCCCGCGAAGGTCAGCACCGCGAGCGCCCGGCCCAGGTCCATCCCGGACGCCAGGTGCGCCCCGAGCACCGGGGCCACGGCACCGCCGAGCGCTCCCACGTTGTAGGTGAAGCCGAGTGCGGCCCCCCGGCCCGCCGTCGGGAAGTGGCCGCCGATGTACCGCGGCAGCAGCCCGGAGATACCGAAGCTCGTGGCCTGCAGCAGGAACAGCAGACAGCCCAGCACCAGCAGGTTGTCCTTGACCGCGAACACCGGGTAGACGAAGGCCAGCGAGGCCAGCAGGGTCAGTGCGTACGCCTTCCTCGCCCCGATCCAGTCGCCCAGGAAACCCGCCGCCCAGCAGCCGGCCATCGTTCCGAAGCCCGCGAAGTAGAGGACGTCGGTGACCTGGTCGGTGGTGTATCCCAGCTCGGTCTTCAGATATGTGGGGAGCAGTGCCTGGATGGGCCAGGAGTACAGGAACGCGAAGAACAGGGTCACGATCATCGACACGTACAGCAGCCAGCCCCGCCGTCCGCCCAGCTGCACCGCGAACGCGGCGAGGGAGAGGCCCGCCACCACCGACAGCACCGGCACGAGGCCCTCGCCGCCCGGGGTGAAGACCAGGAAGAGCGAGAGCGTGGCGGCCACCACCAGGACGGTGTTGACCACGGCGAGCCGCGGTGTCCGGAACAGCGGCCGGAAGGGATTGGGCCTGGCCTCCGATTCCGCGACGTCCGCCGTCCACTCCTCGGCCTCCGGCAGGGCCCTGCGCATCCACAGCGCGACCGCGATGGGTATCAGTCCCAGGTAGAACATCCACCGCCAGCCGAGCGAGGGCACCACCCAGTTGTAGACCTGGGCGGCGAGGACGGAGCCGACAGAGAACCCCGAGATCAGGAACCCGCTCGCCCGGCCGCGGACTCGGGCCGGCCAGCTCTCCATGACGTACGTGGCGCTGGCGCTGTACTCACCGGCCATGCCCATGCCGATGGCCAGCCGGGCGGCGAAGAGGCTGTGGTAGTCCCAGGCGAACCCGCAGGCGAAGGTGCCCAGCGAGTAGAGCATGATGCTCAGCACCATCGAGATCTTGCGGCCGTACCGGTCACCGATGGCCCCCAGGACGGCGCCGCCCAGCCAGCGGGTGATGAAGGCGCCGGAGATCAGACTGGCGGCCTGCACCGTGCTCAGGCCGAAGTCGTCGCTGATCTCGGTGAGGACGAGCGTGATGAGGACGAAGTCGAAGCCGTCGAGGACGTAGCCGATCCAGGCGGCGAAGAAGGACTTCCACTGGGTACCGCTCACCTCGCGGTACCAGGGGAGCGTGGGGGGAGTCTTGTACACAGTGCGCTCCATGGTGCGGGACGGCTCGTCGTCGATGCCGTCCCTCGTGGTGAGGGCTGCTCAGGGCCGGGCGAGGCCGGCGACGAAGCGTGAGGTCAGGGCGGTGGGAGCGGTGATGGCCGTACCGACCACGACGCTGTGGGCGCCGCGGGCGAGTGCCTCGGCAGCCTCCTCGGGAGTATTGATACGGCCTTCGGCGACGACAGGTACAGGGATCGCGGCGGAGAGAGAAGTCACAAGGTCCAGATCCGGGCCGGTCTGCTTCGGGGTCCCCGGCACGTAACCGGACAGGGTCGTGGAGACGAAGTCCGCCCCCTGCTGCGCCGCGGCGATGCCCTCGGCGAGCGTGGAGACGTCGGCCATGACCAGGGCCCCCGCCGCGTGCACGGCGGTGACGAGCTCGGCGAACGTGGAGCCGTCGGGGCGCGGCCGGTCGGTGGCGTCGGCGGCGACGACGGCCGCACCGGCCTCGACGACCGCCAGGGCGTGCCGGACGGTCGGGGTGATGTAGACACCGGTGTCGCCGTCCTTCCACAGGCCGATGACCGGCAGGTCCACGGCCTTCACGATCGCGGCGACGACCTCCGGCTCGTTGGCGCGGATCGCGGAGCCGCCACCGGCGACGGCCGAGAGGGCCAGGCGTACGAGCGTGGCGGTCTCCCGCATCGGGTCACCGGGGGGTGCCTGGCAGGAGACGATCAACCGGCCCCGGAGGGTGTCGGCCAGATCCTGTGCGGTCATCGGAGTGCTCCCGGGTGGTGGAGGGGAAGGGTGGTGGTCAGTGCGGCGGCGCCCAGCACGGCGGCGTCGTGGCCGAAGAGAGGGGGTACGGGGGTGAGCCCGCGCAGCGGCGGCATCAGCTCGGCGGCGAAGGCGGCGGCCAGTGCGTCGCCGTACAGCGCGCCGATCCGGGGGACCCCGCCGCCGATGACGACCCGGTCGGGGCCGAGCGCGTTGGCCAGGCCGCCGAGGACCCGTCCGG
>NZ_MAPV01000135.1 GCF_001700505.1 Streptomyces mutomycini
GCCGCCCCGTACCCCCGCCTCCGACGAGTGGCGCTGCTCCCGGGGCACCGTGCTCATCACGGGCGGCACCGGCGCGCTGGGCGCCCACACCGCGCGCTGGTTCGCGGAGAAGGGCGCCGAACACCTGCTGCTCGTCGGCCGACGCGGTGCCGAAGCCCCCGGCGCCGAAGACCTGGCAGCCGAGCTCACCGCGCTGGGCAGCAAGGTCACGCTCGCCGCCTGTGACGCGGGCGACCGGTCCGCGCTTGCTTCCCTGCTCGACTCGATCCCGGCGGAACTGCCCCTGACCGCAGTCGTCCACAGCGCGGCGCTGCTGGACGACAGCCTGCTCGACACGCTGAGTGTCGGTCGGCTCGACCGTGCACTGCACGCGAAGTCCCGGGCCGCGACGAACCTGCACGAACTCACCCGTGACCTCGACCTCTCCGCGTTCGTGCTCTTCTCCTCCGTCGCCGGCCTTCTCGGCGGCGCCGGTCAGGGGAACTACGCCCCTGCCAACGCCTTCCTCGACGCCCTCGCCCACCACCGCCGTGCAGAAGGCCTGACAGCCGTCGCGATCCAATGGGGCCACTGGCACGGGAGAGGCCTCGGCGCCGCACAGGAAGAGCGCTTCGCACGCAGCGGCGTCGGCTCCATGGACCCCGAACTGGCGCTCCTGGCCCTGCAACAGGCACTCGAGGACGACGAGACCACGCTCGCCGTGGCGGACGTGCGGTGGGATCTGGCCGCCGGGCAGCACGCGACGCGCCGACCGAACCCGCTGCTCCGCGAACTGTCCTACGCCCATGAGACGGGCCAGGGAGCCGCCGGCCCGGCCGAGCAGGCGCCCGTACAGCAGTCGGCGCTCGCCGACCGGTTGCGGACCATGCCGGCACAGGACGGCCGTCGCCTGGTGCTGGACCTGGTCCGCGAGGAGGCTGCCGCCCTGCTGGGACACGGCTCCAGGGACGCGGTGCCGGCAGACAGAGCGTTCCTGGACCTCGGTTTCAGCTCGATCAGCGCGGTGGAGCTGCGCAACAGGCTCGACGCCGCAACTGGGCTCAGCCTGCCGACGACGCTCGTCTACGACTATCCGTCCTCAACCGCCCTGGCCCGCCACCTGCACTCCCGGCTGCGGCCGTCGGAGGTGAGCGGAAGCCCGGCCTCTCCTGAGATCCCTCAGGCCGATGTCGACGATCCGATCGCGATCGTCGGCATGAGCTGCCGGTTCCCCGGTGGTGTCACCTCGCCGGAGCAACTGTGGGACCTGCTGGCCCTCGGCGCGGACGGAATCTCCACCCTGCCGGAGAACCGCGGATGGGACCTCGGATCGCTCCACGACCCGGGCGCGGACTCCACCGGCATCGGCACCTCGGTCACACGCGAGGGCGGCTTCCTGCACGAAGCCGCGGACTTCGACGCCGAGTTCTTCGGCATCTCGCCGCGTGAGGCGCTGGCGATGGATCCCCAGCAGCGGTTGCTGCTGGAAGCGTCATGGGAGGTACTCGAGCGCGCGGGCATCGATCCTTCCGCGCTGGTCGGCAGCTCGACCGGAGTGTTCGCCGGTACGAACGGTCAGGACTACGCCCACCTCATGAGCGGCGCGGGCGAGTCGGTCGCCGGTTACGGAGCCACGGGCAGTTCCGCCAGCGTGCTGTCGGGCCGGGTCTCGTACACCCTCGGACTCGAGGGCCCGGCGGTGACGGTGGACACGGCCTGCTCGTCGTCCCTGGTCGCACTGCACTGGGCGATCCAGGCGCTGCGCTCGGGCGAATGCTCACTGGCGCTTGCCGGCGGGGTCACGGTCATGTCGACCCCCGGTGCGTTCGTCGAATTCTCCCGGCAGGGCGGCTTGGCACCGGACGGCCGGTGCAAGGCCTTCGCGGAGGCGGCGGACGGTACGGCTTGGGGCGAAGGCGTCGGGGTGCTGCTGGTGGAGCGGCTGTCGGACGCGCGGCGCAACGGGCACGACGTGCTCGCCGTCGTGCGGGGCAGCGCGGTGAACCAGGACGGCGCGTCGAACGGTCTGACGGCTCCGAACGGTCCGTCGCAGCAGCGGGTCATCAACCAGGCCTTGGCCAACGCCGGTCTGACCCCAAACCAGGTGGACGTGGTCGAGGCGCACGGGACCGGCACCAAGCTGGGTGACCCGATCGAGGCGCAGGCGCTGCTGGCGACGTACGGGCAGGGGCGGTCGGAGGTCCGGCCGCTGCTGCTGGGTTCGATCAAGTCGAACATCGGTCATACGCAGGCTGCTGCGGGTGTGGCCGGTGTGATCAAGATGGTGATGGCGATGCGGCACGGTGTGCTGCCGCAGACGTTGCACGTGGACGGCCCGTCGTCGCAGGTGGACTGGTCCGCCGGAGCGGTCGAGCTCCTGCGGGACTGTGTCGACTGGCCGGAGACAGGGGAGGCGCGGCGTGCCGCGGTGTCGTCGTTCGGGATCAGTGGCACGAACGCACACGTGATCCTGGAGCAGCCCTCCGGGACAGCGGTGGCGGATGCGGCCGGTCTCGCGGTGCCGAGTGTGCCGGTGGTGCCGTGGGTGGTGTCGGCGAAGACGTCCGAGGCGCTGGTCGCTCAGGTGGAGCGGCTTTCGGAGTTCGCTGCGGACCGGAATCCGGTGGATGTCGGATTCTCGTTGGCCACGACGCGTGCGGTGCTGGATCACCGGGCGGTGCTGATCGGTGACCGGACGGTCTCGGGTGCGGTGACGCAGGGGCGTACCGGTGTGTTGTTCTCGGGTCAGGGTGCGCAGCGGTCGGGTATGGGCCGTGAGCTGTACGAGTCCTACCCGGTGTTCGCGGATGCGTTCGATGCGGTGTGTGCTGAGTTGGACCGGCATCTGGATCAGCCGATCCGTGGCGTGGTGTTCGAGGGTGGTGAGCTGCTGGATCAGACGCAGTTCACGCAGGCCGGTCTGTTCGCGCTCGAAGTCGCGCTGTATCGCCTGGTGTCGGCGTGGGGTGTGAAGCCGGACTATCTGCTGGGGCACTCCATCGGTGAGCTGTCGGCTGCGCATGTGGCCGGTGTGCTGTCGCTGGAGGACGCGGCCAAGTTGGTGGCGGCGCGTGGTCGTCTGATGCAGGCGCTGCCGGCGGGCGGTGCGATGGTGTCGCTCCAGGCAGCCGAGGACGAGGTTCTGCCGCTGCTGACCGAGGGTGTGTCGATTGCAGCGCTCAACGGGCCCTCTTCGACGGTGGTTTCGGGTGACGAGGACGCTGTCCTGGCGATCGCCGCGCACTTCCAGGCGGAGGGCCGTAAGGCCAAGCGTCTGCGGGTCAGTCACGCGTTCCACTCGTCCCGCATGGACGCGATGCTGGACGAGTTCCGTGCGGTCGCGGAGACGCTGACCTTCCACCAGCCCACAATCGGGATCGTTTCGAACGTTTCCGGTCGGCTCGAGTCGGGCGAGGAGATCTGTTCGGCGGACTACTGGGTGCGCCATGTCCGTGAGGCGGTGCGTTTCCTCGACGGGATGCGGTCTCTCCGGGACCAGGGTGTGACCACGTACCTGGAGTTGGGTCCGGACGGGGTGTTGTCCGCGATGGGGCAGGACTGCGTCGAGGAGTCGGCGTTCGTGCCGGTCCTGCGCAAGGACCGCGAGGAGGCGCTCGCGCTCGTCACCGCCCTTGCCGAACTGCACGTGCGTGGGTCAGTGGTCGACTGGGCGGCGTACTTCGCCGGGACCGGCGCACGCCGCGTCGATCTGCCGACCTACGCCTTCCA
>NZ_MAPV01000136.1 GCF_001700505.1 Streptomyces mutomycini
CTGCTGAACGCCCGGACGGGGGTATGGGGGTGGCCCGCGGTCAGCTCTCGGCGGGCCGGCCGAGGCGGGCCGAAAGGCGCTTGGCGTACGACTTGCTGAACTGCACGATCACGATGAGCAGCACCGTGAGCAGACCGGCACCCAGCAGGGGAACGCTGTCGACGGGCAGGGTGTACGCCATGACCACCCGGGCCACCGCGTCGATCATGAAGGCCGTTCCCCAGGCAACGGTCAGTACCCGCATGGCCCGCCGGAACTCGGGCACCTCGTCCCAGTCCCTGCGCCAGGACGCGGCGGTGGCCTCCGGGAGCAGAGGCATGGTCGCCTGGTAGATGAAGGGCCGCGAGGCCAGCAGCGTGCTGAGCATCCACAGGCCGACCAAGGCGGTCAGATAGCTCTCCCGGGCCAGGACGAGCCGGGGGTCGCCCGTCAGCAGCGACACCAGGGTGGCGCTGAGCATGATGCTCAGGGAGAACAGGGTGGGCCGCTCGACCCGGCGGTCCTTGACCGCCCGGTAGACCAGCCGCACCAGAGGGAGCGCGCTGCTGAGCACGAGTGCGAGCCACTGGTTCACACCCATGAGGCGGAGCCCGTAGAAGAGCAGGAGCGGCAGCGCGACATCGAGTGCCGCCGCCTCGACGAGCATGGTCCGCGGGCTGCGCCCTGTCCGTTCCGGCTGCTTGTCGTCTCCCGCGAGCGTGGTGGATTCCGGCTCCGGCCCTTCCTGAACCTGAGGTGCTGGCTTCAAGACGGCCTCCTCTCCTGGCTGCTCTCGTACGGGTCCTGCCGTTGTGTTCACCGATGACGCTACGCACCGGCGGAGGCCCGCGGAATGCAGTAGGGAGCACAGTCGGGGTGCAGAAAACTGCACCTGCCCGCGGCCGTGCGCGCATGTCAGACTGTTGATCAATCGAGCTGCCGGGAGGTGTGATGAGCGACGGGACACGGCCTCACGGCGCTTCGTGGCGGCGCGCCCTGCGTCTCGCCCCGGTGCGTGGGGTGGCGCTGGCCGCGCTCGGCGCGGCCGGTCTGCTGCTCGTCCTACCGATGGCTGTGGCCCTCCTGTCCGGCGCGGTGGGGACGGTTCTCCGCATCCGCCGGCTGCCCGTACTGCGCCGCCGGCTGGCGGCCTCCTGGTCGCGGGTGGAGATCCCCGGTCCTTACCTTCCCCACTCCTCGGAGGCCCGCGCCAGGGAAGGCGGGCTGTACCGGTACGGCAGGCGTCTGTACGCCTCGGGCAGTACGGCCCGGCGCAAGCGCGGTGCCCGGAAGATCTCCCGGGACCCGGCGACCGCCCGCGATCTGTGGTGGCTGCTGCTGGACCCGTTCGTCGGAGCTCCGGTGGCCGTGCTGCCCGCGGCCCTGATCGGTGCCGGCCTCGCGGGTGTCGCCTCGCCCCTGTGGCACGCGGGGCCCGGCTCGGCGTTCGTGGTGGGGCTCGGCCTCGCTTCGGTGTCGACGGGTATCGCGGCGGGTCCGTCGCTGATCCGGCTGCACGGGTACTGGACGAGACTGTTCCTGCGCGCGGGCGTTCCCGCGGCCGGCGGCGGGACCCGTTGGTGGCTCCGCCTGTGGCGACAGGTCCAGACGGTGGGAGCCGCGTGTCTGCTCTGCGCGCTCGCGGTGTGCGGGCTCGTGCTGGCAGCACTCCAGCTGATCGCCGCGGTGTTCTCCCTGGTCTTCGGTCTCGTCCCCGTCCTCGCCCAGGCGGTCCTGGTCAGCCGCAGGCTGGTGAACCTGTGGCGGGAGCTGTTGCGCCACGGCGGGCTGGCGGATATCGCGGAGCCCTACAGGCAACCGCCTCCGGCTCCTGTCCAGGGCGCCGACGGGCACTACGCGTACGGCCGCACGCTGCACCCGGGGCCGCTGCTTCCGTCGTGGCTCGCCGCCCGCCGTTGGGTTCTCACCGACCCCGCGACCTGGCGCGACCTCCTTTGGCTCCTGACGAATCCGGTGGTGGCGGCGGTTCTGCTGCTCGGGCCGATGGCGTCGGTCCTCGCTATCGGGCTGTGGTGGTCCGGCCCGGCCGGCTTCGCGGCGGCCCTGCTCGCGGCGGGGGCCGTCCTCCGGGCCGCCCCGTACACGCTGCGGGTCCAGGCGCGCTGGTGCGCTCTGCTGTTGGCGCCCACCGAACGTTCCGTGCTCGCTCGGCGCGTGCACCAGCTGGCCACGACTCGGGCAGAGGCCACGGGTGTGCAGGCGGCGGAGCTGCTGAGAATCGAACGCGATCTGCACGACGGCGCCCAGACCCGGCTCGTCGCGATCGGAATGAGCCTGCGCGCGATCGAGAAGCGCCTCGGCAGTGAGCAGCCCGAACTGCGGGCGATGGCCGCCGAGGCGCGGGAGAACTCCTCCGCCGCGCTCCGGGAGCTGCGCAGCCTGGTGCGCGGCGTGCATCCGCCGGTCCTGGCCGAGCGGGGGCTCGTCGACGCGGTGCGCACGCTGGCGCTGGCGCATCCGCTGACGGTGGAGGTGACCGCCGACCTCCAGGGGCGGGCACAGATGCCGGTGGCCGCCTGTGCGTACTTCTCCGTGAGCGAGGCACTCACCAACAGTGCGAAGCACTCCGGCGCCCAGCGCGTCATGATCGACCTCCGCCACCGGGCGGGGGCACTGCGGATCACGGTGACCGACGACGGACGCGGCGGCGCCGATCCCGCCCTCGGCAGCGGGATCCGCGGTATCCAGCGGCGGCTGGCCACTTTTGACGGTCTGCTCGACGTGGCCTCGCCTCCCGGCGGCCCGACCACTTTGACGATGGAGCTCCCGTGCGTGTTGTCCTCGGCGAGGACCAGTACCTCCTCAGGAAAGGACTGACCCATCTGCTGGAGGACCACGGCTTCGAACTCGCCGCCGTGGTCGAGACCGGCCCGGACCTGCTCAGCGCCCTGCTCCAGCACCGGCCGGACGTGGCCCTGGTCGACGTGCGGCTGCCGCCGACCTTCACGGACGAGGGGCTCCAGGCGGCGCTGGCCGCCCGCCGGGAGGTCCCCGGGCTCCCGGTGCTGGTGCTGTCCCAGCACGTGGAGCAGTTGTACGCAAGGGAGTTGCTGGCGGACGGCCGTGGCGGAATCGGCTATCTGCTCAAGGACCGTGTCTTCGACGACGACACGTTCATCGACTCGGTGCGCCGTGTTGCTTCCGGCGGCACGGCCATGGACCCTGAAGTGGTCAGTCAGTTGTTCCAGTCGATGGGGCCGGCCCGGGCACAACCGCTGGCCGCGCTGACGGCGCGTGAGAGAGAGGTGCTGGCGCTCATGGCGGAGGGCAGGTCGAACGCGGCCATCTCCGAGCGGATGTCGCTCAGCGACAGCGCCGTGAGCAAGCACGCGGCCAGCATCTTCGCCAAGCTGGACCTGGTGCAGTCCACCAGTGACAACAGGCGAGTGCTGGCCGTGATCGCTTACCTCAACAGCTCACGTGCGTAGGAGGAGTGGGGACGGAGGAGTGGGGAGGGAGGTGAACGGGGAGGTGTGGTGCCGGAGGTCAGCAGGCCGGGTTGGCGACGTGGTACTCGAGCTCGACCGGCAGGTCCGTCCTGCGCTTGACCCGCAGCTTCCGGAAGACCTTGGTGAGGTGCTGTTCCACCGTGCTGACGGTGATGTGCAGCTTGCAGGAGATCTCACGGTTCGTGTAGCCGAGCGAGGCCAGTGCGGCGACCCGGCGCTCGGAGAGCGTCAGCACGTCCGCGGCCGACGCGGTCTCGTCCACCGGCCGGGACCAGGAATCGGTCTGCGCGTGGTGCAGCATCATCGGTTCCTCCGGGCGGGCGAGCGCGGGATCCTGCATCCGCTGCATCCCGCCCTCCTTGGCCAGCCGCCCCGCGCGACGCGAAATCATCTGTGCCTTGCCGAACTCCCCCATGCCCTCGTGCGCACAGCTCAGGTCGAACAGTGCCTGGGTGAGGGTCAGCCGGTCACCGCTTGCCTGGAGGATCTCGACGGACTCCTTCAGGAGGCTCAGCCGGCCACGGTGACTTGCCGTACCGGCCAGGACGCGCAGGGAGGCGCCGTACGTCCGCGAGGCACGCGAACCGATGTGCGCCATCTGCTCCTTGGTGAGCGCACGCGCCCGCTCGTGATCTCCCAGCCGGAGGAGCACCTGGGCGGCATCGGTGCGCCAGGGTACGAAGGTCGGGGAGTCGAGCTGCCACGTCCGCATCAGCTCCCCGCAGTAGCTGAAATCCGCGAGCGCGGCCTGCAGCCGGTCGGTCGCCAGGTAGTAGTGACCCCGGGCGCGGAGATACGTCAGCCCGTACCGGGTCTGGAACATGGCCTCGGGCACCGTTTCCCGCAGGTACTTGCGGGCGCTCTCGAAGTCGCCCCGGGCCGTGACGGCTTCGAGGAGTGTGCCCAGGGTGGCCCCGACTGCGACGCCCCAGCCCGCGACGCCGATCATCGTCAGTGCCTTGAGCGCGTACCGCTCGGCCTGCACCAGATCGCCCTCCCGCAACGCGATCTCCGCGCGCAGCGCGGACAGGGCCGCCTCCCAGGTCACCACACCACGGCTGCCGGCTTCGGTGAGCAGAGCGTCGCACCAGCGCCCTGCCAGAAGAGGCTGCTCCGCGTAGATGAGGGTCTGCAGGGCCGAACAGACGGATTCGAGCATCGTGTCGCTCAACTGACTGCTCTGCAGTATCTGTTCCGCCACCCTGACGCACCGCTCGTCGCCGCCCGTCGCCTGCCCGAGGACCGAGCTGAGCACGGCGGAGGCCTGTGCCTGCTGCCCCGGCGGCGTGGTCGCGTTGTCGAAGAGGTGATCACTCTCGCCGGATCTGTCCGGTATGAACTGCGGATACGCGTGTCTGAGCAGGTTGTGTACGCCGGTCAGGACGGCGTTCGGCGCTTCGTTCACGGACGGCGTGATGCGGGACAGCTGCGTGATGAGTTCCCTGGCCTCCGGAATGCGTCCGTGCCACATGAGCAGGCGCAGCAGGTAAGCCGTCTGCTCCACGTCGAGGTGGCCTTCGCGCTGCGCCTGGAAGAGCGGCGTGAGGTGGCGGACGGCGCCTTCCGGGTCACTGCGCCACTTGATCTGGACGAGCAGCACCCGCAGCAGGGCACGCTGCCGCTCTCCGGTACAGACGGAGAGCGCGAACTCGATGTACCGGATCGCTGGTTCCTCGTCGTCGGCGGCCAGCGACTCCTCCGCGGCCCGTTGCAGTACCGCGATGGCCCAGTCCGCGCCCACGTGCTTGGCCGCCACCAGGTGGTCCGCGACATCGGTGACGCTGCCGCCGCCGTCGCTCAGCAACTGCGCTGCACGCGTGTGCAGATCCGCCAGCATCTGCGGGGGGAGGTCGTCGTAGACAGCCGCGCGTGTCAGCCTGTGACGGAACCGGCCGTCATGGATTATCCCCAGCGTCTGCAGTGACTGCAGAACCCGGCGGAGGGCCTCCGGGCTGCGGTCGAGGAGCTCCGCGATCCGGTGCGTCGAGCCGGTGGCGTCGAGTACCGCCAAGCCCCTGGCGGCCTCGAGTTCGTCCGGTCCGCTGCGGCGCAGGCAGGTCAGTACGGCCTGCCGGAAGCTCTCACCGAGCGACGAGCAGCCCGCCTGGCCCGGCATTTCCCCGGACTCGGCGTGGTCCTCGATGAGCGCCCGCACCAGAAGCCGGTTACCGCCGGTCATCCGGTGTGCTTCCGGTGCGTGGTGTGCCGCGTCCTGACCGAGGTGCTGCGAGCACATCTCGCTGACGCCGTCCGCCGTCAGAGGTGCCAGGCGGACCCGGTGGAACTGTGTCTGGCGGACCAGTTCGATCCGGAAGGCGGGGTGCACCGACCACTCACCCGACGACTCGGCGAGTACGAGAAGAATACGCGAGGACCGCAGCCGGTTGACCAGGCGCATCACACAGTCCATCGACGGTTCGTCCGCGTGGTGCACATCGTCGACGACGACGACGAGCGGTGCCCGTTCGGAGAGTTCGAGCAGCGTGGCCGCCGCCGTGCGGGAGATCTCGGACGCGACATCTGAGCCGATGATCTCTGCGACAGGTCCCGCATGCGCCGGCAGGCAGTCGAGCAACTGGCGCAGCACGGCGAAGGGCATGGTCCGGTCGGCCCTCGTCGCGGTTGCGTTCAGGAGCAGGGCGCCCTCATCGGCGCACTGGTCCGCGAAGGAGCGAAGCAGCTCGGTCTTGCCGCTTGCCACCGCCCCGCTGACGAGCGCTATCTTTCCGTGCCCCTTGAAAGTGGCAGTCAAAAGGTTACTGAGCAGTTTCAGGTCATGCTCACGTTCAACAAGTGCCACTGGCACCATCATCCCCCATTGTGACCATTTCCATGACATCGAGGAGCGGTGGCTGCGTCACCAAAGGCTCAAAACCATGCCTTACTCCGCGACTACCCCGTCCGGCGTGACCGACACTTGACGTCACACCGGCTCTGGTCAGGGGCCAAAAACAGTCGCTGGAATCCCTCTCCAATTGGAACACTAGCTCCACCCCCCTCCCCCTGCAAACCCCTACTCAAAGTACACAACGCGCCTTTGCGCGGGTTCCGCTTTCTGCCGCCGCGGGCGGGCGCACCGCACCTGCCGCTCCGTCAAATCTTAGGCGGAAACCTTAAGTTCGCCTCAAATGCCCGACCCGGAGCCACCCCCCACCCCTCATTCCATCCCGGCTGGGCATAGGGGTATGACTCACGCGGCATAGGGGATCGAGCTCCGCATCCGAGGGCACGACCCTCGATGCCCCGATACGCGAGTGCGGCCGGCCTCAGGGATTCAACGGAACCCGAAGGGCCTTCATGGTGCGGCCCAAGGCACGTGGTGGCCGGTCAGGAGCCGATGACGTGCGACTGCGGGGCGCAGTGAAGGCCGGGCGCGGATGGCGATATTCCGCTGTCCGGCCTCACGCAGGAGACGCCGGTCTGTTGCATGTTCAGGACGAGGCTGACACGCAAAGGTCACACTGGCGCCGCCCGGCCGTGTTCTGCTGGTCAGGGCCTCGCGGTCATCGGCAGAACCCCTGCCCGACCGTGGGAACGGCGCGACTCGTGAGGGGCGTTGACGACACGCCCTCCTCGTCCGCGGCGCCGGCCCGCCCATACCCCCGCGCGCCTGAGGACCGGATTCCGGCGGCACTCCGCTGGGATCGGGCGGCGCCAATGGTTGAACCAATGCAAGTGAGCGGAAACCGGGCACGGACGCCTGGACAGAACTGCCAGTTCCGGAAATCAGCCGCGGAGCATCTCTGCCATAAAAAAGGCCAACTCGACAGATTGCTGTTCATTCAACCGGGTGCCGCATTCAGCCCCGTATCCGCCGACCGGTTCCGTGTCGGATATATCCCGTGCGCCCGTAGTTTCGAAATACAACCCGCCCAAATGGGTACCCAGGGCCCTGTGTACATCGATGTAACCCGCAACCTCGTCGAGGACGCGCGAGAATGAGCACGCGGAGCCGTCGTACGCCGCCGGCTCCTGGGAGGCGCCGTGCATCGGATCGCAGCTCCACGCCACCTGGTGCCCGGACGCCGTCACCTTTTCGACTATGGGCGGGAGCAGGTCACGGACCCGGTCGCCGCCCATCCTGCTGATCAGCGTGACCCGGCCCGGCCGGACGCGCGGATCGAGCCTCCGCACGTACTCCACGGCCTCCTCGGGGGCCGTGGCCGGTCCGATGGTGAGGCATACCGGATTGGCCAGAAGTCCGGCGAGCGCGACGTGCGAGTCATCCGGTTGCCGTGCCCGCTCGCCGATCCGGAACTGGTGCGCGGACAGGGCCCACAGCTGTGGCTCGTCCCCACCGGATTCCTCCCGGAACAGGTGGGGCACCTCATGACCGGGCAGCAGCGGCTCGTGGCTCGCGAACACCTTCGTGGTCCGCAGCGGGCGGTCGTCGACCCCCCAGGCGGCCATGAAGCCCAGGCCGCGGTCGATCTCGGCGGAGAGGGCCCGGAAGCGGCTCCCCCCTGCCGTGTCGCGCACGAACTCCCGGTTGCGGTCCTGCACCTGACGAACGTCCGCGATGCCGTTCTCACCGCTCATCGCCCGGATCATGTTCATCGCCACCGCCGCGTTCGCGGGGGCCCGGCCCGGTCCGCCGTCGCCCGGCCCGGTGTGCCGGGAGGCCAGCCGGGCGATCTTGACCACGGGCATCCTGGCGGCGTGGGACAGCACGACGGACATCTGCAGCAGCGTGCGGACCAGGCCGCCCACACGGCGGCCGCTGAACGGCTCCGCGCATGTGCTGCCCTGGAGGACGAATGCCTCTCCGCGGGCGACCGCTGCCATGAGACCGCTGAGGTCGTCCACCTCGGACGGCAGGACCAGTGGGGCCGGACCGGCGAGGGTTGTCCGCACCTCGCCCGGCCGGATCGGCTGCATGGCAGCCGGCGTGGGTCCGGGGAGGCCGGACGGCTCGTTCGTCATGGTCCCTCGTGGTCATTGTCACTGGGTCTGCACAGTGGCCCTTGTCGCTCGGACGCCGGACGACGCGCATCGGCGCGCGGTGTCACGTTCAGGGATCGAGGAGACGGAGCCGGATACGGCCGGCCGGTACCTGCGAGAGCGGGACCGGCCGGCGTCCGAGGACACGGGCGCGCAGCGGCCGCCCGACCCGGGCTGCCGCTCTACTGCGGGGGGTTGCCGTGCTTGCGGGACGGCAGGTCCGCGTGCTTGTTACGGAGCATCGCGAGCGAGGCGATCAGTACCTCGCGCGTCTCGGCCGGGTCGATGACGTCGTCGACCAGACCGCGCTCCGCGGCGTAGTAGGGGTGCATCAGCTCGGCCTTGTACTCCTTGACCATGCGGGCCCGCATGGCCTCGGGGTCCTCGGCGTCGGCGATCTGCCGGCGGAAGATGACGTTGGCGGCGCCCTCGGCACCCATCACCGCGATCTCGTTGGTGGGCCACGCGTAGGTGAGGTCGGCACCGATGGACTGACTGTCCATGACGATATACGCGCCACCGTAGGCCTTGCGCAGGATCAGCGAGATCCTCGGCACCGTCGCGTTGCAGTACGCGTAGAGCAGCTTCGCGCCGTGCCGGATGATTCCGCCGTGCTCCTGGTCCACCCCGGGCAGGAAGCCGGGTACGTCCAGGAGAGTGACGATGGGGATGTTGAAGGCGTCGCACATCTGGACGAAGCGGGCGGCCTTCTCGGACGCCTCGATGTCCAGGACGCCGGCCAGTGCCTGCGGCTGGTTGGCCACGATGCCGACGACCTGGCCGTCCAGCCGGGCCAGCGCACAGACGATGTTGCGGGCCCAGCGCTCGTGGACCTCCAGGAAGTCGCCGTCGTCGACGAGCTCCTCGATGACCTTGTGCATGTCGTACGGACGGTTCCCCTCGGCCGGGACCAGGTCGAGGAGGACGTCGCCGCGCCGGCCGGCCGGGTCGTCGCTCGGGACGACGGGCGGGTTCTCCCGGTTGTTCGACGGCAGCATCCCGATGAGGTAGCGGACCTCGGCGATGCAGGTCTCCTCGTCGTCGTACGCGAAGTGCGCGACGCCCGAGGTCTCCGCGTGCACGTCGGCGCCGCCGAGGCCGTTCTGGGTGATCTCCTCGCCGGTGACCGCCTTGACGACGTCCGGTCCGGTGATGAA
The DNA here is from genome assembly GCF_001700505.1 of Streptomyces mutomycini. GTDB lineage: Bacteria > Actinomycetota > Actinomycetes > Streptomycetales > Streptomycetaceae > Streptomyces > Streptomyces mutomycini. The sequence continues at coordinate 9,548 of NZ_MAPV01000136.1, forward strand.
CATCTGCGAGGTCTCGCGGACCATGAACACGAAGTCGGTCAGCGCCGGGCTGTAGGCCGCCCCGCCCGCGCACGGGCCGAGCATCACACTGATCTGCGGGATGACACCCGAAGCTCGTGTGTTGCGCTGGAAGATCCCGCCGTACCCGGCGAGCGCCGAGACACCCTCCTGGATACGGGCACCCGCGCCGTCGTTCAGCGACACCAGCGGAGCACCCGCCGAGATGGCCATGTCCATGATCTTGTGGATCTTCGTGGCGTGCGCCTCGCCCAGCGCCCCGCCGAAGATCCGGAAGTCGTGCGCGTAGACGAAGACCGTCCGGCCCTCCACCGTGCCCCACCCGGTGATCACACCATCGGTGTAGGGCTTCTTCTCCTCCAGGCCGAACCCGGTCGCCCGGTGCCGGCGCAGCTGCTCGACCTCC
>NZ_MAPV01000137.1 GCF_001700505.1 Streptomyces mutomycini
GGCGGCATGGTGCACGCCGGTCCCACGGCGGACGGCGGCTTCCGGCTGGCCGGCGTCCTGCCGTACACCTCGCCGGGGGACGGCTTCCCGAGCCCGCCGCCCGGTGATGTCATGGCGACGTTCGTCGCGCCGACGAACGACTTTCGGGCGCAGCGCGCGAAGGGCTCCGCAGGTGAAAGTGATCCGGTCACCGACTGGAACGGTTTCCCGAAGGAGTTGGCCAGGACCATGAGCAGGACCAAGAGGGGCAACGGCATAGCCATCGGCTGCGGAGTCGCGGCGCTCGTCGTCGTACTGCTGGTGATCGCGACGATCGTCGGGGGGATCTTCCTCATGCGTGAGGCGGACTCGGCCATGATCGAGCCCAAGCAGTACGAAGCCGTGACGGTCGGTCAGTCCGAGTCGGAGGTCCGTGAGCAACTGCCGAGCGGCGACTCGTTCCTCAACAGCGAGATGGGCAAGGGAGCGCCGCCCGAGCCCAAGGGGTCGACGTGTCTCACGCTCCTCTCCACGGAGTTCGGCAGCGATCTGGACGCGGAACCGGTGTTCCGGTTCTGCTTCAAGGACGGCAAGCTGATCGAGAAGAAGTCCTTCGAGACGGGCTGAGGGCACCCGCCCGGGCGCCAGGCCGGGCACCGGATCGGGGATGATGGCCGGATGTCCGCAGGTATGACCGCTCAGGACCGCTCGGGAGAGTCGTGATCAGGGTTCTTGTGACCGATGACGAGCCGCTCATCCGGGCGGGCATCAGGATGATCCTCGCCTCGGCCGACGACATCGACGTCGTCGCGGAGGCGGCGAACGGCCGCGAGGCGGTGGAACTCGTCCGCTCCCAGCGGATCGACGTGGCACTGCTGGACATCCAGATGCCGGTGATGGACGGGCTGACGGCCCTGGCCGAGCTGCGCCGGACCGCCCCCGAGGTGCGGGTGCTGATACTGACGACGTTCGGGGAACGGCACAACGTGCTGCGCGCCCTGAGCGAGGGAAGCGCGGGCTTCCTGCTGAAGGACTCGGCGCCCGCGGAACTGATGCGCGCCGTACGGGCGGCAGCGGCCGGGGAAGCGTACCTGTCGCCGGGCGCCACCCGGCATGTCGTGGACTCGCTGGCCTCCGGCGGGGCCACACACCGCGCGGAGAACGCCCGCCGCCGGCTGGAGAAGCTGACGGACCGCGAACGGGACGTCCTCGCCCTCCTGGGCGAGGGGCTGTCCAACGCGGACGCCGGTCAGCGGATCCACATGAGCGAGGCCACGGTCAAGACGTACGTGAGCCGCATCCTCGCCAAGCTGGAATGCGAGAACAGGGTGCAGGCCGCACTGCTGGCGCGGGACGCCGGCCTCGGCACCTGACCGAGGCGCACAGGCAGCACCCGCTTTCCCGACCGCTCACCTTCCCCACTCCCACCCATGTTGACCCAATGCGACCAGCCCGCGACGGAACGTCGCGATGCTTCAGCGTGCCGAACCGGCAGAGACGAGTGAGGTCATGACGATGTGCAAGAAGTGCGGTGCAGAGAAGCGCCGTTGGTCCCGTTCCTGCTCTCGGTGCAGTCCGGGGTCGCGCCGGGAGGCCGCGGCCGAGGCCGCCGACCTGGCCGTGCCGGCAGGACTGTTCGAGTGGATATGGCTGGGAGCAAAAGGAGCTGTCCGGCTGGTGCTGCGGGCCCTCAGCTGAGGCGGTCCACTCCCGCTGACGAGCTGTGACGAGCGGTGCGGCCGCAGGTCCATTTACGAGCCCGGTGCGGGGCCTGCCGTGAAACCTGAGCCCTCGCCGCGCCGCTCCAGCACGCCGGAACACTCGCCCCGCACGACGGCGCCGGCCCCCGGGAAGGAATCCCGGGGGCCGGCGTCGTACGGATACTGCGGGTACCGCCTGGAGCTGCTGATCCGAGGATCAGAAGTCCATGTCACCGCCCGGCATGCCGCCCGGAGCGGCCGCGGAGGCCTTCTCCGGCTTGTCGGCGATGACGGCCTCGGTGGTGAGGAAGAGCGCGGCGATGGACGCGGCGTTCTGCAGAGCGGAGCGCGTGACCTTCGCCGGGTCGATGATGCCCTCGGCGATCATGTCGACGTACTCGCCGGTCGCGGCGTTGAGGCCGTGACCGATCGGCAGGTTGCGCACCTTCTCGACGATGACGCCACCCTCGAGACCACCGTTGACGGCAATCTGCTTGAGCGGGGCCTCCAGCGCGAGCTTCACGGCGTTGGCGCCCGTGGCCTCGTCACCGGTCAGGTCGAGCTTCTCGAAGACGGCCGAGGCCTGGAGCAGAGCCACGCCACCACCGGCGACGATGCCCTCCTCGACGGCGGCCTTGGCGTTGCGCACCGCGTCCTCGATGCGGTGCTTGCGCTCCTTGAGCTCCACCTCGGTGGCGGCGCCGGCCTTGATGACGGCCACGCCGCCGGCCAGCTTCGCGAGGCGCTCCTGGAGCTTCTCGCGGTCGTAGTCCGAGTCGGAGTTCTCGATCTCGGCACGGATCTGCTTGACGCGGCCCTGGACCTGGTCGCTGTCACCGCCACCGTCGACGATCGTCGTCTCGTCCTTGGTGATGACGATCTTGCGGGCGCTGCCGAGCAGGTCCAGGCCGGCGTTCTCCAGCTTGAGACCGACCTCCTCGGAGATGACGGTGCCACCGGTGAGGATGGCGATGTCGCCGAGCATGGCCTTGCGGCGGTCACCGAAGCCCGGAGCCTTGACGGCGACGGACTTGAAGGTGCCACGGATCTTGTTGACGACCAGGGTCGACAGAGCCTCGCCCTCGACGTCCTCCGCGATGATCAGCAGGGGCTTGCCCGACTGCATGACCTTCTCGAGCAGCGGAAGGAGGTCCTTCACGTTGCTGATCTTGGAGTTGACGATCAGGATGTACGGGTCGTCGAACGACGTCTCCATACGCTCCATGTCGGTGGCGAAGTACGCCGAGATGTAGCCCTTGTCGAAGCGCATACCCTCGGTGAGCTCGAGCTCCAGACCGAAGGTCTGGGACTCCTCGACGGTGATGACGCCTTCCTTGCCGACCTTGTCCATAGCCTCGGCGATCTTGGCGCCGATCTCGGTGTCGGCAGCGGAGATGGAGGCCGTCGAAGCGATCTGCTCCTTGGTCTCCACGTCCTTCGCCTGCTCCAGCAGAGCGGCGGAGACGGCCTCGACGGCCTTCTCGATGCCACGCTTCAGAGCCATCGGGTTGGCACCCGCGGCGACGTTGCGCAGGCCCTCGCGGACGAGTGCCTGGGCGAGAACGGTGGCGGTGGTCGTACCGTCGCCGGCGACGTCGTCCGTCTTCTTGGCGACCTCCTTGACCAGCTCCGCACCGATCTTCTCGTACGGGTCCTCGAGCTCGATCTCCTTGGCGATGGAAACACCATCGTTGGTGATCGTGGGCGCGCCCCACTTCTTCTCGAGGACGACGTTACGGCCCTTGGGGCCGAGGGTGACCTTGACGGCGTCGGCGAGCTGGTTCATCCCGCGCTCGAGACCGCGCCGTGCCTCCTCGTCGAACGCGATGATCTTGGCCATGTGAAGTGGTCCTCCCGGACAGGGGTGGATTTCTCCGGACCGAGAGGCGCCCGCGACGGACGGCCAGCGTGCTCTGTGGTTCCTTGCCCCACGGAGCCTGCGGGCCTCACCGGCCCGGTCCAAGTTTCTGTCACTCTCACCTGGAGAGTGCTAACGCCAATGATTAGCACTCGACCCCTGCGAGTGCAAGCGTCCCCCTCCGGATGTGGACAACCGCATGGGGATCACGGCGGGCCGCGGGCGGAGGAAACGGGGACGCACGTGAGGCCCGCACCCCTGCGGGGGTACGGGCCTCACGTGCGTGAGTAGTGTCGTTGGCCGACCGCGCCGAGCTCAGCCGACGGCGAGCTTGACCATGTCCGCCTGCGGCCCCTTCTGGCCCTGCGAGATCTCGAATTCAACTCGCTGACCCTCTTCGAGGGTGCGGTACCCGTCCATCTGGATCGCGCTGTAGTGGACGAAAACATCCGCACCACCGTCGACCGCGATGAAGCCGTACCCCTTCTCCGCGTTGAACCACTTGACGGTGCCCTGAGCCATGCCTAACTCCCCTATTACTGGCCCTTGCACGAGACCGCACTTCGCGGACCCGGGTCAGAACTCACCCTCCGACAGGAGAGGGTGGCGTGCGCCGGAACGCGTCGACCGCGGCCGAATGTATCTGCCCAACTGCCCTCTGCAACAGGTCAATCGGACGAGAATTCTGGGCACAGGCGACCGTACGCAAGGGGTGAAGTCAGAGGATTGCAGGGCAAGTCGGGCCCGACAAAGGCCACTTATGCCGCAAGGGACTCACGCACTTTGGCTACTTCTTGCCGCGGCCGGGCGCATTCTCATATGCGGGCGGCAAGGGAAGGTGCGGGGACTTCCCCAACTGTACCGCGCTCAACCATGGGGAATGACCCCCTCCGCTTCTCTTGCGGAGAGGGCCATTCCGTTCACGCTGTGCGGCCGGGCAGCCGGGCCCGTGACCGTGCGGTGGTCAGCCTCCGGCGACGGCCGGGATGATCGAGACGCCGGCGCCGTCCGGGGTGACCGCGTCCAGACCGCCCTCGAAGCGCACGTCGTCGTCATTGACGTACACGTTGACGAAGCGGCGCAGTTTGCCCTGGTCGTCCAGGACGCGGGCCGCGATGCCCGGGTGGTTCTGCTCCAGGGAAGCGATGACCTCGGAGAGGACCGCCCCTTCCGCCGGGACCTCGGCCTGACCGCCCGTGTAGGTGCGGAGGATGGTGGGGATACGGACCTTGACGCTCATGTGCGTGCCTTCCTTCGGTCTCGGGTGGTCAGTTGGCGGCGGCGGCGAGGCCCGCGTCGCGGAACGCGTCCAGGCTGGGCCGGATCGTCGCCGACAGGCCGGTCGTGGGCGCGACCGCGTCGAGCGTCTTCAGTCCGTCACCGGTGTTCAGGACGACGGTGGTCAGGGCCGGGTCGAGCAGACCGGCGTCGATCAGCTTCTTCGTCACACCGACCGTCACCCCGCCCGCGGTCTCCGCGAAGATGCCCTCGGTGCGGGCCAGCAGCTTGATCGCGTCGACGACCTGCTCGTCGTTGACGTCCTCCACCGCACCGCCGGTGCGCCGGGCGATGTCCAGGACGTACGGGCCGTCGGCCGGGTTGCCGATCGCCAGGGACTTGGCGATGGTGTTCGGCTTCTGCGGGCGCACGACGTCGTGGCCGGCCTTGAAGGCGGTGGAGACCGGGGAGCAGCCCTCGGCCTGGGCACCGAAGATCTTGTACGGCTTGTCCTCGACGAGGCCGAGCTTGATCAGCTCCTGCAGCCCCTTGTCGATCTTCGTGAGCTGCGAGCCGGACGCGATCGGGATGACGAGCTGGTCGGGCAGCCGCCAGCCGAGCTGCTCGCAGATCTCGTACGCCAGGGTCTTGGAGCCCTCGCCGTAGTACGGCCGCAGGTTGACGTTGACGAAGCCCCAGCCCTCGCCGAGCGGGTCGCCGATGAGCTCCGAGCAGAAGCGGTTGACGTCGTCGTAATTGCCCTCGATGCCGACCAGTTCACCGCCGTACACCGCGGCCATGACGACCTTGCCCTGCTCCAGGTCGTGCGGGATGAACACGCAGGAGCGGAAGCCGGCGCGGGCGGCGGCGGCACCCACCGCACCGGCGAGGTTGCCGGTGGAGGAGCAGGAGAGGGTGGTGAATCCGAAGGCGCGGGCGGCCTCGACGGCGATGGCGACGACACGGTCCTTGAAGGAGTGCGTCGGGTTGCCGGAGTCGTCCTTGACGTACAGACCGCCGGTCACGCCCAGCTCACGGGCGAGGTTGTCGGCCTTGACCAGCTTCGTGAAACCGGGGTTGATGTTGGGCTTGTCCGCGACGTTCGAGGGGACGGGCAGCAGCGGCGCGTAACGCCAGATGTTGTCCGGTCCCTCGGCGATGCGCTTCTTCAGCTCTTCGGGGGAGCCGCTCGGCAGGTCGTACGCCACTTCGAGCGGCCCGAAACAGGACGCGCAGGCGAAAATGGGGCCGAGCTCGAAACGCTCGCCGCATTCGCGGCAGGAAAGCGCTGCGGCGGGACCGAGGTCCACGGCGGAAGGATCGGTGTTCTCTGCAACTGTCTGCACGGCCATGATGGCGGAGGCCCTTTCTCCTCATCTTCCTCGCGACGTATTTCGCCGCGAGACGGAATTGGCACCTTCCCCACCGTGACCTCGCGGTCGGCAGGAGGGTTGCCGGGACTTCAACGGGCCGTTCCCTCAGTCCCTCTGGATGAGCGCTATGGCACCGGACCATGGATCCGGGCGTTTATCCGCGGACCGACCCCGACATGCGAGGGCCATCCGCGTTGTTCAAGACTGTAACCGAAGCAGTGGACGGTTGAGATAGTCGTCCGAACCGCGAGATGGATCACATACAGGGAGTATCGACCGTGCTGGAAGAGGTGGAACGCTGGCTGACCAGGCGTTCCTGGTCTGCTGCCGACCGCCCGCTCGACCGGCTCACCGCCGCGCGGGCGAAGGATCCGCACCGTTCGCGCGTGAGCGTCGTCCTGCCCGCGCTGGACGAGGAGGCGACGGTCGGCGCGATCGTCGCGGAGATCCGCCGCGAGCTGATGGAGAAGGTCCAGCTCGTCGACGAACTGGTGGTGATCGACTCCGGATCCACCGACAGGACCGCCGAGGAGGCCCGGCGGGCCGGCGCCCGCGTCGTGCACCGCGACGCGATCCTGCCCCGGATCCCGCCCCTCCCCGGCAAGGGCGAGGTCCTCTGGCGGTCACTGCTGGTGACGAGCGGAGACATCGTCTGCTTCGTCGACGCCGACCTCAAGGACTTCTCCGCGGACTTCGTCTCCGGGATCGTCGGCCCGCTGCTGACCGATCCCTCGGTGCAGTTCGTCAAGGCCATGTACGACCGGCCGCTGGGCGAAGCCGCCGGCCAGGGCGGCCGGGTGACCGAACTCGTGGCCCGCCCGCTGCTCAATCTGCACTGGCCGCGGCTGGCAGGCTTCGTGCAGCCGCTGGGCGGCGAGTACGCGGTGCGGCGCTCCCTGCTGGAGCGGCTCCCCTTTCCGGTCGGCTACGGGGTGGAGCTGGGCCTGCTCGTCGACGCGCTGCACACGGTCGGCCTGGACGCGCTGGCGCAGGTCGACGTCGGCGTACGCAGACACCGTCACCAGGACGGCCAGGCCCTCGGCCGCATGGCGGCCACGATCTACCGCACGGCGCAGCTGAGGCTGTCCCGGGGGCCGCTCGTACGGCCCGAGATCACCCAGTTCGAGCGGGGCCCGGGCGGCTTCGTCCCCCGCACCCACGCGGTGGACACCGAGGAGCGGCCGCCGATACGGGAGATCGCCGAGTACGCGTCACGGAATGCGGCGTAACGGTTCCTCGCGCCCGGCCACACACGCGCTTCACGTTTGGCGGCTTCCCGAACGGGCTAGGTTCGGGTACATGGTCTCCGAGCACGCTGCCCAGGTCCTCGTCGCGTCCAACCGCGGCCCGGTGTCGTACGCACTGCGGGAGGACGGCACGCTCGACTCGAAACGCGGCGGGGGCGGGCTGGTCTCCGGCCTCAGCGCCGTCGAAGACAAGCTGTGGGTGTGCGCCGCCCTCAGTGACGGCGACCGCGAGGCGGTCCGGCGCGGGGCGTCCGAGCCCGGCGTCCGGATGCTCGACGTCGATGCGGACGTCCACGCCGACGCGTACAACGGCATCGCCAACTCGGTGCTCTGGTTCGTCCACCACATGATCTACCAGACGCCTCTGGAGCCCGTCTTCGACGCGGAGTTCCGCCGGCAGTGGGCCTCCTACGAGGCGTACAACCGGGCCTTCGCCCAGGCGCTCGCCGAGGAGGCGGGCGAGGGCGCCGCCGTACTCGTGCAGGACTACCACCTCTCACTGGTCCCGGGCATACTGCGCGAGCTGCGCCCCGACCTGCGGATCGGGCACTTCTCGCACACCCCCTGGGCTCCCGTCGACTACTTCCGGCTGCTGCCGGACGACATCGGCGAGCAGTTGCTCAAGGGAATCCTGGGCGCCGACCGCGCCGCCTTCCTGACCCGCCGCTGGGCGGACGCCTTCATCGCCTGCTGCACGGAGATCCTCGGCGGCACCGGCCGCACCCGCATCGGTGTGCACGGGCTGGGCGCCGACGCGGACTTCCTGCGCCGCCGCTCCCGCGAGGCGGACGTGGACGAGCGCATGGAGATCCTGCGCGAGCAGGTGGGCGCGGACCGGCGCACGATCGTGCGGGTGGACCGCACGGAGCTCTCCAAGAACATCGTCCGCGGGCTGCACTCCTACCGGGCCCTGCTGGAGGAGCACCCGGAGTGGCGGGAACGCGTGGTGCACATCGCCTTCGCCTACCCCTCGCGGCAGGACCTCGCGGTCTACCGCGACTACACGGCGGAGGTCCAGCGGGTCGCCGACCGGATCAACGCGGACTTCGGCACGGAGAGCTGGGCCCCTGTCCTGCTCCAGGTCGACGACGACTTCGCCCGCTCCCTGGCGGCGTACCGGCTGGCGGACGTGGCCCTGGTCAATCCGATCCGCGACGGCATGAACCTGGTCGCCAAGGAGGTCCCGGTCGTCTCGGACAACGGCTGCGCGCTGGTGCTGTCCCGGGAGGCCGGGGCGTACGAGGAGCTGGGCGAGGACGCCATCGTGGTCAACCCGTACGACGTGTCGGCGACGGCGACGGCGCTGCACGAGGCGCTCACGATGGACCCCGACGAGCGCGGCGCCCGCTCGAAACGGCTGGCGGCCGCTGCGACGGCGCTGCCCCCGCAGCGGTGGTTCCTGGACCAGCTGGACGCGCTGCGGGGTTAGGGAGGGCCCCGTGCTCCCCGGCGGGCGTCAGGGATCACGGGACAGCGCTCAGGGCCGGCTGAGCTGCCGGGCCAGGTCCCCCAGCAGCTCCGCCACCGCTGCCGGGCCCGGCAGCAGCAGGTCGGCACGCTCGGCCAGTTCGGGGACCTCGGTGCCGCTGCAGACCAGCAGGCCCGGGACGCCCCGGGCGCGGAGCTTCTCCACGGCGGCGTACGCGGCGAGGTCGCCGAGGTCGTCGCCGGCGTAGAGCACCGCCTCGGCGCCGGCCTCCTTCACGTACTCCTCCAGCGCCACGCCCTTGTCCATGCCCGGCGGCCGCAACTCCAGCACCAGGCGGCCCGGTTCGACGATCAGTCCGTTGCGGTCGGCGAGGGCGGACAGCGGGACGCGGAGGGCATCGAAAGCGGCCTGCGGGTCGGCGGCGCGGCGGGTGTGTACGGCGACCGCGCGGCCGCCCTTCTCCTCGATCCAGGTGCCGCTGCCCGTGCCGGCGCCCATCTCCTCCAGCACCGCGGGGAGCTCCGCCCGGACGGCTTCGACACCGGGGTCCGGGGCGGGGGCGCTCACCGCCCCGGTGACGGCGTCCCAGCGTTCGGCGCCGTAGTGCCCGAGGACGACGAGGTGGTCAAGGCCCGGCGCTCCGGCGAAGCCGCCGTAGCGCACGGCGGTGTCGGCCGGGCGTCCGGTGATGACAGCGACGGCGGCGACCCGGGGGGCGAGCGCGGAGAGCGCCGGGACGACGGACGGGTGGGCGCGGGACTGCTCCGGGTCCGGGACGATGTCGGCGAGCGTGCCGTCGAAGTCCAGCGCGACGACCGCGCGGGCGGGGCGGGCGAGCAGTGCGGCGAGGCCTTCGCGGCCGGCCTGGGTGGACGGGGTCGGGAGGGGGTGTGCCGGATTACCCATGGTCCGAGCGTATCGGTGACCGGGGGTCCGTGGTGTGGTCCGGATCCGGCCGCCGGCGCCTGGCCGGGTCCTCAGCGGCGTCCCCGCCTCGCTTCACGGACCCGGCGCAGCCGGTTCACCGTGACCGGGTCCTCCTCCAGCGCCCGGCGGTCGTCCAGGAGCGCGTTGAGCAGCTGGTAGTAACGGACCGGCGAGATGCCCAGTTCTTCCCGGACCGCCCGTTCCTTCGCGCCGGGGCCCGGCCAGGAGCGCCGCTCCAGGGCCAGCACCGCGCGTTCCTGGGCGGAGAGCGGGTCAGTGGGGTCGGCGGTCATATGAACCAACCTACCTAGCTGCTTCCCCGGCCCGCGCTCTCCGCCTGCCGGGCCTGGGACCCGATGTCCACGAGCACGCTCTCCGGGTTGCCGCCGGGCTCGACGGCGGAGCCGATCTTCTCCTTGATCGTCTCGCTGACCTGCGCCCACGACGTCTTGCCGAACGGATACAGCTGCGAGTTCGGCAGCGCGGACAGGAACTCGTGCAGCGACTCGTGCTTGTTGTCGGCCTCCATGGCGAGGGACGCGCTGCTGGTCACGGGCAGCAGGTCGTACTGGTCGGCGAAGGCCAGCACGTTGTCGTCCGTGTAGGCGAAGTCGAGGAACTTGCCTATCTCCACCCGGTGGCCGTTCTGCTTGAAGCCCATCATCCAGTCGGCCACACCCATCGAGCCCTTGGTGGGCCCCTCGATCCCGGGGAGCGGGACCATGCCGACCTCGACGCCCTTCTTCTCGGCCTCCTGCATCAGCGTCGGGTGGCCGTTCAGCATGCCCACCTCACCCTTGGTGAACGCGTCGAAGGCCTTCGCCCGGTCGAGCTTCCCGGGGGCGACGGGGCCGGTGAGGCCCTTGCCCACGAGGTTGTTCTTCAGCCACTGGAAGGCCGCTACGTTGGCCGGGGAGTCGATGGCGTAGTTGCCGACCTCGTCCGTGTAGCCGCCGCCCCCGCTGAGCATCCACATCAGGGTCTCGGCCTGGGACTCCTCCTGGCCGAGCGGCAGGGCGAAGGGGTAGGTCACACCGCGCTGCTTCAGCGCGGCGGCGTTGCTCTGGATGTCGTCCCAGGTCTGCGGGGCCCCGAGGCCGGCCTTGTCGAACAGCCCCTTGTTGTAGAAGAGGAGCCGGGTGCTCGCTACGAACGGGAGACCGTACAGACTGCCGTCGGCCTCGCCCGCGTCGGTGAGCGAGGGCAGGAAGTTGGAAGCGGTGCGAATGGCGATCATGTCGTCGGCGGCGTAGAGCTTGCCCGCCTCGGCGTAGTCGGCGTACGCCCCGATCTGCGCGATGTCGGGGGCGTTGCCGGCCTTCACCATCTCGGCGACCTTGCGGTCGACGTCCTTCCAGGAGTAGACGCTGACCTCGACGTCGATGCCGGGGTTGGCGTTCTCGAACTTCCCGGCGACGTCGTCCCAGTACTTCTGGGAGCTGTTCTCAGCCCCGGTGCCGTAGTCGGCCGCGACCAGCCGCAGGGTGACGTCCCCGTCTCCGGTGTCCGAACCGCACCCCGACAGCGTCACTGTCATACCGAGTGCGGCCACCGCCGCGGTCAGACCCACAAAGCGCCGCTGCACAGCCCTGCCCATCCCTTGCATCGCCCTACGCGGCCGTCACCACTCCGGCGACGAACCCGCGAACCTGCCTCACGTCCACGTGGAGGTCTACACCACCTGTGTACCGATCCGGCAATCTAGCAGGACCGTTTTGTATGGGTGCTCAACAAACCGGGCTAGTGGACTAGACCTTTTAGGGGTCGTCGGGCGAAACTGTCTCCCGTGAGACACGTCATCGCCCTCGATGTGGGCGGCACAGGAATGAAGGCCGCTCTGGTCGGGGCCGACGGCGCCCTGCTCCACGAGGCGCGCCGGGCCACCGGCCGGGACCGCGGTGCCGAAGCCGTCGTGGAGACGATCCTGGGCTTCGCCGCGGATCTGTACGCCTACGGCGAGAAGCACCTCGGCGAAGGCGCCGTCGCCGCCGGGGTCGCCGTGCCCGGCATCGTCGACGCGGAACACGGGATCGCCGTCTACGCCGCGAACCTGGGCTGGCGCGACGTGCCCCTGCGGAGACTGATCGGGGACCGGCTCGGCGGCATACCCGTCGCGCTCGGCCACGACGTACGGACCGGGGGGCTCGCCGAAGGGCGGATCGGCGCCGGCCGGGGCGCGGACCGCTTCCTCTTCGTGCCGCTGGGCACCGGCATCGCCGGCGCGATCGGCATCGCGGGCACCATCGAGGCGGGCGCCCACGGTTGCGCGGGCGAGATCGGGCACATCGTGGTCCGCCCGGACGGCCCGGAATGCGGCTGCGGGCAGCGCGGCTGCCTGGAGACCCTCGCCTCGGCGGCCGCCGTGTCCAGGGCCTGGGCCGCCGCGTCCGGTGACCCGGACGCGGACGCCGCCGACTGTGCGGAGGCGGTCGCCTCCGGCGACCCGGTGGCCCTGCGCGTCTGGCAGGACGCCGTCGAAGCGCTCGCCGCCGGACTGGTCACCGCGCTCACTCTGCTGGACCCCCGCACGCTCATCATCGGTGGCGGGCTCGCCGAGGCGGGGGAAACCTTGTTCACACCACTGCGTGCGGCCGTCGAGGAACGGGTCACGTTCCAGAAGCTGCCCCACATCGTCCCGGCGGCCCTCGGGGACACCGCCGGATGCCTGGGCGCAGGGCTGCTCGCCTGGGATCTACTCTCCACGGAGGTATCCGCCTGATGGCCGGACGCGCAGACAGCACGGTTCTCGCAGGTGCCCGGGTGGTCCTTCCCACCGGGACCGTCGAGAACGGCCGGGTGATCGTCGAGGGCACCCGGATCGCCGGCAGCACGCACGAGGGCGCCCGGACCGTCGACCTCTCGGGCCACTGGGTGGTCCCCGGTTTCGTCGACATCCACAACCACGGCGGCGGCGGCGCGTCCTTCGCGACCGGCACCGCCGAGGACGTCCTGGCCGGAGCGCGGGCGCACCGCGAACACGGCACGACGACCGTCGTCGCCTCCACCGTCACCGGCGAGATGGACTTCCTGGCCCGCCAGGCCGGCATGCTCTCCGAACTGGTCGAACAGGGCGAGCTCGCCGGCATCCACTTCGAGGGCCCCTTCATCTCCCCGTGCCGCAAGGGCGCCCACAGCGAGGCGCTGCTCCGCGACCCCGACCCCTCCGAGGTCCGCAAGCTGCTCGACGCGGCCCGGGGCAGCGCCAGGATGGTCACCCTCGCCACCGAACTCCCGGGCGGCATCGAGTCCGTACGGCTGCTCGCCGAGCACGGGGTGATCGCCGCCGTCGGCCACACGGACGCGACGTACGAGCAGACCGTCGAGGCGATCGACGCGGGCGCCACCGTCGCCACGCACCTCTTCAACGCGATGCCCGCCCTCGGCCACCGCGCACCGGGCCCGATCGCGGCCCTCCTGGAGGACGAGCGGATCACGGTCGAACTGATCAACGACGGTACGCACCTGCACCCCGCCGCCCTGGAGCTCGCCTACCACCACGCGGGCGCCGGCCGGGTCGCGCTGATCACCGACGCCATGGACGCGGCCGGTGCCGGCGACGGGCAGTACCAACTCGGCCCGCTCGCCGTCGAGGTCAAGGACGGCGTCGCACGCCTGGTGGAGGGCGGCTCGATCGCCGGCTCCACCCTCACTCTGGACACCGCGTTCCGCAGGGCCGTCACGGTCGACAGGATTCCCGTCGACGACGTCGTCCGGTCCATCTCCGCCAACCCGGCCCGGCTCCTCGGCCTGTACGACAGGGTCGGTTCGCTGGACCCGGGCAAGGACGCCGACCTGGTGGTCCTGGACGCGGACTTCGCGCTCAAGGGCGTCATGCGCCGCGGCGAGTGGATCGTGCAGCCCCGTATCGGGTGACGGTGCGCCACCGTCCGGCGCCCCGTTCAACACGTAACGAAGAGACGGCGGTTGTCCCGGAGACCTGGGACGGCCGCCGCCTCTTTGGCATGATCACCAGGTCAGCGCCGCAGGGAACCGCGCTGGGAAACGGACGACCAAGGAACCGGGGGCCGGTGCAGGTGATACTGACCGTCACGCTGAACACCGCACTCGACCTGACCTACGCCGTCCCCGCCCTCGTCCCGCACACCAGCCACCGCGTCGGCGACGTGGCCGAACGACCCGGCGGCAAAGGCGTCAACGTCGCCCGGGTGCTGTCCGCACTGGGTCACGACGCGGTGGTCACCGGCTTCGCGGGCGGCGCCACCGGTGCCGTGCTCCGCGACCTGCTCGGCGCACTCCCTGACGGCCCCGCCGACGCGCTGGTCCCGGTCGCCGGGAACACCCGCCGCACCATCGCCGTCGTCGACCGCTCCACCGGCGACACCACCCAGCTCAACGAACCCGGCCCGCACATCGGCGCCGACGAGTGGGCGGCCTTCCTGCGGACCTACGGGGAACTGCTCCCGGCAGCCGACGCCGTCGCCCTCTGCGGCAGCCTCCCGCCGGGCGTACACGTCGGCGCGTACGCGGACCTGATCCGGCTGGCCCGGGCCTGCGGCGTACCCGCTCTCCTCGACACCGGCGGCGAACCCCTGCGCCGCGGCATCGCCGCCCGCCCCGACCTCGTCAAGCCGAACGCCGACGAGCTCGCCCAGCTCACCGGCGCCAGGGAACCCCTGCGCGCCACCCACGACGCCCGCCGCAGGGGCGCACGCAGCGTCGTCACCTCGCTCGGCCCGGACGGGCTCCTCGCCGTCACCCCCGACGGCATCTGGCGCGCCGCACCCCCGTCCGCCGTGCGGGGCAACCCGACGGGAGCGGGCGACTCCGTCGTGGCCGGACTGCTGTCCGCGCTCGCCGAGGGGCTGGGCTGGCAGGACCGGCTGACCCGCGCGGTGGCCCTGTCGACGGCGACCGTGCTGGCCCCGGCCGCCGGCGAGTTCGACCGCGCCGCCTACGAGGACCTGCTGGCGCGCGTCACCGTCGAACAGCACGCGGCGGCCGCCTGAGCCTCCCCCGGAAAACACGGCGTCCCGGCTCGCTCGGGGCGATGACCGGGACGACGGTGGTACTCGGCAATGGACAGCGGCGGCGGAAGGCTAGCCCTTGGTCTGGCCCGACTTCAGCGACAGCTGGTCGAGGTTGGCGTCGCACGAGTCGCCCTCGTTGCACGACAGCATCAGCTTGTTGGTCCCCTTGTCGAGCTGGACGTACGCGTACGTCCTCGTCCAGCCCTTCTCCAGGTCACCCTCCGCGGCGTGCGCGAAGTTCTCCATGTTGATCGAACGGGGGTCCCCGTCGTTGACCGTGAGCGACGTCTTGGCGTCCCTGCCCGGCACGCCGTACGTCACGAAGAGCGTGTACGGACCGCTCTCCGGAACGTCGACCGTCCAGGTGGCCGACCGGCCGACCTCGTTGAGGCTGATGTATTGCCCGTTGGCGCTCTTGGCACCCTTGACGGTGTTGTCCAGAGAGGCCGTGCCGCCGAGCGTCAGCGTCGCCGCGTCCTGCTCGGGCAGTTCGACGGGCTTCTCGGACGGCTTCGTGGACTTCTCGGGCTTCGGCGACGCCTCGACCTCGTCGGCCGGGCCCGCGGACGAACCTGCCTCGTCCTTCTTCGTGTCGCCGTCGTCGCCCGTCATCAGCGCGGCACCGATACCGACGAGCACCACCGCGACCACGGCGACGGCCGCGATCAGGAGCGCCTTCGTGTTGGGGCCGCCACGGCCGGGGCCGGCGTTCCTGCCGCCACCGCCACCGTGCGGAACCGCCCCGTGCTGCGCGGTGACGGCGCCGCCGGGATAGGTCTCCGGTGCCGCGTACTGCGCGTTCGGGCGGCCGTACTGCTGGGGCTGCTGGCCGTACTGCGGCGGGGCCTGCTGGCCGTATGCCTGCTGCTGCGGGACCTGCCCGTACTGTCGCTCACCGACCGTCCGCACCTGGTTGTACGACGTTCTGGGCACGCCGGGCTGCGCTGCCGGACCGGGGTAGCCGTAACCACCCTGCCCGGGAGGCTGTGCGCCCGCCGCCCTGCCGTCCTCGTACAGATAGCCGAACGGATCGTCGTCCTCGGGCTTGCTCGCGCCGTTGTTCCCGGCCGTCATCCCTGGGTCACTCCTCACCATTTCGCCAGCCGTCGCCGACCGGCCGAGCCTACCCCGAACGGAGCACGCGCCGAATTGCCCTCGGTCCCCCGGAAAACCGGGCGGTGCACGGGGACAGCCGGGGCGTGAACGTCAGCCGGCTCTGCGATGAACCTTCGATCGGGACCGCTTCTCCACGTACATCCGCTGGTCGGCGGAGTGCAGGACCTCTTCCTCGGTCATGCCGCACTCGGCCCAGCCGATACCGAAACTCGCCCCGACCCTGACTGCCCGGCCGTCCACCCGGATGGGCGGAATGATGGCGTTACGCAAGCGTACGGCCAGATCTGCGGCATCTGCCGCCCCGAGACCGTCCGCGAGGACGACGAATTCGTCACCCCCGAGCCGCGCGACGGTGTCACCGTCCCGTACGCAGGTGGTGAGGCGGCGGGCGACCTCGATGAGAACCGCGTCACCCGCGTGGTGTCCGAAGCGGTCGTTGATGGACTTGAAGCCGTCGAGGTCGCAGAACAGCACCGCGAGCCCCTTGGTCCCGTCGTCCCGCTCCTGGTCGGGGGCCACGATGTGCACATGGTGGTCGTAGGGGCCGACACCCGGCGCGACCTCACCCTCGTAGCCGTCCGCCCGGTAGCCGTGCGCCGAGCTCTCGACGTCGCCGTAAGCGGCGTCCAGCGCCTCGATCGCGGAGGAGGTGACCGAGTGAGGCCTTTCACACAGACGCGCGCCGAGCCGGGAGCGCAGCTCGGCGCTGTTGGGCAGCCCGGTCAGCGCGTCGTGTGAGGCACGGTGCGCGAGATGCAGCTCGTTGCGCTTGCGCTCCTCGATGTCCTCGACGTGCGTGAGCAGGAAGCGCGGGCCGTCGGTGGTGTCGGCGACGACGGAGTTGCGCAGCGAGACCCAGAGATAGGTGCCGTCCCTGCGTCCGAGCCGCAGCTCGGCCCGCCCTCCCTCGGCGGACGTGCGGAGCAGGGTGCCGATGTCCTCGGGGTGGACGAGGTCGGCGAAGGAGTAGCGGCGCAGGACGGACGCGGGACGCCCCAGGAGCCGGCAGAGCGCGTCATTGGTGCGCAGCAGCCTGCCGTGCTGGTCACCGCCCATCTCGGCGATGGCCATGCCACTGGGGGCGTACTCGAACGCCTGGCGGAAGGATTCCTCGCTGGCCCGCAGTGCCTGCTGCTCGCGTTCCAGCCTGACGAGGGCGCGCTGCATGTTTGCTCTGAGACGGGCGTTACTGATCGCAATGGCCGCCTGGGAGGCGTACATCTGGAGGGCCTCGCGGCCCCAGGCGCCGGGGCGGCGGCCGTTGCGCGGCCTGTCGACCGAGATGACCCCCAGGAGGTCCAGACCTCCGCCGGAGGCGTACATGGGGGCGTAGAGGCGGTCCAGGGGGTGCCACTCGTCTTCGAAACGGGGCTCCGGCCCTTCGGTGTGCCACTGCGGTACGTCGTCGTCGAGGAGCACCCAGCCCTCGGTGTGGGGTATGAACCGGAGCTCGTCCCAGGGCTCGCCCATCGACAGCCTGCGCTCCCAGGACTCGCGGGAGCCGACACGGCCGGTGATCAGGGATTCCGCCGCGCTGTTGCCGGCGAAGGCGGCGACGACGAGGTCGCCGTCGGGACGGACGAGATTGACGCAGCCCAGTTCGTAACCGAGGCCGGTGACGATGCCGTCGGCCACGGACTGCAGCGTGTCCGCCAGGCTCCGCGCCGTGTTGAGATCAGCGACGGCCTGGTGCAACTGCCGCATGGTCGCAAGACGGACGTACGGCTCCGACTCGGCCTCCATCGCTCGCACTCCCTGAGACCTCGACAGCAACTCCAGGCTTCATATCGACGTACTTAGACCGTGTCCTATGT
>NZ_MAPV01000138.1 GCF_001700505.1 Streptomyces mutomycini
GGCGACGCACCTGCCGGGTCGGTGAGGGCGGGGCAAGCTGCGGATAGCGGCTGTGGAGCACGGATACTCCGTGCAGGGCGATGCCCCGCGCGAACGCGTCGGCATCGTTGGCGTCCCCCGACGGATTCATCCGTGGCCGGTAGGCCGGATGCAGCTCAGCTGCCTGCCTGACCAGTCGCCCCGAGGTCTTGACCGACGGCGGAGTGAACGCCACGGCGGTCACCGCAGCGACCGTCGTGGCGAGGACCAGCGGGATCGGATTGTCCAGCCCGATCGTGAACGCCGCGACGGCCCCTACCCCGATCAGAATCTTGAGCGGGAGCAGGCCCCTCCGGAACCGCGCTCGCGCTGCGGGGCCGTCGAGCAAGCCGTCCCGGCCCAGTGCGTCGCGGATCTGTGCCAGCTCCGCCCGGACAGGACGCGTCTCGGCCAGCGAGTGGATCGACTGCCCGGGCTGGACGTCCCACCGCCCGCGAGGGGCCTGCTGGTGCGCCCGTGCCGCGGCCATCACCGAACGGTCCAGCGGCCTCAGCAGCGCGTCGGGGAGCGGCTCGGGAGCAACGATGCCACCGCCTCTGGCGGTGATGCGGTTGACGGCGATGCCGCCCTCACGGGCCAGGAGTGCCTCGCGCATGAGCAGCAGGCCCACGCTGGCCGCCACCGCTCCGGCCTCACGCCCTCGCAGATAGCCCAGCTCGTAGACGTCGAGCTCACGCTCGGGAACGGGAGGGTTCGCCACAGCGGCCCGGACACGCCACGCCGACCACCCCGCCCACACCACCCCGACGCAGTACCCACCGAAGGCAAGCCAAGAAGTCACATGTGCTGAGAGGCCGGGACGGCTCGTTCGGTTCCCGGACAGCAGCCTGGTGCGAAGCCTTCCGGAAATTTCGTCGGCCAGGCCGGCTCCCCTCGCGTACGTGGATCCCTTTCCAACCTCAGGCGGGAAAGGCTCCATGCTCCGGAAGGGCGTCCCAGCCATCACGATCATCCGGCGGATGACGCCCTCAAAAGCAGGGCTCGACTGCCGAGTCGGTGCAGGACGGGCACCCGCGCCTCGCACGGCCCGTCGGTCGGCGTCTACGGTAAGGCGGTCCGCATGCGAGGTCGCGTCATGCTCCCCTAGCTTGACTCTGTCGGGGATCTTGGAATTCCTCGGTGCAGCAGCATGATCAACGGGCATGCTCGGGTAGTTCCGCCGACCGATGCAGCTGTCGAGGTGCCCGTTGTCCCTTCGCCCCCGTTCCGGTGAGCAAGTCCCTTCTCTGACCGCGCGGATCGCGCGGGCGAGCAATCCGGGCGGTACGACCGCGATATGGGTACGCGACCGCCTCGATGGGCTGTGGAGCGACGAGGACTTCGCCGACTGGTACCCACGGGATGGGCGGCCGGGGCTCTCGCCCGCTCAACTGGCCACCGTCTGTGTGCTGCAGTTCCTGCTCGGCCTATCGGACCGGCAGGCCGCCGAGGCAGTCCGCTGTCGCATCGACTTCAAGTACGCCATGGCGATGGAACTGGAGGATCCCGGGTTCCATCACAGCGTGCTGGCCGACTTCCGCGACCGTCTCGCCGAAGGCGACCGCGCTGACCGCCTCCTCGACCTCGTGCTGGCCCGTCTCAAGGAGGCCGGCCTGGTGCGCGAGCGCACCACGCAGCGCACCGACTCCACCCATGTCCTGGCAGCGGTGCGTGACCTGACCCGTTTGGAGCTGGTCACCGAGGCGGTCCGCGCCGCGCTCGAAGAAGTCGCCGGTGTGTCCCCTCACTTGCTGGACGAGCTGGTCGATGAGGAGTGGGGCCTCCGCTACGGTCGGCCGGTCCGTCTGGGCAGGAACCCCACCAAGCCCACGACCAGGATCCTGACCGCCGGGAACGATGCTGTCCGGCTCCTGGAACACCTCTACCGGCGCGAAACAGGCCGCACGTCCGGCCCTCGCGTCCAGGCCCTGCGCCAGATCATGGTGCAGAACTACCACCGTGACCAGGCAGGCCGACTGCGCTGGCGCACCGCCGAGAAGGAAGGCGGACCCGGGCTGCCGCCCTCGTCCCGGGCAGTCGTCTCGCCGTACGACACCTCGGCCCGCTATGCGAGGCACGGGCACATCATCAGCTGGAAGGGGTTTGCCGCTCATCTGACGGAGACGTGCGCTCCCGGCGGCCCGAATGTGATCACGGATGTGGCCACCACCGCGGCCACCACCCACGACAGTCAGGTCCTGCCCGGCATCCACACTCGTCTGGCGCGTCGTGGGCTGCTGCCCGCCGAGCACCTGGTCGACGCCGGCTACACGTCCCTGCCCCACCTGGCACAAGCCACCCGTGAACACCAGGTCACCGTCTCCGGACCGCTGCGGAGCAACCCCACCCGCCAACACCGGCAGAATGAGGGCTTCGCCCGGGACGACTTCCACATCGACTACGACCGTCAACAGGTCATGTGTCCCCAGGGCCAGGTCAGTGTGGGCTGGCACGGCCCTTACCCGACCTCGTCACCCACCGCGGCTCCGCTGATCGTGGCCCGGTTCACCAAGAGTCAGTGCCGGCCCTGCCCAGCCCGCACTCAGTGCACCTCCACCGCGGACAGTGCCCGAACTGTGGGCTTTCCCCCGAAAGAACTCCATGACCTGCAACTTCGCGTCCGCGCGGGGCAACAGACGCCCGAGTGGAAGACCCGCTATGCGGTCCGCTCGGGAGTGGAGGGCACGGTCAACGAGTTCGCCCACGGACACGGAATACGGCGCTGCCGCTACCGAGGACAGGAAAAGGCCCACATCCAGCACGTTCTGACGGCCATCGCCGTCAACATCGAGCGCCTCAGCGGACTGCCACCGGCCGAAGAAACACCGACGTCCCGCCGACCGACTGCCTTCCAGCACTACCTCGACCAGCGCGAGATACCCCGACCGAAGTCCTGGCGAACCCTGGGAACCTGACCGGCACCTTCAAGATCCCCGACAGAGTCAAGCTAGGCCGTGTATCGAAAATCCTGCCGGATGACGCGAGTCGATGGTCGGCGGCACGTGGCTGTCAGTGCCCTCAAGTAGGTTCTGGCCGTTCGGCCTGACCGGTGGGTCGTTGAGCTGAGGGATTCGTCGTAGTGAGCATCTACCTGCACTTTCGTGCCGTGGCCGAGTCCGAGATCCGGGACGACCACACCTGGCTCGCTGCGTTCATGTCCGAGGCTTGGGAAAACGACGTCGACGAGTACGCAGCGGGCATCGCCCACTCGATCAACAAGGGTTGGGATGCCGTCAACGACCTCTACGCCGTAGCCGATGCCCTCTACACAGACGCCGACGAGCCCTGGACACTACCGATCTACGGCGGCCGCCCCGTGCCCCACAGCACTGACGCCGACCCCTCCAGTCCCCCGTTGATGCTTCTGGAGCCGCCTGGCGTGTCACAGGCCGCGCGTTTCCTTACGACTGTCTCTTTCGACGAGCTGTGGAACGCTGTCGCCGCCAGGTTCAGCGCCCTCGGCTGCACCAGGCAGGAGCACCTCGAACATCACCGGGACCTCCAGGAGTTCTACGGGCAGGCGGCTTCGGCAGGCCAGGCCGTGGTCAAAGCGGTATGGGCTTGAGATGTGACCAGCACGGTCGCCTCCTGGCGGACGGCGGGTTTGTCGTGCCGCTAGCGTCCGGATTCAGGGTTTCGGGCTCTCCTCCAGCCAGGTCGTGTCTGCGAGGAGGGCCTGTAGCTCGTTGACCAGCCGTGCCGAGTGGAACCCGTCTGCGACGGCGTGGTTCACCTGTACCGCTAGCGGGAGCAGGATCCGGCCGTCCCGCTCGGTGTACCGGCCGAGGGTGAAGATGGGCGCGAGGTGGTCCCAGCCGTTGCCGATGTTGAGGTTGAACCCGGTGAAGGACGCCCACGGCAGGCTCGACACGTCGAACATGTTGGCCGGCGGCGTCCCCTGCGGGAAGAAGTCGGTGGCGCGGCTGTGCTCCGCGAGCAGGGGGGCGGCGGCGTCGTGGAATGCGCCGAAGTCGGGGTCGTGGGGTGTCCATACGCACGCGAACGTCTCGCGTTCCGGGTTGAAGACCGTGAAGGCGGGGTGCACGACGGGCCAGACGGCCGGCTCACCGGACGCGGTGAGGCACATCCTGAACTCGTCGTGTCGGTTGACGACCGTGGAGAGTGCCCAGACCTGCGCGATATAGGACTTGCGCGGCGATGCACTAAGCGCCGCGGTGAACGCGGTGACGTCGACCTCCACCGTCATCGAGTACGTGCACGGAACGAGCCGGCGGTAGTGCTCGAAGTGCTGTCGGCGCGGCCATGTGGTCAGGTCGATCGGGGTGGGTACGTCCATCCGCTCATGATGGGGTGCCGGTAAGAACCGTGTCACCAGCCGCGAACGGCGGTGATCTTGCGAGGGCGTCACCTGTGTGGGTGAGTCCTGGGCCGTTCCCTGGCCATCCACTCCCCGCTGATCAACTGCACCGCCTCCGAGGTCGCCACGATGATCGAGGGCGCCATGCGGCACGGCACCACGATGGATGTCGAGGCCAACTACACGGACTCCCACGGACAGCCGGAAATCGGGTTCGGCGTCACCAGGCTGCTGAACTTCGACCTGCTGCACAGGCCCAGGACCGAGTGCGGCAGATCATGGCGCAGATGGATCAGCGTGGCCACCAGCCGGTCGACGAACACCAGCTGGCGACGGGCGCCGGCACCCGCGGCCCGCTTCCTGACCCCGCCTCGTGCAGCATGGCGGCGGCCTTCGGCACCGGCCTGCCACGGCACGGCCAACTCCTCGCTCAAGCACACCAGATGATGGCGCATTTCTCCGTCCCGAGGCTACGTACCACCCGCGCGACCAAACCTCGGCGGACGCGGTGGCTTCCGTAGCGGCGGTGGTCAGAGGCTCTTCAGTGCAGCGGCGCTGGGGCTGCCGGCTTCTGCCGTGTACATCACCAAGGAGAAACCTGAGCCGGGCAGGCTGAGGGTGTGCCGATCGATTTCCAGCTCGCCCAGTGTGGGGTGATGCAGGCTCTTCCGCATGCTGGGCATGGGGCGCACAGCGTGGTTACTCCAGCTGCTCGCAAAAACTGGATCGCGGGTTGCGAACTCGTTGATCAGCTCTGCGAGCACTTTATCTGTGGGGTACCGAACGCTGGCTGCGCGCAGTTGGGCGGCTGCCTGCTGAGAGAAATCGGACTCCGAACCGGGCGCGCCGGTGCAGAGGGTGTCACGGAATCTCGTCGAGATGCGCGTGAGGTTGCGCTCGTCAGGTGTGAGACGAGAGAAGTCTGTAATCAGAGCTGCGGCTGCTGCGTTCCAGGCGACGACGTCCTGCCGGTGGTTGACGATGTAGGCAGGGATGCCGTCAAGTCTGCCGAGTAGCTGTTGGGCATCCTCGGGTACGTGCTCTGGCGTGCCGTCGTTCTGTGCCGGCAGCACTTGTCCGGCCAGGCGGGCCAGATGGTCACGCTCTGCTTCAGTGAGCTGGAGAGCCGTTGCCAGCGCAGACAGCACCTGCGGTGAGGGCCTGGGTGCCCGTGCCTGTTCCAGTCGTTCGTAGTAGCTCACCGACACCTGTGCCAGGGCGGCTACCTCTTCGCGGCGCAGTCCGGGTGTGCGACGGGCGCGCCGGCTTGGTGGAAGCGTCGCTTCGGCCGGCACATCTTCTGGGCGCAGGTCCTCGCGGCGGCGGCGGAGAAAGCCTGCGAGTTCCTGGCTGCTCACTCCTCCATGCTGTCACAGGAGGGACAGCCCAAGCCTCGCACTGTTGGTCCGGGGCTTAGCTGTCCGTTCCGCGCCCACAAATCCCCGGTGCATGGTGGTCTTGTCGGTTTGTTGACTACGAGGAGAAATGGTGTCCAGCACGCCTGAGGAGACTTTTCGCCGCATGATCGACCTGATGCTGGCCAAAGACATGCATGCCGTGGCAGATCTGTGGGCGCCTGACGGAATTGCAGAATTCCCTTTCGCAGCCGGGAGTTCCCCTCGCGTTCTCCGCGGACGTGAGGAGGTACGCGCCTACCTCGCTCACTATCCGGAGCTGATGGACATGAGGGAGGTGGCCGCGCTTACCGTGAGGCCCACGGATCAAACGCACACCGTCGTGGTGGAGTGGACGGCCACCGGCCGCACCGTGGCCACCTCCCAGCCCTACCGCCTGGACTACATCGTGGTTCTCACGGTCCGCGACGGGCTGATCGCTCTCTTTCGGGATTACTGGAGCCCGCTGTCGGCCGCCGCCGCTGCCGGGGGTCTCGCCGGGCTGATCGACTCGCTTGAAAGGGAGGACGCCTGATGTCCGGAGTGCTCGTGACCGGAGGGACCGGCAAGACCGGCAAGACGCTGGTGCAACTGCTCCGCAACGCTGATGTGCGGGCTCGGGCCGCCAGCCGGAACCCGGCCGCAGCCGATCCTGAGGCGATCCGCTTCGACTGGAACGACCCGACCACATATGGACCTGCGCTCGACGGGATGGACCGGGTCTTCCTGCTTCCGCCGGTGGAGAGTGTGGACCCGCTGCCGTTGGTCGAGCCCTTCCTGCGCGAAGCGCAGCGGGCCGGTATCCGGCGTCTCGCGATGCTCGGCTCCGCCATTGTGCTGCCGAACTCGCCCAGCGCTGTGGAGATGGCCGCTCAGGTTCAGGCTCAGCCCGGAGGTGTCGTACTCCGCGCGTCTGGCTTCATGCAGAACTTCCTGCGCCCGCACCCACTGGCCGAGCACATCCATCGACTCGGTGAGATCCGCACCGCAGCTGGTGACGGCGAGCTGGGGTGGGTTGATGCGCGGGACATCGCGGCCAGTGCTGCCGCGCTGTTGGCTGACCTGGGGGTGGACGCTCGAAGCGACTACCTGATTACCGGGCCGCACGGGATGAGCTATCCACAGGCCGCGCAGATCATCACCGCGCAGACCGGCAGACAGATTCGGTTGCAGCGTATTACGGAGGAGGAACAGGCTGCCGCCTACCGTGCCTCCGGGATGCCGACGGAGTTCGCCGACGCTCTCGCCGCCGTCGAGCGCGGAATCAAGGAGGGACGCGAAGACCAGGTCAGCACTGCGGTGCTCGAACTGACCGGCCGTCCGCCGCGCGCCTTTGCCGAATTCGTCTCTGAACACGCGTACGAGTGGACGCAGTAGTGCCTGAACACTTGCGATGTGCGGTCGAGTAGGAACCGCGCAGAGAGTGCAGTTCGGCGTCACATGATTTGACGCTCCATCGGATCGGAGTTTTGCGGCTGGTGACAGCATTCTTACCGGCGCCCCATGATGCCAGCCGCGGCATTCAGTCCCGAACTGCCCTCTGGGACAGCCTGATTGGAGGCAGAGGCCCGGAAGCCGGATCGGCCTCACACGGGCGGGTGCAGCCGGTTCCGGACGTGGCCCGAGAAAGTCCCGCCGCGGTCCGGTCAAGGGCCCTCCGGCCCCGTAGGGGGCCCAATCCGAGGTAGGGGGTGAGCCGGTGGTGGGCCCGGGGCAGGGCCCTGCGGCCCTTGTGGGAGGCGCAGTTGGGGCCGGATCCTTGCACTCCTCCGCCCCCGACGGGATGCGGAGTCCGGTGCTCGTGACACACGAACGGAGACACGTATGGGCGGGAAGAAGAGGGTTCTGCGCCGCGTGGCGGTAAGTGCGAGTGCGTTGCTGACCGCGGTCGGCATCACGATGACGGGGGCGTCCCCGGCGGCTGCCGTGGACTACTACTACGAGCTGCCGTACCCGGCGGGGGAGGCCTACACGGTCACCCAGGGGCCGGAGGGGACCTACTCGCACACCGGGCCCTACAACGAGTACGCCTGGGACTTCGGGCTCCCGGCCAACTACGAGGTGTCCGCCGCGCAGGGGGGCACCATCGTCATCTCGAACTGGTCACCGTACTGGCAGAACGGCATCGAGGTGATCATCAGACACTCGAACGGGCAGTGCACCCACTACGCACACCTGAACCAGTCGTTCTACGAGCCGGGCGACTGGGTCCCGCAGGGCCGGATCGTCGGCTACTCGGGCAGCACCGGCAACTCCACCGCACCGCACCTGCACTTCCAGGTGATCGACTGCAACAGCCGTGTGGGCCTGCCCGCCACGCTCCAGGGGTGGACGCCGTACACCGGGACACGCCCCGTCAGCGTGAACTCCTACGCCTGATCCGGCGGGGAGGTGACTGACCCTGATCGGGGCCCTCTGGACAGGGCTCCGGTCAGGGGGACTTGAGCAGGTCCCTGAGGCCGGCGGCGAGCGTACGGACCTCCCGCTCGCTGGGCAGGCCGAGGGGCGTACCGGGTGCGGCACCCTCCGCAGGCCGGCGGCACGGTCGGCAGAGGCCGTCGGGGAGCGCTTCCGGGCGCCCCGGGGTGCCGCACTTGGTGCACTCCAGCATCACGCGGTGCACCGGCGCTCCTGACGCTCCCGGCGCACCCGGTGCGGGCGGCGTCGGGGCGGTGGGTACGTGCGGCGGGATCTTGTCGGTGAGTCGGCGGCGTACGAAGCCGACCGGGGAATCGACGCGGGCGGGCAGTCCGGCGGTGAGTGCCTGGGTGAGGTAATCCGTGTTCACGCCGCGCGCGAACCATTCGGCTGCCAGGGCCTCCAGGACCGCGCAGTCGGCGGCGGACAGGGTCAGGCGGGAGTCGACGCGGCCGAGCTGCGCCAGCGCGAGGTAGGCGGGCGAGGGCGCGTCGGGCGTCGGATTCCGCTGCTGGGGCACGACGGGCACGACGGGCACGACGGGCATGACAGGCGCCACGGGCACGGCGGGCGCGGCGGGTGTGGTCGTGGCCGGGGGCGCCGGACGTGCTGCGGGGGTCGGCGCGGCGGGACCCGGAGGCACCAGCGGCGCAGCGGCCTCCGTGCGGCCGGGGGGCTGCACGGGGGCGGCAGCCGCGGTGACCTCGGTGGCGGCAGCCGGCGTGCCCTCGGCGGCAGCCGGGGCGACCTCGGTGGCGGCCCACCACTCGTTGTCGCGGGCCGTACGCGACCAGAACGTCCGCGAGACCCAGCGGACCTGCCCCGGCTCGCCGACGAGGCACCGTACGCGGCGCAGATATCCGGCGGTGGCCAGCGCCTTCAGGGCCGAGCCGACGGCCTGCTGGCCGTACAGCGGAAGCTGCTTGGCGAGGCTCTTCACGTCCATCGAGGCCCCGTCGGGCAGCTGGTCGATGAACCCGGCGATGTACCGCTCGCGGGCGGGGAGCAGTGAGAAGTCGTCAGCGCTGCGCGGGAGTTGTTCAGGCATGGAGCGCTTGCCGTAACCGGGCCTGGCCATCGGGTACGGGCGCGAGGATGCGGGGGCGCGCAGGGCGAAGTTAAGGTGCTCGGTAGCCACGGGATCGCTCTTTCTCGATCTTGCGGTCAGACCCCGGCCTGGTGCGACTAACACCGTGTCGGGGTCGTTCGGTTCTCGCACCGTAAGCAGTCGCCACGCTCCGCCGCAAGTCGGTCACGATTAGTCATACTTGCTGGCCGTGACGGGTCAGGGAGGTCAGGGAGGTTTTCCCAAACCCCTTCTTTTCCTACCGGGTGAAGACATCGCTCGAATCCCGGCCCTCGGATCCCGACGCTCGGATCCCGAAGCTCAAGCGTCGGGCGGAGGCCCTGATTCCGGGCCCCGAAAGAGTGAACAGGCCCGTCCCGACGCTCGAATCCCGGGTCCCGAGCTTCGAGCGTCGGGGCGCGCCCGTGACGCACGTCCGGGGCTCCCCGACGCACCCTCCGGGGCGGCCTGACACCCCCTCAGGGCAGCTTCCACACCCTCAGCGCAGCGACTCGGGCAGCTCCTCCCGGTGCACGATGCCCAGGCGCTGTGTGGCACGGGTCAGCGCCACATACAGGTCACTCGCTCCGAAGCGCCCTGGTTCCACGACCAGGACGTGGTCGAACTCCAGCCCCTTCGCCTCACGCGGGCCGAGCAGCACCACGGGGCGGGTGAGGTCGGGTTCGGTGCCCGCCGTGACCCCGTCGAGCTGCGCCGCGATCTCCTCGTGCAGCTCGCGCGGCGCGATCACCGCGAGGCGCCCCTCCTCGGGCGTCAGCTCCACGACGGCCCGCGCCACCGCGCCCGCCAGATCCGCGCCGGCATCCCGCGTCCACGGCGTCTCGCCGGTGGACCGGACCGACCAGGGCGGCTCGAACGACGGGTCCTGGGCCCGTACGACCTTCGCCGCCAGGTCCATGATCTCGGCGGGCGTGCGGTAGTTGACGCCCAGCCGCACATGCTCGAAGCGGTCGCCGACGTACGGCTCCAGGATCTTCTCCCACGAGCCGACACCCGCCTCCTCCGACGTCTGCGCAGGGTCGCCGACCAGGGTCAGCGAGCGGGTCGGCGACCGGCGCATCAGCAGCCGCCAGGCCATCGGGGACAGCTCCTGCGCCTCGTCGACGATGATGTGCCCGAACGCCCACGTCCGGTCGGCTGCCGCACGCTCGGCCGCGCTACGGTGATCGGCCTCCTCCTGCCGCTCCGCCATCCGCTCGGCGTCGATGATGTCGTGGGCGGCCAGGAACTCGGACTCCTCGTCCTCGAACTCGTACGACTCCGAACCCCGGGACAGCTCCAGCACGCCCTGCGCGTAGGCGACCCGCTCCTGACGCTCGGCCTCGGCGGCGGCCCGCTCGGCGCTGTCGTCGGATCCCAGCAGCTCGGCCGCCTCGTCGAGGAGCGGCACATCGGCCGGGGTCCACTCCCCGTCGCCGGGAGCCCGCCGGATGGCCTGCGCGTCCTCCTCCGGCAGGTACACCGGCTCGGTCAGATAGTCGGTGAGGAACTCCTCCGGAGTGAGCACCGGCCACAGATCACCGACGGCGGCGTGCACCTCCTCGCTCGCCGCGACGCCCTTGCCGAGCTGGGCGACGTCGTCGGGACCCAGGAAGTTCGGGCCGCCGTACGGGTCGGCGCCGATGCGCTCGGTGAGCTGCCGGGTGAGGGCGTCGATGACGTTGAAGGTGAAGTACGGGCGGGCGAGGTTGTGCGGCAGACGGGTCTCGCGGGCCGCCTGCCGCGCCTCGTAGGCGATCTCCCAGTCCAGAACGAGGTCACCGTCGTCGTGCGGGACGATCACCGGCGCGCCGGGCTCGGGCAACTGCTGCCGGTCACGTACGGCGAGGGCGAGCGCCTCGGCCATCTCCGCTCCGCCCTTGACGGCCGCCGCGCGCGGGGTGTCGGTGCCGCGCGCGTGGACGCCCGGGAAGAGCTCGGCCTGTGTGGCGAGCATGACGCCGGTCTCGCCGAGGGCGGGCAGCACCTCGCCGATGTAGCGGAGGAAGGCGGGATTGGGGCCGACGACCAGGACCGCGCGCTTGGCCAGGAGCTCACGGTGCTCGTACAGCAGGAAGGCCGCCCGGTGCAGCGCCACGGCGGTCTTGCCCGTGCCGGGGCCGCCCTCGACGACGAGCACGCCACGGTGCGGCGCGCGGATGATGCGGTCCTGCTCCGCCTGGATGGTCCGCACGATGTCGCCCATGCGGCCGGTGCGGGCGGAACTCAGGGCGGCGAGCAGCACGGCGTCACCGCTCGGGTCCTCGAAGCCGCTGCGCTCGTGGTCCCCCAGGTCGAGGATCTCGTCGTGCAGCTCGGTCACCGTGCGGCCCTCGGTGGTGAGGTGTCTGCGCCGGCGCAGCCCCATCGGCGTATGCCCGGTGGCGAGGTAGAACGGCCGGGCGACCGGTGCCCGCCAGTCGATCAGAAGGGGCGTGTGTCCGGTGTCGTCCTCACGAATTCCGATACGGCCGATATGGTGCGCGGCGCCGTCCTGGAGATCGATACGGCCGAAGCACAGCGAGCCGTCCACCGCATTCAGGGACGCCAGCAGACCGGAACGCTCGGCGACGAGCACATCACGCTCGTGACGGGCCTGCAGGCCGTTCCCCACCGGCGTCAACGCGTCCTCGATGTGCTGTGCGGTGACCCCGCGCAGCTCGTCGACACGGTCGTAGAGCCGGTCGATGAATTCCTGCTCCTTCTGCAATTCGACGTTTTCGCGAGTTGACAAAATCGCTCCCTGCCGGATATGGTGTTTCTAGTGGCCCCCTCTGCGGGGCCTTTTCTGTGGGCACACAGAAACACTCAATATACGTGAGGAAATCCCCGGTCCGCAATTTCGGACCGGGGATTTCCTGCGTTCACAGGCCCGTGGGCGGAGTCCGCGTTCACAGTCCCGTGTCCAGCGTCTCGTGCCGGTCGCGGTCCCGTTGGTGGCCTTGCCGCGTGACGCCTGTCATGAGGCCGCATGACAGGCGTCATACGGACCCGATGACACACCGCACTGCCTACAGCGCCGTATCGCCGGGAGTGTGGAGTGCATGAACACAGTCATCGAAACCGTCGGACTGAAACGGAGCTACTGGGGCTTCGACGCCGTACGCGGCATCGACTTCACCGTCGCCCGAGGGGAACTCTTCGCCCTGCTGGGCACCAACGGCGCCGGCAAGACCTCCACCCTGGAACTCCTGGAAGGCCAGGCCACTCCGACCGGCGGGACCGTCCGGGTGCTGGGCCACGACCCGTTCCGCGACCGGGCCTCGGTACGCCACCGTATGGGGGTGATGCTCCAGGAGGGCGGCTTCCCGCCGGAGTTGACGGTGCTCGAGACCGTACGCATGTGGGCGGGCTGCACGACCGGGGCGCGCCCCGTGGACGAGGCCCTCGCACTCACCAACCTGTCGGACCGGCGCGCGGTCAGGGTCAAGCAGCTCTCAGGCGGCGAACGCCGGCGCCTCGACCTCTCACTGGCCCTGCTCGGGCGGCCGGAGGTGCTGTTCCTCGACGAACCGACGACCGGCCTGGACGCGCAGTCCCGCCAGGACACCTGGGAACTGATCCGGGAGCTGAAGCAGCAGGGCACGACCGTGCTGCTCACCACGCACTACCTGGAGGAGGCCGAACAGCTCGCCGACCGGCTGGCGATCATGCACAAGGGGCTGATCGCCACCACCGGGCGGGTGGCCGACGTGGTCGCCGAGCGGCCTTCCCGGATCAGCTTCCAGCTGCCCCAGGACCGATTCGTCGGTGAACTGCCGCCGCTCGCGTCGATGGGCGTTGTCCGGCACACGAGCGAGAGCGGGACGGTCCGGCTGGAGACCAACGACCTCCAGCGCACCGCCACCGAACTGCTCACCTGGGCCCAGCGGACCGGCGTCGCGCTGCACGCCCTCGACGCCCGGTCCGCATCACTGGAGGAGGCCTTCATGGAGATCGCCAAGGGCCTGGACAACGAGGAGACACGATGACGACGACCGCCCCCGCCCGACCGGTGACCACCGCCACGCCGGTGCGACGCGGCTCCGCGTCCCGCATGATCGCCCTCGGCCGCGCGGAGCTGGCCCTGCTGCTGCGCAGCAGGGCCGCACTGTTCACCGCGCTCCTCGTGCCGGCCATCACGACCTTCTCGATGCGAGGAGTCGTCAACGGCCTGGACCTGGACGGCACCGGCCTGTCGATCGCCACGGTCCTGCTGCCCGGCTCCCTGGGCCTGGCACTGATCTTCTCCGTCTACACGAACCTGGTCGGGGTGTACGTCACCCGGCGCGAGAGCCTCGTGCTCAAGCGCCTGCGTACGGGGGAGGTGCGCGACTGGGAGATCTTCACCGGCGGAGCACTCCCCGCCCTGCTGCTGGCGTACGTGCAGTGCGCACTGCTGGTCATCGGGCTGACGGTGGTCCTGGACGCTCCCGCCCCGGCGGCCCCGCACCTCGTGGTCCTGGGCCTGCTGACCGGTGGCGCGATGCTCGTGGCCGCCGGGGCGCTGACCGCCGCGGTCACCCGGACGGCGGAGAGCGCGCAGCTGACGTTCCTGCCGTTCTGGCTGCTGAGCATGGCCGGCTCCGGAATGTTCGTACCGCGCGAGGTGCTGCCCGGCAT
This sequence comes from Streptomyces mutomycini, assembly GCF_001700505.1. GTDB lineage: Bacteria > Actinomycetota > Actinomycetes > Streptomycetales > Streptomycetaceae > Streptomyces > Streptomyces mutomycini. The sequence continues at coordinate 13,817 of NZ_MAPV01000138.1, forward strand.
GGTGGCCGACATCAGTGCCTGGCTGCCCTTCTCACCGGTGATGGACCTCCTGCGGGGCGGCTGGACGGGCGAGCTCGGCGCTGTGGACCAGGGCCGCGCGCTGCTCCTCGCCCTGGCCTGGACGGGAGTGGCCGCCCTCGGTGTGCGGCAGTGGTTCCGCTGGGGCCCGCGTGGTTGATCCCGCGCAGCAGGGTGCGGCGGCGGCAGGACGGGGAAGTCGGTGACCATGAGCGTGAGCGTGGAGGACTGGGTGGAACGGCTCGCAGGCCAGGACGGCCCCGAGCGGTACCGCCGGTACGCGGTGGGCAGCGTCGGCTTCCTCGCCGTCAGCGAGGTGGGCCTCTGGACGATCTGGGTGATCCAGTCGGACGGCGCAGGCGCCGTGCTCGCCATCGTGGCCGCGCTGGGCGCGGTGCACGCCGCCATCCAGTTCATGCTGTGGCGCTCCGCCCTGCGCCACTACCTCACCGTCGGCCCGCGTCCGGTCCGGCTCGTGGGGGTGTACACGGCCCTGACCGTGGTCATGGCCGCTCTGGGATGCGTGCTGCTGTCGTCCGGCCGCATCGACGACGGCGATCTGACGTCCTACACGGTGTGGCTGCTGATGTTCTGGGCCGGGCCGCCGGCCCTCGCCCTTTCGGTCCGCCGGGGAGCGGCCCTGGTGGCAGTCGTCGCGGTCGCGTCCCTGGTGGGGGTAGGCGTGGCGGGGCTGCCGGGCCCGTCCCTGGTCCTCGCTGTCAGCGCCAGCCTGTTCATGGTGCCGTTCATGGGCGTCGCGTCCCGGGCCTCCGGCTGGAGCGTCCGGCTGATCGAGCAACTGGCCTCCGCCCGTCAGACGGAGGCACGCCTCGCCGTCGCCGAGGAACGCCTGCGCTTCGGCCGCGACCTGCACGACGTACTGGGCCGCAACCTCGCGGTGGTGGCGCTCAAGAGCGAACTCGCGGCACAACTGGCGCGGCGCGGACGTCCCGAGGCGGTCGAGCACATGGAGGAGGTCCAGCGCATCGCGCAGGAGTCGCAGCGGGAGATCCGGTCGGTGGTCCGCGGATACCGCACCGCCGACCTGCACACCGAACTCGCCGGAGCACGCTCCGTCCTGGAGGCCGCGGGCATCGACTGCCGCATCGAATACGGCCCCGCGGCCCGCCTGCCCTCCGACGTGCAGTCGGCTCTCGGCTGGGTGGTGCGCGAAGGCACGACGAACGTGCTCCGCCACGCACAGGGCGCATCGAGCTGCACCCTGTCACTGCGCACCGCGGGTCCCACGGCGGCACTGCTGGTGATGGAGAACGACGGCGCGTCCGACACCCCACCCGGTGGGGGCACGGGCCTGGCAGGCCTGCGTGAACGTCTGACCGGGCTGAACGGCACACTGACCACCGAACAGATCCCCGGCGGACGCTTCCGCCTGACCGCACGCGTCCCCTGGGAGGAATGCACATGATCACGGTTCTGCTGGCGGACGACGAGCACCTCATCCGGGGGGCTCTCGCCTCCCTCCTCACCCTGGAGGACGACATCACTGTCGTTGCCCAGGCGGGAACCGGCGACGAAGCCGTGGCCATGGCCCGGGCGCACCGCCCCGACGTCGCCGTACTCGACCTCCAGATGCCCGGCCTCGACGGCGTGGCCGTGGCACGGCAGTTGCGGGAGACCGTGCCCGGGTGCGCCTCCATGATCGTCACCAGCCACGCCAGGGCGGGGGCCCTGAAGCGCGCGCTGAGCGTCGGGGTGCGCGGCTTCGTGCCCAAGACGGTGTCCGCGCACCAGCTGGCGCAGATCATCCGCACGGTCCACACGGGCGGCCGCTACGTCGACCAGGAACTCGCGGCCGACGCCATCGCAGCGGGCGACTCACCCCTGACGCCCCGCGAAGCGGAACTCCTGTCGTACGCCGAGGACGGGGCCCCGATCGCGGACATCGCGGCCCGCGCCCTGCTGTCCAGCGGAACGGTCCGCAACTACCTCTCGTCCGCCGCGATGAAACTCGGCGCGGAGAACCGCCACGTCGCGGCCCGCATGGCCCGGGAGCACGGCTGGCTCTAGGGGTGGGCGCCCCGGGGGCGGCAGGGGAGCCAAGTCCCTCCGAGGCACGGACGACTTTGCGCTGCCTGCCCCAACTGCGCACGCGCAACCACTCCTTGTGAGATATCCGCGCGGATCGCCCGAGTCACCCCTCGGGCATACGGTCCGCTCACGACCGGGGAGACCGCACCAGCCGCACCCGAGGAGGTGCTGGACCGCGCCTTCCAGTGTTCCCGGGAGGCCTTCGACGTCATGGGGTTCACCCGCACTGTTCAACCAGGGGTCGAGGACCTCGGCGTCAGTACGGAGAACACGCTCGGCTCCGCCCACTGCCATGGCGATGGGCTGGCCGGCCTCGACGAGACCGTCTACGGCGCTTGGCGGATGAGCCACACCACCTGAGGGAGCGTGCCGGACGGTTGACTGACCCACATGAGGAAAGTAGTTTCCTTACAGGAAACAGAGGGGCGTTGCACTGCTCCTCTCCCCTCAGCTCATGGAGGTACCGATGTCTGCACATCAGAACCCGACGCCGGAAGAGGCCGCACGTACGCTGCGGGACGTCGAGCAGCGCCGGATACAGGCGGCCGAGGGCAGCGGGGGTGCGAGGTGGGTGTACGTCGTCCTCGGCCTCGCGGCCTTCCTGCTCCTGGCTGCCCCCGACTGGGTCGGCGATGACGCGCAGGCCTGGGTGTCCATCGGTTACGCGGTGCTCGCGGTGGCCTACGTCGTGCTGTTGCGCACGCGGCGGGGCTCGGCTCTGCTCGGCCACCGCACGGGCCTGCGCAAGGATGAACTGGACGGGGCGTTCATGCGCAGGAGGCGGCTCACGCTGCTCGCGGTCGTGGCGATCGGCCTGGTCGTATCGGTGCTGGGAGCCCGCGTGTCGCTCGACCTGCCGTACTGGCGCTCCGGTGTCGGGGCCCTGCTGGGTGCCGTCGTGATCTTCCTGGGGCCGGCATGGGACCGGGCGGTGAGGACCCGCGCAGTGCGTGGCGGGCGAACGGTGACGGAGGGGCCGGGTGCCGCGCGCTGAATTCGATTCCGTCCTGCTCGACTCCACACGGCTGACCATCGTGTCGCTGTTGGCGGGCACCAGGTGGGCGGAGTGGTCCTGGGTCAGAGAGACGGCGGAGGTCTCGGCCTCCGCCCTCTCGAAGCAGATCAGCACGCTGGAGAGACACGGCTACGTCGACGTCAAGAAGGGCTACGTCGGCAAGCGCCCCCGCACCTGGGTGGCCCTGAGTGCGGCCGGGCGCGCCGCACTGGAGAAACACGCCGCGGCCCTGCAGCAGATCGTGGACTCATCCCGCCGTGCGACGGAGCAGTAGTCGAGAGTCGGGCTCGGGGGACCACAGAGCCCATGACGGGACCGCCTGCGCCGGCACGCAAGCCGGCCGTGCGCACCGTGCCTGCCTCCTGGCGGATCACCCCTCGGGCTTGGGGCGCTCAAGCCGACTGACCGCCGTGGTCACCCTGATCCCGTACGCGACCGTGCGCCAGTGCAGCAATCGTGAGCGGATCCTCGCCTGCCGCAGGGCCGGCAACCGTCGGCGTTGTCATGGGCGCCTGACACCATGGTCGGTGTGAGTGAGACAACTGAGGCTGACGAGGATGTAGTTACCCCTGTTCTGACCACGCCGGAGGCGTGGCGTGGCTTTCTGGAGCGGTACGGCGAGCGGTACTTGGAGAACACAGCCAGCGACCAGGAGTTGGTCGATCTGCTGGATGACGATCAGATGGAGGTCCTGGACCGAGAGGGGCGGGTTGAGCTGTGGCTGGGTGAAGCACCGGCTCGGGAAGAAGCCCTGGTGGCGTCCGAGGAGCGGCTCGGGGTGCGGTTCCCGCCGAGCCTGAGGGGGTTCTATCTGGCGAGCGACGGGTGGACGTACCTGGATGCCTGGGTGAGTGGTGTCCATCCGTGCGGCCGCGTCCTGTGGATGCGGGACGGCGATGCCGGCAGAAGCGTGACCGAGATCTACGACTCGATACCCGGCAACGAGGACGACGTGCAGCTGTTTCGCCGATCCGTCGAGATCGCCCGGGGAGAGGACTTCTGGTTGCTCGATCCGACCGACGTCGGACCGGACGGCGAGTGGGCCGCCTACGAGTTCGCGCCGAAGTACGGCAACCCGACGAAGTACCCCAGCTTCTCCGCGCTGTTCCACTCCGGATACGAGAGCATGGACTGACGGCCTCGTGCACGATAGACATCGCCGCAGGGCAACCGCTTGGGTCGTCGCGGCGCCCGACCCGTTGAACCGGCACGGATACAGCGACGGCTCCGATCGTGCCCGAAGTCGTAACAGGGCACGCAGAGAATTGAGTCGCGGGTTCTGAGTCCTGACATCCCGGGTCGGCGTTCGAGCGCCCTCCGCGCACCCATGGAGGAGGTGCTGCGGCCGCTCGGGATGAGCGTGACGCACTACTCCTGCCTCGAACTGCCGGCTCGACGACCGGGCTTGTCGAACTCAGAGCTCGCGCGGGGCACTTTCGTGAGAGGGCGGCCCCGCAACCGGCCGGACGTGGTCCTGGCGATAGGAGGAGCGGTTACGCGCTGTCGCCATCGGCCCATGTGAACCGTCAAGTCTCCCGTCGTGCGGATGCCCCGGCAGGAAAGGACGACCCTGCGGTCATTACGTAGCAAGACGGAGCAAGAGCGCGTTGCAGCACGAGTTCGAGGTCCTCGCGCTGACCGCACACGGCGTCACGCTGATCGTCTCCCGCCCTCACGGGAGGTGCTGAGGGCGTGGAGTGTCACCGCTGCCGGTGTGGTGATCGGACTCCTGCCTCTGGCGATCGTCAGTGCGGGGTAGTCGGAGCAGGTGTCCTGGGTCGGCGGACAGCCGGCTTCCGCTCCTCGCGCCTGTCCAGGGTCGCGAGGGTCAGCGTCACGGCGACGGACGCGCCCGCCATCAGCGTCATCGCGGTCGCCGGGGACGTCAGTTGGGCCAGGGTGCCGGCAATGACGGTGCCGAGGCCCTGCATGGCCGTCATGCCGGTGGCGTGGAGGCCGAGGGCCTGGCCCGTGAGGTCGTCCGGGGTGAGTGACAGCAGGCGTTCCTGCAGCACCAGGCTCGCGGCGAAACCGACGGACGCGGCGGTGACGGCAACGGCCGACAGGGCGACGCCCGGCTGCAGGACGAAGAACAGATACGGCACCGCCAGCAGCAGGCGGAGCGGAGTGGCGAGGCGGGGGCGAACCGCGGGAGGCACCAGCCGGCCCACCGCCATGTCGCCCACGAACATGCCCAGCGCCCCGCACGCGTAGAGCATGCCGGCGGCCTCGGGCGCGTAGGAGACGTAGAGCGAATCACTGCCGACGATCAGGCCGTTGGGCACACACAGCCCCAGATACGCCAGACGGCGAGGGCGTGAGGACCACAGGAGGGCGTTGCTGCGCCAGGTCGCCGAGACGGACGGGCGGCCGGAGGAGCGTGCCGGGCGCGCCGTGAGTCCCACGCGGGTGACGAGGGCCGCGACCAGGTACAGCGCAGCCGCGAGGAGCAGGCAGGACCCCGGGGTCAGGAGCGTCAACAGTACGCCGCCCGTCGCGAAACCGGCCATCTGCGTCAGGCCCCAGAGCATGTTGTACATCGAACGGCCGAGGACGTAGCCGTCCTTGGTCAGGATCTCGTTCAGCAGCCCCCCGCGCACTCCGCCACCCAGCGACGCGACGAGACCCTGGAGGAGGATGACGCCGAAGACCGCCCAGACCGGCAGGCCGGGCAGCGCCAGCACCGCCGTGCAGGCCGCGAAGGCGAGAGCGAGACAGGTCAGGATCGCGCGCGGGGGAAGCCGGTCGGCGGTCGAGAGCAGGAACGCGCCCCCCAGCAACTGCGCCAGCTGCGGGCCGACCATGCTCACCGCGGACAGGAACGGCGAACCGGTGGCCCGGTAGACCAGCGTGGCGAGAGCCAGGCCGCCGATCGTCTGGGCCGCGGCGAAAGCGGCGAAGGAAAGCAGGAAGGGGGTGAACTCCGGGGTGCGGAACAGGGAGCGATAGCTGCGCATGCGCAGGAGTCTGGGATCAGACCGGGGGCCGTGCGTATTGTTTCGCCGACACGCGAAAGGTCGTACGCATGGGCTTGTGGCAGATCGACACCGACACCCTCGCGCGCAGCCGGTTCGTGCTCTCACCGTTCGCCGAGACCTTCGCCAGCCTGAAGCTGCTGCACGCCGGGACCGGTGGCCACCCGGGCGAGGAGGCATGGCTGCGCGCGCACCTGCCCGGCTACCGCGCCCGACTCGCGGCCGACCCGGTGATCGCACCGCTGGTGCAGGCGGCGATCGGCACCTCCTGGATCGCCGACTTCTTCTGCCCCACCTCATGCGTCGGGGAGAGCTTCGAGGAGACCGTGGCCCGGGTACGCGCGGCCGGAGCGGAAGTGGCCCGGACCAACCTCCGTGTGTCCCTGCGGGGCCCGCTCCCACCCGCTCTGGAGCGGGACGACCTGCCCGAGCGGGCGACCGCGCTCCTCACCCACGTCTGGGAGGAGACCGTACGGCCGTACTGGGAGCGCCGGCGGCGCGTCCTGGAGGCCGACATGGTCGCGCGGACCACACAGGTGAACCAGGGCGGCTGGGCGGCGGTGCTGGACTCGCTGAAACCGGGGACGCGGTGGCTGGGGGAGAGCCGGTTCCAGGTGAACCCGCTCGCCTATCCGCCACGCGAGATCGCCCCCGGGGCCGAGCTGCTGTTCATGCCGGTGACGCCGCGGACCAGCTGGGTGTCATGGGAGGGACGGGAGCGGTACGCCGTCGTCTACCCGTGCCTGGGTGTGCTCGCCGAAGGCCACCACAGGCGCCCCGCCCCGGCCGGGCTCGGGGCACTCATCGGGACGGCACGGGCCGGAGTGCTGGCGCTCCTCGCCACCCCCATGAGCACGACCCAACTGGTCGCCGTGACCGGCCAGGCACTGGGATCGGTGGGCCGGCACCTGTCGGTGCTGCTGGGCGCGGGCCTCGTGGAGCGACGGCGAGCGGGGCGGTCGGTGCTGTACGTCCGGACGGCGGCGGGGGAGGTGCTCATGGAGGCGTCGGGGGG
>NZ_MAPV01000139.1 GCF_001700505.1 Streptomyces mutomycini
GTACCCGCCGCTCCCGCCCTCCGCCACCCCAAGCGCGTGACGGCGTCCTTCCCTGCCGTGGCGTTTCGCATCACATCCAAAGGTCAGGCTGTCGCTCGTGTTCATTCGCACGCCTTTGGATACTTCCGCATGGACGCACATCGCAGGCGTAGTTGCTCGTTGCTCCTGCTCACCTCCATGTAGGACATGCCATCACTGTCCCTTTGAGTTCGACCTGTCCAGTCACGATCAGGGAGTGATGAGGACCTTGAGCGCCTCGGGGCCGATCCATGGCGTGGTAGCCCTCGGCAGTCCGCTCCAGACCGACGGTGCCGTCCAGGACGGCGGGAAGCAGTCTCTCGACGTAGGCGCGGACGGGAGCGGGCCCTCCCGTGAGGGTGATGTTCGGGCCCAAGAGACTGCCGAAGCCGACGGGGGCGTCCTCGTACTGAGGGACTTTTACGCGGTTCACCACACCGCCGGGGCGGACGGTACCGATGGCCATGTCGTACGCGGGCATGTGCCCGACCGCTTCGAGTACGGCACGGGTGCCGTGGCCGCCGGTCAGCTCGCGGACCTTGGCGATACCCTCTTCGCCGCGTTCGGCCACGACGTCGGTGGTGCCAAAGTCGATTCCGAGGTGCGTGCGTTCGGTGTGAGTGCGGCACCGTGGCACGGCCGACGCCTGCTCCGAACCGTACGGTGCCCCGGCATCTGAAGCTGCTGCTGGAGACGGTGCGGCCCAATCCCGCCCACGTCGTTAGCGGCAGTATGGACATCCTCGCCCACAACCCCGGCGGACTCGCCCTGTACGCCGGAATCGCCGACGGGCCGGTCCGGCAGCGCAATCTGGCCCACTACCTCTTTCTGCACCCCGCCGCCCGCGACGTCTTCACCGATTGAGGCAATCAGATCCGCGGGTGCGTCGCCCGGCTCCGCGCACCGGCCGCGAACGATCCCGACGCCCCGACCACGACGCCATGCTCCTGCTCGATATGGCGGCCTTGCAGACCGCTTCACGGCTCTCGGAACAGCAGGACTGACTGTGCAGTGGTAGTGCAGGGGCGGAGACGTCATCCAATGGGGTTGCGGGCGGCGGGATTCTGGTACGGCGGTGCGCTCCCCCGCAGGACGCGGCAGACGTTGTCCCGGGAGGGTCTGCCGCCTCCTGCGGGTGTACGTGGTTCCCGGACGGATCGGTCGCAGCAGCGCATCCTCGCGAGGGTCAACGACGATGCGCGTCCAGGCCGCGGACCCGCCGTCTCGGCGCGGGAACCATACGGACGAGGCCGCGCACGACGGTGTCGATCAGGTCGTCGGACGGTGCGTCGGTTCCGTGCGTCAGCAGTCGGGCGAGTGTGTGCACCAGAGCGGGCGAGGCCATGACGCGGCGGTTGAGGAGCGGTCGGTAACCGTAGCGGGCGAACACCAGGTCGGCGATGGTGTTGCCGAGCCGGTAGTAGCGCCCCCAGCGGCGGTTCACCTCGCTCACGTACTGATGCAGAGCCTGCTCACGCCCGGGGCCGGCGGGGCGGTGCAGAGCGAGGGCAACTGTCTCGGCGGCGATCTCACCCGCCTCCATGGCCTGAACGATGCCTTCACCGCTCCAGGGGCTGACCATGCCGCCGCTGTCACCGACCAGGAGCAGCCCGCGACGGTACTGCGGCCTGCGGTTGAAACCCATGGGAAGGGCGGCGCTGCGCAGCGGCGAGTCGGCATTCTCCTCCCGCAGCTCCCAGTGCGGAGGCATCCGGGCCAGCCACTGGTCCATGGTGGCCCTCAGATCGACCGATCCGTGACCTCGGTGCGGCAGGGCGCCCAGGCCCACATTCACGCGGCCGTCCCCGAGCGGAAAGATCCATCCGTATCCCGGCAGGTCACGGCCGGTGCGGGAACAGAGCAGATCGGCCCAGAGCTCGAGGTAGGGGTCGTGGGTGCGCGTCTCACTGCGGTAGTAGCGCCGGGCGGCGGTGGCCATAGGCTTGCCCGGGTCCCGCTCCAGCCCCATGGCCAGCGCGGTGCGTGCGGAGGCACCGTCGGCGGCGATCACCACGGGGGCGCGGTAGTTCTTCGGCTGCCTGTCGGCTCCCGTCACGGCGCTCACGCCTACGATGCGTCCGGCACGGTCGGTCAGGGGTCCTGTTGCCTTCGTCTCCAGGCACAACCGCGCTCCGGCAGCCACGGCCTGCCGTGCCAGGATGTCGTCGAAGTCGTGCCGGGAGCGGGTGAGTCCGAAGTCCGGGTTGCTGCCCGAGCGGGGCCAGTCGATGTGTACCTGGCGCCCTCCGCACACCCACCGCATGCCCTTGGTGCGCGTCCAGCCCGGAGCATCGATGTCGACGCCCATGCGCACCAGTTGCTGGACGCCTCGCGGGGTGAGGCCGTCCCCGCACACCTTGTCCCGGGGAAAGGTGCCCTTCTCGAGCAGCAGTACGTCCACGCCTGCCCGCGCAAGGAACAGTGCCGCGGCCGAGCCTGCCGGCCCCGCGCCCACCACGATCACCTGCGTCTGGTGGTCGTCCGTACCCATCTCTGCGTCTGGCTGCACTTGCTGCTCCTCGATGAGAGGGGCTGACCGGGAAATCCGACGTATCGCCGGTATTGCGGACCGTCCCGCAGGCCCGCAGAGGGGCCTGCTCATCGAACACCTACCCGGCTCGAGCCGGGAGCACCCCCAAGGGTGGGTGGCGAAGACGTACGCGGGCTGCCGGCGTCGGCTGTCATGCCATACCGCCGACGCAGTATCCGTCAGGATCGAGGCATGGTCGCCAGGAGGCCGTCGTTCCGTCGGAACGCGCCGTGGCTGCTCACGCTGTGTGCGAGACGGGCCGGCGCACCGCCCGGGGTCCCGCCAATGGGCCGCCGCCGGCCCGTCCGCATCTCCCTGCCGACGGTCGGAGCGGCTGGTGCCGGTGCCCAGGCCCTCGGATCATGCTTCCCGGGGGCCTGGGCGACTTCGGCTGCGGGGTCAGGCGGCTGTGATGTTCTCCGCCTGCGGGCCCTTCTGCCCCTGGGTCACGTCGAAGGTGACGGCCTGGCCTTCCTGGAGCTCACGGAAGCCAGTGGCGTTGATGGCGGAGTAATGCGCGAAGACGTCCGGCCCGCCGCCGTCCTGCTGGATGAAGCCGAAACCCTTTTCCGCGTTGAACCACTTGACGGTTCCGCTGGCCATGCTCGTGCCTTCCCGTTGATATCCGGACCCGCACCGCGCGGCCCCGGGGACGTCATGGCCCGCACCGGCACAGCAAAATGCCCGCACCGAAGCGCGGGCTGGTACGGCGAACCACGACATCTGGCAGTGACGCTACATGGCGAAACCGCCACCCACCAGAGAGCAACGACGCTATGTGTACGTCCGGTGGGCTCGGCTCACTCCGACGGCACGGCCTACGCGTGGACCGCGGATGACGCTCCGCGGATTCTCGCGACGGGAACGCTGTGGCGCGGTGCGCGGACCGAAGCGGCGAGTCCCCTTCGCAGGCATCACGCATACGGGTTAAACCTCCCGCAGCGATGACACGAAGTCGGGTGCTGTGCACGAGGGTTCCGTCCTCATCGCAGAGAGCCGTGCAAGCCATGACATTGCTCGCGCAGAGGACACGAACGCCCGACGAGGCCCGGTCCCACACGGTCGTGAATGCATGATTTCGCGCCAATATCGCGGAGAGACTGTGGTGTTACGGCGGGCGCTGCGCGAGGCAACGGGCACCGGCGCCACACGATCGTGTGTCGAAAAGATGCCCGCGTCTGTGGTGAATCGGTATCCACTGGGCGCTACTTTCGTTGATGTCGGTAGCATCAGCCGCCATACACGTTCAAGACACGGCGAAAGACGAGGACTGCATGTCCGAAAACACTCCTACATCCGGCATCAGCGCAGACTATGCGCAGCGGATCACAGATGATCTCGCTGCGAACCGAAGCGAGCAGGAGCGGGCGCGTGCCGAGCTGACCCGACTGCAGGACGAGCTCATTCAGCTGGAGGAGGGTGAGCAGATCCTGGTCAAGATGCAAGTGGTTCTGGGGGGCACCGGAAAGCCGGCCACGGGCAAGGGCAAGGGCCGCAAGGCGGCAGTGTCCGTGCCGGCCGCGCGTCGCGCCAAGGGCAGGACGGAGTCGGGCAAGGGCGGAGACGGTGCGAAGCCCCGGGCTCGCGCCGGCCAGAAGGCGCAGGCTTCGACCGACGCGACCGCAGCCCCCAAGGCTGCCGGCGAACCGACCTGGCGCGCCCTGGTCACCGGATACCTCGCAGATCAGAAGGAACCGAAGTCCGCCGCCGAGGTGACCGCCGCCCTGACCGAAGCCCACCCGCAGCGCGCGACACAGGTAGCCGTGGTGCGCAACACGCTGGAGCATGGGGTCGCACACGGGCTGCTGGAGCGTTCCAAGCAAGGACGGTCCGTCTACTACAGCCCCGTCTCGGTCGCGAGCGCAGCCACGGCACCCGCGGAGTAACTGCAGGGCACGAACAGCGGATCCCTCTGACACAGTCTGACTCAAGACCATGTCGAATCGTCCGGACCGGCAGGACTGCGGGCTCCAGTGGCGTGCGGGGCGGTCGCCGCAGTCTTCGTCGCTAGAAGTACCTCCTGATCGCGGGGCTCGTCCCGGCACCTTCGGCCGCATCACTGTGCGCCTTCGACGCAGGTGCGTTGCAGACGACTGACTGGGGTCACTGCGCGCGCAACGAAGTGGGCTTCCGGGAACGGAGTGTCCTCTCGGCCAGTTCCACAAGGGGGTCGTCCAGGTCGTCGGTCACCCACGCGCACGCGTGATGCACGGGGCCGGTCGCCTCAGCTCCACCGCGACCGGCGGCCCGGCAGGCCGGAGTCACGCTGGGCCCGGGTTCGGATGGTGTTCGTAGGTGCGAATGGCGTCGGCGAGTGAGCGGCCGACGGCCTTGGACCCACCCGCGTCGGGATGCAGCGGGGTCACGATGCGGGTGGGGACGAGGCCCACGGTGTACCGGTCGGCGGGTGCCGTGCACGAATCATGGCCTACGCCGAGGGAGTGGGTGTCCAGGAAGGTCGCGTCGTGTTGCAGGGCCGGCGTCCTCAGTGCGGCACTGAGATGGTCGACCACGACCTGGATATGGTCGGCATCGACGTCCCAGTTGGGCTGGGTGGGAAAAGCTCCCGCCGGCCGGGGCGCTGAGGAACCATCGCCGATGAGCACGGCCCCGGGAGGCGTGCAGTTCGTCAGTGACGCGGTCGCGGGTACGACACGGGCAGAGGCATGCCTCTGGCGGCCATGATGTCCCGCACACGGTCGGGGTAGTCGGTGATGATTCCGTCGACACCCATGTCCATGAGCGCCTCGACGGTGGCGGGATCGTCACAGGTCCAGGGGATGACTTTCAGCCCGCGCCGGTGTGCGTCGTGGATCATCTTCCGGTCGGGGTAGAACCGGAAGCCGGGGTCCGCGATCGTGCCGTTCTGCGGGAAGCCGTAGTTCGGGGACAGTGCGCTCACGCCGGGGATGGAAGCAGCAGCCCTCACGAAGTCCCCGTCGTAGTCATCGGCATCGATCCCGCCGAGCCAGGGAGAGGCTCCGGGCTTCCCCACCTGGAGGAAGTCGTAGTTCGTCAGGGCCACCAGAGGGTAGGTGGGCGCGAGCTTGTGCATCTCCCTCAACGCCCCCCAGTCGAATGACTGGACGGACACCTGTTTCTGCATGCCGGAGCGGCGGATCTCCTCGAAGACGCGCCGCACGAACAGTTCGCGCGGCGCGGTCTGCTCGGGCGCACCGGCCTCGACCTTGGTCTCGATGTTCAGCTTGACCCGCTTGGCACCGTAGCTCTTCACCAGGCCGAACACGTCCCTCAGTTCGACGAGGCGGAAGCCCTTGATCTGCTCCTGCTCCGGGAAGCCGGGCAGTTGCTGATAGCCGCAGTCCATGGACTTGATCTGCGCGAGCGTCAGGTTCTTGATGTATTTTCCGACATACGGGTACATCGGATCGCCCGAGGTCAGCGGACCGGTGTCCTTGCACTTCTGGGCGCTGACCTGACGGTCGTGAGTCACGACCACTCTCAGGTCCTTGGTGATCTGGGTATCGAGTTCCAGAGTGCTGACGCCCAGACGTATCGCCTTGCCGAAGCCCTCGAGGGACTGCTCCGTGGTCAGCCCGAGGCCGCCGCGGTGGGCTTGCAGGTCGAACACCGTCCTGCGCACCGGCTCTGGCCCGTCAGCAGGTGTCAGGGACGCATGCGCGGTCGCCGGAACAGCGAGCGCAGGAAGAAGTGCCAGGCCGGCGACCGCGAGCCTCAGGGACATGTTTGCCTCGTCTGTTTCGTCGAACTGGACCTCGCGAAGCCAATCCCGGGGATTCGGCTGACGCCAAGCCCCGGAGTGAGGACATCATGAACGTCCGCGAAACGACACCCCAGGAGGGATACCGGCAACATGGCGGAGGTCCGGACAGGACGAAGCTCACCGGCTACGCGGTCAGCCGCTGGGTGCGGACCGCGGAGCTCTCCTCAGCGCGCCATCGCCGGTCCGACGACACCGTCGGCGGCAATCGGATGAAGCCCGCCCGGCAGGGAATAGTGGGCACGGATCGCTGTTGATCCCACCATGACCTCTGTGACGCGTGAGACATTCGGACGGATCGGCATCTGGAGCAGTGCCCTGCACGGGTCGCGGACGGACGACGCGGGCAGACACGCGATCGCGGAAGCAGCCGCCGAGCTCGAAGAGCTGAAGTACGGCACGCTCTGGATCGGAGGCAATCCCTCGGTCGGGGACGCCGCAGCCGTCGTGGCCGCCACCCGCACGGTCACCGTCGCCACCGGCATCCTGAGCATCTGGGAGCACACGGCCGAGGAGGTGGCGGCGGAGATCGCCGCCATCGACATGAGCGCACGCGGGCGACTCGTGCTCGGCCTGGGCGTGAGCCACGGCCCGATGGTGGCGCAGTACGCGAAGCCGTACAGCGCCATGGTCGCCTATCTCGACGCACTCGACGCCGCGGCACAGCCGGTGGAACCGGGACACCGGGTCCTCGCCGCGCTCGGGCCGAAGATGCTGAATCTCGCCACCGGCCGTGCGCTGGGCGCGCACCCGTACCTCGTCACCGCAGAGCACACCGCGGAGGCACGTACGGCGCTGGGTCCCGGCGCGATCCTCGCACCGGAACTGTCGGTCGTCCTCGACACCGACACCGACCGGGCCCGTACCACGGCGCGGAACATGCTGGCCATGTACCTGCAGCTACCGAACTACACGGCGAACCTGTTGCGTCTGGGGTTCGCCGAGAGCGACTTCGCCGGCGGTGGCAGCGTCCGTCTCCTGGATGCGCTCTTCGCCCTGGGTGATGCCGAGCGTGTGAAGGTCCGGACTCGGGAATTCCTCGACGCCGGCGCGGACCACGTGGCGCTCCAGATCCTCACCGCCGACGAGGGTGGCAGCGGCCTTCCGCTGGCCGAATGGCGTGAGCTGGCAGGGGCGTTCGCCGACGAGCTGTAGCCGACAGTCCGCGGGGCATGGACGGCGGCGCACCGTGCGGACAGTGCACTGATCCGGCCTCAGGCCTGATGGGACGGGGCGAGGTGGGCGTTGCGGTTATCCCCCGGTCGCCGAGGCGATGCCACTCGCGCACCGTTAGGAACCGGGCGCTCGCGGGCGCAGCCCCGGCAGCGGTCGTTTCCCGGGTGGCACCCCCGCACGGTGGTCGGCTCGGCGCTATCCCAGTTCGATGGTGGTCGCGGCGAAGAGGCCGGCCATGTCGATATCGGGTGCGTCCCTGGTGTACATCCGGGCGCACTCGAAGGTCGGTTCGAGTCCCAGCCGCTCCATCAGCCTGATCGCGGGCACATTCGCATCGGGTACGTCCAGGGCCACGGGCGCTCCCCGCTGGGTTGCCGACAGGCTGTTCAGCAGGATGTGGGCGATGTCGTCCGTCTCGGCATACAGGGGGCCGACACGAGCGCCGGACCGGGCCGGGCGCACGACCCCGAAGCCCTTCAACTCACCATCCTGGAGCGCGACGAGAGCCGTGTGACCTGGCGCTCCCACCCACAGGGAGAGGAAGGCGTCACGCCGGGCTGGAAAGAAGCGTCGGTCGTAGGAAGCGAGCATGCCGAAGGGAACGGTTCCGGCGTCGGCCACCGTGATGTCCCCTGAGGGTGCCTCGCCCTCCGGCACTCCCGCGTACCGCACATGGTTCCAGGCTGTGCGGAACCCGGACTTGCGGTAGTTGTCCTGCTGGTCGACCACGCCGTCGAGGCCCACGTTCCGGCCGTACAGATGCTGCATGGCGGCCTGCCATGCCTGGATTCCGTACCCCTGGCCCCGGAACGGGGGACGTGCGATGTAGAACCCGATGAAACCGAAATCTGTCCCGTAACGCACGGCGGAGACGGTGGCGACGGGTTCTTCGTCCAGTTTTCCCAGGAGGAAGCCGTGCGGGTCGGCCGCATGGAAGGCGAGATGGTCCATCTTCCCCGGGTTCCACTGTTCGTCGGCTGCCCACTCCAGGAATGTCGTCATCTCACGGATGCCGGCGGTCGTGATCTCGTATTCTGCCATGTCCCTTTTTTTCATTCGTTCTGGTGAGTTCCGGTGAATCAGCGACGGGATCCGGCTGCCGTCCTGGCGGCGCGGCATGGTCCTGCCGAACGTCGATGTGCCGGGCCGCCCGGGCGGGCGGACTGCCGCCGCGTGGACCTCGGCAGGACGGGCCCCGGCACGATGGAGCACGCAGTATCCCCCTGCCTGGGGCTGAGTCCTCCTTGCGACTTCTCACCACGCCGGATGCCATGACGCTGTCGCCCGTGCGCTGCGCCGACCTCTGGCCGGGGCCCTTGCAAAGCTGGGCCGCGGACCCGGACGGCGGCTACGTTGTTCCGTCGGTTACTGATGCCCGGAGGGCATCTCCTGCTCGGGGTTCTTCGCATCGGAGGACCCCGGGGTCGCCTGCTCCGATGCGTCTGTGCGGCTTACACAGTTGAACGCGGCTGAACAGGTCACGCCGTTCCCGTTCCGCAACGCCTGCGGAGAAGGTCGACTCCGTCACCTTCCAGGTCGTCCAGGTAGGACGCACGACCGGTCATTGCCATCACCAGAGCGACGGTGGTGCCGGACACGAGCGGCCCGGCACCGGACGTGAAGGGACCGTCACGAGCCACGAGTCGCAGGCCACGGACGCGTCCTTTGGCAAGCACCACCAGGTCCGAGTCCCGGTAGTGGTCGGCTACCTGCGTAACCGTCCCGATCGGGTAGTCCCGGTGGATGCCCAGCGGGCGCCGGATGTCCTCCCCGTGCACGATCGTCTCTCCGAGCATGGCGATGACAGGGAGCGGCGGCTTCGTCGTGCTCGCGACGACATGCCGGAATCGTTCGAGCGTCTCAGCTGGGGATGCACCCAGTTGCTCGGCCAGACGCATGGCTACCTGTTGGTCGAAGTCGAACCGGCAGCGGAGCACACCTGCCAGCCATCGCACGGAGTCGAGGCTCGCCCCGGCGGTGAGATGCGCCAGCACTTCACGCACCGTCAGTTCGCTGCACAGTGAAGACGTGGACCACTGCTCTTCGGACAGGTATGCGAGATCGGTCGCCAGCACCGCTCGCTCGAAGTGGATCAGTTGCCAGATCTCTTCCCCTCGCCTACCGCGTGCTGCTGTTCTCGAACCAGTCATCCTGCATGCCCCTCTGTCGCGAACCGTGCTCTGCTCCGGGCCCGGCCCGGAGCAGGCGACACCCGTGTCCCGGCGCCGAAGGGAAGACCTCCGCCCCGAAGCGGAATCATCGGTGTCGCGTGAATCTCTTCTCTGAGAATCCGAGACGCCGAGCGCGGATCTTGCGAGGCCGTGCGCTCCCCCAGCATCTGCGTCGAAGCAGCCTCACATGCCGCTCGGGTGAGTGGAGAGCCAGTCGGGATGTGCTGCCTTGAGGGCGGTGACGCCGGCGCTGGGGGCGAACACATCCCCACCAACGTCATACGGGTGGTACGGCCGGCGAAGATCGAGCGGTGCCGGCGTGACTCCCGCAATCACCTCATCAGCGACCAGCCTCAGCAGCGGGTCAAGCGCCTACCTGGTCCGGGGGCGGACGCTGACGTATTCGTCGTGGATGACGTTATCCGGGAAATCATCGTCGTGGACATGGCTGCCCCAGTGCCGGGCATCCGGGTCGGCCTGCCGCAGTTGGGGCATGCGCGCGCTGGGTTCGGCGTTCCCGGTTCATTCCCGGGTGACCCCATACAGCTCGTAGGCCCCAGCTCGTTCAACACGGTGTGATGACGATCAAGCATGATTGCGTACTCGCCGTCGCTTTCGGGGTACCGCTTGGCCCCGGGGAGGCTGTGGAAGCGCACCCACCGATCGGGGTGGACATGCCGCATCTGAAGACCCTCCGGGAGGGCGGGCGATCGCTGTTCCCAGAGGGCCGACAGTGCATCCAGACCCAAGCCCTGCCGGGGAGACGTCTCGCTCATCGCTCCATGATCGGGCATCCGTACGATTCCGACAGTTGAATTGATTCCGGGTGGCAGCGCCTCCCAGCACCCAAAGGAGACCGGCATCGCACATCGACTTCAGCAGGTCGACCGGCGCCGGCCGCCCACGCAGCCGTCGCCCTGCTCCTGACCGCGCACCCACCCCGCTGCCCCGGACGTGTTCCGGGGCGACTGGCGGACGACGGTGGGGAGGAACTGCACCTCATGGGTCGCGCGGCCCGGAACTTCCAGCATCGCGCGCTCGACGGCACCGCCCACGCCGGCCGGTCCGGTGCGCCCGGCTTGGCGGACGGGGACGGTCAGCGCCGGCCGACCCGCCGCCCGTTACCGATGCCCGCCACGTGCAAGGCGAGCAGGATCAGGCCGATCAGCATGACGTTCGTCGATGCGAAGATGTCGTTCGTCGCAATATCGGCGGCGTTGATCAGGAAGGCGATGAAGAACAGTACTGCCGCGGCTATCCCAAGCATGACGTAGCTCCTTTTGTAGTTGGAACACGTGTGCCCCCGCCTGCGTGGATCAGACCTGGGGCCGGCACACCGACCCGTCCGAACCCACCGCCGTTCGGCCCGGCCTCGGCTGCGTAGTGTCTGACGTCCAGGGTCAACGGCTCTCGCGCTGCAACTTGCGGCGTTCACCGCGCTCGGGGTGACGGACCGTCACACCGCCCATCCCGCAGTCGCCGGACAAGCGAATCAGAGGCGAGCCCGGCAGCCTCTCGGCGGTCGTCCTGTTCCGCAGGCCGGCCAGGCCGGGGTCCACCTCCCCCGTTTCCACCACCCAGCCGTCGGGGACGACGATCTCGACGCCTCCGGCCCCACCGTTCACCTCGACCTCGACCACCCGCAGTCTGCACTCGACCCGCGTGAAGTCGATCTTGACGCCGCCCAGCCCTCCGTAGGCTCTGATCTGCGCCGGTACGCGCCAGATCCCGTCCCGCACCGCGCCTGCCATTCCCCCTTTGACCAGCAGCGGCTGAGCCGGAGGCATCACGGGCAGCAGATCGGCGGTGAGCGGCGCCAGTTCGGCGTGTGTCCTTGCGGCCAGGGCCACTTCCAGTCGGGTGCCCAGCTCGTCGAGGTCGATGCGGCCGTCGGCCGCGGCCTCCTGCAGCTCCGCCACCACCGCTTCGCGGTCCGCGTCGGAAGCGCGCAGGGGGACGGGTTGCGAGGGCTCAGCGGTCATGCAGCCGATGATAACGAGGGCGATGACCAAATGGGCCCGGAAGACGGACCTCACGGTGCCCGGGCCGGCATGGCCTCGGTGGGACCGCAGGCGCTTCCGGAACACAACTCCGCATCGTAGGAGTTGCGCCGACCGCGCGGCGTCGCCCGGGCAGATGAACGCCGCCCCGCCCGGCACGGGACTTCCGGACGGGTGAGGGCGGACAGATCACGGGCTGTCCGCCTCCCAGGCCCAGCGCTTCGGGTCGGTCATCACGGGCCCGTACACAGCACGTCCTCCCGCACCGAATTTGCCGAGCTCCGTGCCGAGCGCCGCGCCTACGGCCAGGCGCTCCTCGGGCCAGCCGGTCACGTCCAGGAGGAGGCCGTCCAGCGGACCCCCCACCAGCTCCACGTAGACGTGCCCGGGCCGGGGCCCCGGATCGGGGTCGTCGTGGTCG
Organism: Streptomyces mutomycini; assembly: GCF_001700505.1. GTDB lineage: Bacteria > Actinomycetota > Actinomycetes > Streptomycetales > Streptomycetaceae > Streptomyces > Streptomyces mutomycini. The sequence continues at coordinate 12,059 of NZ_MAPV01000139.1, forward strand.
GCGCCGTAGACGCGGCGTCTCATCAGTTCGTCCATGTCCCCAGCATCACAGCCACCACCGACAATCCCCCTCCGCGAGCCGACGCTTGGAGGCCCCGGACGCGCAGCGCCGGGATGGTCCCGGACGCCACACCCCTCGTGTGGCAGCGTGGAGGCACGCCCTGTGAACCACCCGGTGTGGTTCTCCGCCCCAGGAAGGGCACAGCACGAGAAAGAGGAGAGAACATGTCGAAGCCGCCGCTTCCCGACGCCGCGGTCGCTATGCTCCGCAAGCCCAACCCGGCAGTGATCGCCACACTTCGATCGGACGGGCAGCCGGTGTCCACGGCCACCTGGTACCTCTGGGACGACGGCCGGGTGCTGGTCAACATGGACGAGGGCCGCAAGCGCCTCGACCACGTCCGCCGGGACCCACGTGTCACCCTGACCGTGCTCGACGACTCCGACTGGTACACCCATGTGACGCTGATCGGGCGCGTGGTCGAGATGAGCGACGACGAGGGCCTGGCCGGCATCGACCGGCTGTCACAGCAGTACCTCGGCCAGCCGTACGCGGACCGCGACCGCGGCCGGGTCAACGCGTGGATCGAGATCGACCGCTGGCACGGTTGGGGTGGCTTCCGGGACAGCGACCAGGCAGCGACTTAGGGTCTTTCGTTCGGATCAGGCTGGATCAGGGAGCGGGGCCTGGCGCCGTGCATCGCGAGGCGGAGAAGGGAGCCCACGCGGAGCGGTTGGGGTCTCCCCTGCCGAGCGAAGCCGAGAGCTTGGGGAGGACTGACGACAACGCTGCGAGGTGCGGTGCCAGGGCACGCGAGCCCAGCATGATCCAAACGAGAGGCCCTGGACTGCGCGCCCGGATCAGCCGGACGTCACCCGCGGCGTCCCGGTGGCCGACGCGTGGAGGGTGCGGACCGGACCCTCCACGCGGGCCGAGTGCCGCGGCCGGTGAGGCGTACGAACACGAGGCCACAGCGGTCTCTCCGGGCACAGTTCAGGGCCCTCCGGCAAGGTAAATGGTGGAAGTGCAGGCCCTGCTGGCGTTGCGGCGGGTGATGGGGCTCCTTCGTGCGCGACGGTTGGAGCCCTTCGGAATTCGTCGTGGCGCCCCTGCCGTCCCGGCTTCGCCGAGGACGATCCGATCAGCCAGGCGCACTGGCTCTGCTGAGGAGGTCCCATGAACTGGACACTTGAGGTCATCCCGGTCCCCGTCACCGACATGGACCGCGCGAAGGCGTTCTACACCGAGAAGGCGGGCTTCAAGCTGGACCTGGACGACGAGGTCGCCCCCGGTATGCGCATCATCCAGGTCACACCGCCGGGCTCACGGTGTTCGATCGCCATGCTCCAGGGGATGCCGCCGTTTCCCGGGGAGAAGGTGATGGCGCCAGGCTCACTGCATGGTCTCCAGGTCTGTGTGACGGACATCGAGGCGGCACGCGAGGAATTGGTGGGCCGGGGTGTGGAGGTCTCCCCGATCCGTCATGTGGGCGCGACGGGCTGGGAGGAGGGCAAGGGCGCCACCTGGAATTCGTTCATGTCCTTCGCCGATCCGGACGGCAATGGATGGGTGGTGCAGGAGGCGCCCTCGGAACTCTCGGCCCGCTGACACCTCGCCGTGGCGGCGTCGGACCTCCACCCGCCCCGCGTACTGGGGCGGGTGACGCCGCCGCTCGCCCTCAAACGTCAGGCGTGGGGGTCGAAGGGGATGCCGGCAGGTAGGGCCTTCTCCAGGTGGCCCGCGAAGTTGCCGTCCTTGAGGCCGAACACCGCGCTGCCGAAGTCCGCCTGGACCAGCTTGTCCCGGAGTCCGGCCGGGTAGCCGTTCCAGCCGACGAGAGCGGGGAACCGCCACTGGTGGTAGTGGTTCTCCGGCGGCTCGTCGTTGGAGTTGGCAGGCCGGAAGCAGTGCGTGCCGGGCCCGTCCTTGTGGTAAACGATCTTCGGATGCGTTCCGTCCCACCGGATCCGGTCACCGGCGTAGACGTCGAAGTCACCGTGGGCGGAGGTCGAGACGAAGCGGGCCTCGTTGTTCTGGACCCACACCACGACGTGCTCCCAGTCGTGCCGGTGCCCACCCAGCCCGCTGCCGGCGACCGCTTGGTCCTTCTCGAAGTAGAGCCCGTACATGACCGCGCACCACCCGTTGTTGCATTTGGAGCGGGCGTAGCCGTTGGTGTTGTCCAGATCCACTGCGTCACGGCAACTGCCGTTGACCGCACCGGTGGTGTTGAGGCCGGCGGCGATGGATCCGTCGGGACCGATCGCCGGTGTGGGGTAGCAGCCGTCCGTGTCGTAGTCGTACGCCGGCTGGAAAGTCTGCTCCAGCGCGTCCGCGTTCGCGGGAAGCGCGGCCGGTGGGGCGGCGAGCGCGGTGCTTGCGGTGGCGATGACCAGAGCGATGGCACTGGTCACGACGAGTGCGGCCCTGCGGATCGGTGCGCTGCTGTTCACTGCGTCCTCCCGGTCGGCGCGTGGCTGTGGGGGGGTGGCACGCGCGCTACGCCTGACATGCCCATAGCAACAGCCTTGAACCCTACGGGCACACCTCGTTCGGAACCGTGATGGCGGCATCGGTCAGGCCGGAGCACCCTCCGGCGGGGACACAACTGCATTCAGGACCGGCCGACGTGACGTCAGGTGCCGGGCGCGCGGGAGCGGCACGCTCACCGGCCGCCCACTCAGCGCGGGCGTCCGGCCGCGGCGGTGGAGGCCGCGGCGCCGGCCTGGACAGCCTTGCCCGGGCGCAGGGTCCACGGCACGGGACCCGTGTTCGTCAGCCACCCGTCGGCGATCAGTCGGCGGATGACGAGGATCCGCAGTTCCCGCGACATCTTCCCCCAGCCCATCCCCTTGCAGAACTGCCTCACGGACGGGCCGTGGCCGTGCCCTGCCCGGAACGCCGCGGCGAATTCGGCGGCAGCAGGCCCCTGGTCGGGATACCTGGCCTCCCAGGCGCCGTAGGCCTTGAGCACCTTCTCCTCGAACTGTGCAGGAACCGCCGTACGCATGAAGGCCTCCGACACCCTGGCCGTGGACAGGGAACACTCGGGGCAGCCTTCAACGGCTTCGACGTGCCGCCGCAGGGCCACGCTTGCCCGCCCCTTCCACTCGTCCCAGGTCAGGCGTTCCGCCTCCGGCTCGTCGCGCGCGCCGGCCAGGGCGTCGGGCAGTGGGCGCATTCCCGCCAGATGCCGCACGGCTTCGGCCAGCAGATACCGGTCGCCGTCCAGTTCCCGCAGGAATCCCTTGGCGAGCAGTTCGGGCAGGGCGGCCCGGCAGTCGTCGGGAAGGCCGGCGGGCAGCGTGCCCGGCTCGTCGGCCGGTCCGTGGGCGGCCAGAAAGAGCGCGGCCAGTCGCGCGGCGGACGAGGTCTTCTTCACCGGCTTGGCGGACAGGGTCCGGGTCGTCCAGCCCGACACCTTGGACCGCATCACCTTGCCGAAGGGGAGCCGGGAGCCGGGCTGTAGGCCCAGGTCCGGCACGGTGACGCCCACAGGGGTGACGAGGTCCTCGCCGAGCAGGGCCTCCTGTCCCTGCCAGCCCAGAGCGGCGAAGGCGGCGACGGCTCCCTCGACATCGGCCAGGCGGAGCGAACGCACGTCCTGGCCGGTGAGGTTGCCGATCCCGCTCCGGGCCGCCCGGATGGAGACGACGACTGCCAGGAGGCGTGCGTCGGCTCCCCTCAGCGGCAGCGAGCCCACGTAGGCCAGGAGCGCGCGGGCAGCTTCGCCCTGGCAGGGCGTCAGCAGGAAGGGTTTCGGCTGCACTGTCGTTGCGGCCGCGGCGGAAGGCGAGTTGGACGAGGAAGAAGGCACGACATCTACAACGCGCGAAAGGAGCCGAAGTTACCGCTCGTACTGGCGTACGATCACGGGTGGCCGACAGCAGCCGATCCAGGCTTCATGACGCTCCCGCGTGAACCATCCGGGCAGGGCATCCGCTTCAGCCCGGTGCACCGCCACGCCCGGAGCCGCGTCGCGCGTGCCCTCCGCATCGGCTGGGCACCGTCGCCGCACGACTGCCCTCCCACGCCCTCGCCCGGGTCACGCGCCTGTTCCGCTCGATGCGCTCGAGGGCGTTTCCGCCGGGCCCGGCCGACCGTCGCCGAGGCCCATGTACGCCCAAGACGCTCGTCGGTGGCGCACCGCCATGCGGTCCGCCACCGGCGAGTCCGGTCTCCCCGTGGTCAGTTGTCGTCGACCTGCTCGTCCGTGATCGTGCCCTTGGCCGCATCCACGTCGAAGGTCGTCTTGTTCCAGTCCTTGGAGACGACGTCGACCTGCCAGACCAGGACCTGGCTGTCGTTCTCGTCGAGAGCGATCGAAGTGACCCAGCCGTCCTGCTTGTCCGTGGCGACCTTGGCGGCCTGCTCGGGGGTCTGCGTCGCCTTGGAGACCTGGTCCGCCAGCTCCTGCTTGTCGGCGTCGCTCTGGTCGGCGTCCGGTGCGGAATCGATGACATCGCCGGAGACGGCGTCGATGGTCACGTTGTGCGCGGTGCCATCCTCCTCCACGACCTCCGCGACCCACTTCGGGCTGCCCGCGCTGCCGCTCGGGCTGGGGCTGCCCGTGTCGCTCGGGCTCCCGCTGGCCTCGGGGCTCGCGCTGGCACTGCCGGTCGGGCTGGGGCTGCCGCTCGCGTCGTCGTCGAGGCCCTCGAGGTCCAGATCGGTCAGCTTGCCACCGGAAACCTCGCCGACGGCAGTCGTGGCGGCCTTGTCGAAGGTGACCTTGACGGTCGACAGCAGTTCCTTGCGCTCGGCCTGCTCCTTGGTCAGCTGCGCCGTCCCGGAAGGGCTGCCCGAAACACTCTCGGAGGGGCTGGTCGTCTGGTTCGGAAGCACCTTCGCAGCCTCAGAGGTCTCCGCGGCTGTCTCGTCACCGCTGCCCTGACCGCAGCCGGTCACGAGTGTGGCGGCGAGCGCGGCGGCACACAGGGCACCGCCTGTGACGCGGAGCCGGCGGGTACGCGGGGAAGCGGTCTTGTTTCGACGGGGCTCAAATCTCATACCTGCATGCCTAGCCGCCTCCGCGATCAGTCATGTTGTCCGACCGGCGGGTGTCACCCGTTCGACGGCGGTGTCCGCCCATTCGGCGTGTCGCGCGCTCCGGCGCCCTGCTACCGCTGACACGGACGAATGGCGCGGGTTCTGCACAACCGGCGCCATCCGCTGGAATCCCGCGACTTCGTCAAGCGGTCAGCTGCACCTCGGCCGGCCCGGACACCTGGGCCGGCGCTCCGGCCGACCGGAGGGTGTGCAACTGCGCTGCCGCCGCGGCCAGGGCGTCGGGCACGGTCCTCGTACCCGTCGTGACGCAGAGCGTGTAGGAGATGTCTTCGAGTTGACGGCTGCTCTCGGACGTGCCCAGCCGTGCATGTGTGCTTCGCAGTGTCTCGTAGCGCTTGACGAGATTCCGCAGCGTTGCGGGATTGGCCATCAGCACGGCAGTTCCTCTCAACAGGGCGGCCGGGAGCCCGCGGGCCCCGCGCCGACGAAGTCCGATCGCGCCGGCGACAGCGCCTGGCGTCACGGGCGGCCGTGCGAAGCCGACAGCACGCGCCGGTCCCTTGCAGATGATGGTCGCCCCGCCTCACCCATTTCGCATCCGCAATCACGGAAGGTCACCAGGTCCCGCCCGCGAAGCGCAGCGAGGCCCGGTGGGAAACAATGGACGTGACGGCGAGCAGCTCTGCCGTCCGGTCGGGAGGTCGGCAATGGATTACCCGGAAACTTACGAGCTCATATTCCAGGCGGGCGGCGCCGAGGACGACGTGGTCGTCGTACACCTCACGGCGCGCTCCGGCGCCGGTGGTTATCCGGTCTACGAGGACGAGACCGGCATCGTGCGCGCCGAGATCAGCGATCGGGGCGAAGTCCGTATGCAGGCGAGCGGAGGCCATCAGGTCCTGGGCGCGCCTCTGCTGGTGCGACCGCTCACACCGCGGACGCCCGCCCACGGCACCGACTGAGGCGTTCCGGCCCCTCGCGCGGCCAGTCCGAAGTCCGTTCATGCCCACTGTGCGCCCGAATGTGTTTACTTTCTCGTGGCACGACCGTATTCTGCCGGTGAAACCACAGACCCGGGCATGAAACGGATACGTAACCACATGTACGCACCGGAGCGGCAGCAGGAGATCCTCCGCATCGCCGGCGAGAGCGGGCGCGTCGACGTGCTGTCCCTGGCCGAGCAGTTCCAGGTGACGGCGGAGACGGTGCGGCGTGATCTGAAGGCTCTCGACCGTGCGGGGCTCCTGCGCAGAGTGCACGGCGGTGCGATTCCGGCCGGCCGGCTCGGTTTCGAGCCGGATCTCGCCGAACGCGACACCGTGGCGGCCGACGAGAAGGACCGCATCGCCGCCGCAGCCCTGAGTGAACTCCCGGCCGAGGGAAACGTCATCATCGATGCCGGGACGACTACCGTCAGGCTGTCGGCAGCCGTTCCGGTCGACTCGAACCTCACCGTGGTCACCCATGCCCTGCCGGTGGCCGCACGTCTCTGCGATCACCCGGGGATCACGTTGCATCTGGTCGGCGGGAGGGTCCGCCACCGTACCCGCGCGGCCGTCGACGCGTGGGCGCTCAGCGCCTACGCCGAGATCAAAGCCGATGTCGTCTTCCTCGCCGCGAACGGCTTCTCTCCCACGGGCGGCCTGACCACCCCGGATCTGGCCGAGGCAGCCGTGAAGCGGGCCGTGATCGCGGCTTCACGCAGGGTGGTGCTCCTCGCCGACTCGGGCAAGTTCGGTCAGGAGCACTTCGCGCGCTTCGGCGATCTCTCCCACGTCGACCTGCTGATCACCGATACGGGGCTGAGCCCCGAGGACGCCCGGGCCATCGAGGGCCGGGGCACGGAAGTGGTACGCGCATGATCCTGACCGTCACCCCCAATCCGAGCCTGGACCGCACCTACGAACTTCCGGGGCTCAGCCGGGGCGCCGTTCTGCGAGCCGCCGCGGACCGTGTCGACCCCGGCGGCAAGGGTGTCAACGTCTCCCGTGCGGTCGCCGCCGCCGGGCACCGCACCGTGGCCGTCGCGCCTCTGGGCGGACCCGAGGGCGCGTTGCTGGCGCGGCTGCTCGGAGAGCACAACATCGAGGCCGCCGGGGTGCCGATCGCGGGCAGCACCCGTGTCAACATCACCCTCGTCGAACCCGATGGCACACTCACCAAGGTCAATGCTGCGGGGCCCGAGATCACCGCTGCGGAGGCCGGACGTCTGCTGGACACCGTCAGGGCCCGGTCCGCGGGAGCGGACTGGATCGCCTGCTGCGGAAGCCTGCCGCGCGGACTGCCGCCGCAGTGGTACGCCGAACTCGTCGCGGGCAGCCACCGTGCCGGCGTCCGGATCGCTCTCGACACCTCCGGCGCCGCGCTCGTCGCCGCGTTGCGTGAGCGCCCGGACGTGATCAAACCGAACACGCATGAGCTCGCCGAGGCCGTGGGCCGTCCGCTCGCGACGGTCGGTGACGCGCTCGAGGCGGCACAGGAACTGTGCGAACTCGGGGCACGCTCGGTGCTCGCCAGCCTGGGTGCCGTCGGACAGCTTCTGGTGGAAGAGTCCGGAGCCTGTTTCGCGGGTGCGCGCGTGGATGCCGTCCGGAGCGACGTCGGTGCGGGTGACGCCTCGCTCGCGGGGTTTCTGTCCGCGGGGGGCACGGGCCGGGCGGCGTTGTCAGCCGCTGTGGCGCACGGCGCCGCTGCCGTGCGCCTGCCAGGAAGTGTCATGCCGACGCCGGCCGACCTCGATCCGGCATCTGTGGTCATCACCGACGCCGTCCCCGTGGACCTGCCCCTCACGGAGCATGCCTCATGACCGCCGTAACCCTGTTCAACCGTTTGACGCCCTGTCCCCCCCGCGCCGTCCCCAGGGCGGTCCACGAGCAAGGAGCACCGCGATGAGTGAGCTGATCACCGCGGAACTGGTCGATCTCGATCTGTCCGCCGAGACGAAGAGCGCGGCCGCCCGTTCACTGGCCGGACGGATGGTCGCGGCCGGCCGCGTCACCGATCTCGACGGCTTTCTCGCCGATGTGGCGGCCCGTGAGGCCCAGATGCCGACCGGGCTGGACGGTGGCATCGGGATTCCGCACTGCCGGAGCGAGCATGTCGCCGCGCCGACGCTGGCCTTCGGCCGCAGCACGAGGGGCATCGACTTCGGCGCTGCCGACGGCCCCGCGGACCTAGTCTTCCTGATAGCCGCTCCCGCGGGCGCGGACGACGACCACCTCACCATTCTTTCGAGTCTGGCACGGCGGCTCATGGACCCCGGGTTCACCGGTGCGCTGCGGGCTGCGGACGATCCGGCGGTCGCTGCGGCACTGATCCGCGGCGAAGAGATACCCCAAGCGCTTCCGGAGCCGGAGGAGGCCGCGGCGGACGCGGAGACGGCCGAGCCGTTCCGTATCGTCGCCGTCACCTCCTGTCCGACCGGCATCGCGCACACCTACATGGCCGCGGAGTCGCTGGAAGCTGCCGCGCGCGCACAGGGTGTCGAACTACGCGTCGAGACGCAGGGCTCGGCCGGCTTCGAACGGCTGGACCCGGCGGTGATCGCGGCGGCGGACGCGGTCATCTGGGCGCATGACGTCGACGTACGCGAGAAGGCACGGTTCGGCGGCAAGCCGGTGGTCGACGCAGGTGTGAAGGCAGGCATCAACCGGCCCGCCGAGCTCATCGCCGAGGCCCGGCGCAAGGCCGAGCGGGGCGAGACCAGCAGAATTGCCGACGCGCGCGACGAACCGGGTGGCGGTGCGGGCGGTTCAGCGGTGGCGTCCGGACACTTCGGCGTCCGGCTGCGGACGTATCTGATGTCCGGCGTCAGCTACATGGTGCCCTTCGTCGCGGCCGGGGGACTGCTCATCGCCCTCTCGTTCGCCATCGGGGGTTACGAGATCGCGAGCGCGAAGTCGGTGGCCGACCACTTCGTCTGGGGCGAGGCGGACAGCTGGGCTGCGCTGCTCAACCAGATCGGGACGGCCGCCTTCGGCTTCCTGGTCCCGGTGCTGGCGGGGTACATCGCCTACGGGATGGCGGACCGTCCGGCGCTCGTCCCCGGATTCGTCGGCGGCGCCATCGCGCTCACCGTCGACGCGGGCTTCCTCGGTGGTCTGGTCGCGGGGCTGCTGGCCGGTGCGGCGGTGATGGCGATCCAGCGGGTGAAGGTGCATACCACGCTGCGCGGCATCATGCCGGTTCTGGTGATCCCCCTGCTCGCGTCGATCGCGGTCGGCTTCCTGATGTTCATCGTGGTCGGCAAGCCGATCGCCTCCCTCCAGAACGCCCTCACCGACTGGCTGAACGGACTCTCGGGCTCCAACGCGGTCATCCTCGGCATCGTGCTCGGCCTGATGATGTGCTTCGACATGGGTGGCCCGCTGAACAAGGTGGCGTACGCGTTCGCCGTCGGTGGTCTGGCCGATCCGACGCCCGGCAGTCTCAAGGTCATGGCCGCAGTGATGGCTGCCGGCATGGTGCCCCCGCTGGCGATGGCCCTCGCCACGACCGTACGCCGCAGCCTTTTCACCCGGACCGAACGGGAGAACGGCAGGGCTGCGTGGGTGCTGGGCGCCTCGTTCATCACGGAGGGCGCGATCCCGTTCGCCGCCGCGGACCCTCTGCGGGTGATCCCGTCCGTGATGGCCGGCGGGGCGGTCACCGGCGCGCTGTCCATGGCGTTCGGCTGCACGCTCCGTGCCCCGCACGGCGGCGTGTTCGTCGTCCCGCTGATCGGTCAGCCGTTCCTCTACCTGCTGGCGATCGCCGCCGGCACCGCGGTGTCCACCGCCCTGGTCGTTCTTCTGAAGGGAACGCGCCGGAGCCCGGATGTCACCGCTCCCGCCGCCGAGGGGGCCGGCGTCGCCGTGGCCGCCTGACCCCTGTCCTCCTTCGCACCGCAGACATTCTCGCCACCCAGGAGTGAACCCTTGTACCAGCGCACCGTCACCGTCGGCTCCCGCAGCGGCCTGCACGCCCGTCCCGCATCGCTCTTCGTCCAGGCCGCGATGCGCCAGCCGGTCCCCGTCACCATCGCCCGGGAGGGCGGCAGTCCGGTCGACGCCCGCAGCATGCTCTCGGTACTCGCACTGGCAGCTCAGCACGGCGACCTGCTGGTGCTGTCGGCCGTGGGCGAAGGTGCGCCGGATGCGGTCGACGCACTGGTCGGCGTACTGTCCGAGGACCCCGACGGGAAGGACTGAGCGTGACGGAGACATGGGATCCGGCGGGTGAGGGCGTACTGCGGCTGCCGTCGGGCCGTCTGGTCCGTGGCCGCGGTCTGAGGCGCCCGCTTCCCGACGGGCCCGAGCCCACCTTCTCGGTCCACCTGCTGGGCGGCCCGCCCCCGACGGTCGCCTGGGAGTCGCGGTGGCTTCGCTGGCCGGACTTCCGTCTCCCCGCCGACAGCCGGGAGGCACGCGCGGTGCTGACGGAAGCATGGAGCCGCACCGCGCACGAACGCGTCGAGGTCGCGTGCGCAGGTGGCCGCGGGCGGACCGGTACGGCTCTGGCCTGCCTGGCAGTGCTGGACGGGGTCGCGTCGGACGCAGCCGTCACCTATGTACGCCGGAACTACCACCCCAAAGCTGTGGAGACACCCTGGCAGCGGCGTTATGTGAAGCGTTTCGCGGCAGACTGAACAGCTGCCGTGCCGCCGTCGGGGATCAGTTCACCGCGTGCGGAGCCGGAACCGTGGCTCCACCGCCGGCGCGTACCGCCTCGACGACGCTCTGATGGAGGGATCTGCTCGCTTCCTCTGAGGGGCACGGCACCGGACTGCCGGCCAGTGTGAACCAGTCCGAGGCCCCGCTGTACTGCACAGCGACCTCGGCCTGCTCCTCGGTCCACGTCGTGTGTACGGTCAGATCACCGCTCACGACACCTACCTCTACGGTGCGCACTCCGCCGGTTCCCGCGAAGACACCGAGGGTGGTCCACGATGCCCAGTTCATGACGCGTCGCCTTTCGGGACGATGACAAGCCTGTCTAGCGGACTTGTGTCGATTATGGCACCGGGGACCATCACTCGCACGGGTGTGTCCGTGAGTATCCGTTCGGTGACGCCGAGGCGTCGGTCAGCCGTGCATCGACGCGCCCTTGAGGATCTTGTCGACGGGGTTGCGCGGCCCGTACACGGCCAGACCCACGAGGTCCATCCCGTCCCTCCGCACCGCCCGGACAGCCGCCCGGTTCGCCTCGTCGTGGCCGGTCGCGAACAGGTCGGAGGTGAAGACGGCCAGGGCGACGCCCCGGCCGACCGCCCTGGTGTGCGCGGTGGTCAGCAGCTCCTTGGACCCGGCGAACACGAGGACGGGCTGCCGGAACATCGGCAGGTACGGGGTGTCGTCGGCGTCGGCGTACGGTTCGCCGATCACCTCGGGTACCTGTGTGCCGAGGCCGCTCACCAGGAAGGCGGTGACGTTGAGTCGCTGCCAGGTCTCCAGGTCGTCCCGGAGCAGCACGGCGATCTTGGTGTCGAAGCGTACGGGTGCGTTGTGGTCGGTCATACGAGGAGTCTGCCGAGCCCGGCGGCCTGCCGTCTTGTACGAAGTTTGCGTGCCGAGGCGGCCGTGACGGTCTTGTACGCTTCTCCGCATGGGTGCACGACCGGACATCACCGCGTGGCGCCCGGACGTCGAGGGCATCGACGAGGTCTTCCACGCCCGCTTCGCCGACCACGCCTATCCCATGCACACGCACGACGCGTGGACGCTGCTGATCGTCGACGAGGGAACGGTCCGCTACGACCTGGACCGCCATGAGCACGGGGCGCCCAGCTCGGTGGTGACGCTGCTGCCTCCACACGTCCCGCACAACGGCGGCGCGGCAACTCCTGGGGGGTTCCGCAAGCGGGTCCTGTATCTCAGCACCACTCAGATCGACGCGGATCTGGTCGGGCGCGCTGTGGACAGGCCCGTGCTGCGCGATCCCCGGCTGCGGCACCGTGTCGACCAGCTCCACCGGACGCTCGAGCGCCCCGGGGACGAACTGGAGGCGCAGAGCCGTCTCGCCCTCGTCTCCGAACATCTCGCGCGCCACCTGCGCGACGAGACGGCCGCCCCGCGGGTGCCCGACCGCCGGGTGGCGTTCGCCCTGCGGGATCTCCTCGACGAGCGTTTCATCGAAGGGCTGACGCTCCGCGAGGCGGCGGAGCGGCTGCACAGCCATCACACGCACCTGGTTCGGGCCTTCAGCCGGGAGTTCGGCATGGCACCGCACCAGTACCTGACGGGCCGTCGGGTCGATCTCGCCAGGCGTCTGCTGCTCGGTGGGATGCGCGCGCCGGAGGTGGCGGCTTCAGCCGGGTTCTACGACCAGTCCCACTTCTCCCGGCACTTCAGGCGCGTGGTCGGTACGAGCCCGGGCCATTACGCGCGCGCCGGGTCCGAGGCTGTACGGCGCTCCAGCGCGCCGCGCACGAACGCCGCCTGACCGGCGTGCTGCAGGTCGTCGGCGATGACGCTGACCAGCCGCACCCCGAGGGTCACCGGTGGCGACCAGGCGTCGTCCACGACACCGTCCAGGGCCCGGCCGTCGAGTCCCCGGACGAATTCGAGGGTCTGTTCGTTCACGGCGTCGAAGTAGCCGAGAAGGAGGTCACCCGAGGCCACCTTGACGGAACCCACTTGCGCGCTGCTGTGGCCGTAGCCGGTCGAACCCGCATCGAGGGGAAGCTCGAAGCGGGAGGCCCAGTCCTTCGCGAACCAGATCTGCTCGGTCGCGGCGGCGTCGGCGACGTGGTCGTCCTGGACGCGTGTGAGGTGCCATACGAGCCAGGCGATGGAATTCGCGTCGTCGTCGAGTCTGGCGTTGAGGTCTTCGGGCGGGAGCCCCTCGACTGCGGCGTGCACCGCTTCGTGGATGCGTTCGAACGCATCGGCGAGAATGCCTGCACTGTTCATTCGACCACCATGGCCGGTCCGCGGACGGGGCCCTGACTTCGACACGCGGACGTCACGGGTGCACGGTCCGCAGCCATTTCGTCAGGATTGCGTTGACCTCGGCGGGACGCTCCTGCTGGATCCAGTGTCCGCACCCGTCCAGGATGTGCGAGGACACCAGGCCCGGAAGCGTCGTGGGGTAGTCGGCGATGGCGTCGGCCATCCAGGTGGTGGACGAGTCGAGGGCGCCTCCGACGAAGAGGGCGGGGCAGGTGAGGCGGGCCCTGTCCCAAGCGGCCAGGTCCTCCCAGTCCCGGTCGAGGTTCCGGTAGCGGTTGAGGGCGCCGGTCAGACCGGTCCTCTCGAACTCGGCGCTGCAGAGGTCCAGTTCGGCCTCCGTGAGCCAGGACGGCAGGGCGCCGCCGGTGAAGCGCTCGCGCATGGACCCGCCGGCGGGGACGAAGAAGGGGCTGTCCGTGCCCGGCGGCGGCATCGTGTCGCCGGAGAGCGAGGTGTAGAACCCTGCCAGCCATCCGCGTACGTCCGGTCCGATCTCCGCCTCGGCGCGGCCGGCCTGCTGGAAGTAGCTGACGTAGAACTCCTCGCTCCCGCCGACTCGTGCGAAACCGTCGGTAGGACGGACAGCCGCGTTCCAGGGAGCGTAGGGAACACTGAGCAGGGCGACGGCTGTGAACATGTCGGGCCGCAGCAGCGCGCTGTCGGCGGCGATGGCCGAGCCCACGTCGTGGCCGATGACGGTCGCGGTCTCCTCCCCCAGGGCGTGCACGACACCGACGTTGTCGCCGACGAGGGCCGTCATCCGGTAGGCGTCCGCCGAGCTTGGGGCCGAGGAACGCCCGTAGCCGCGCACGTCGACGGCGACCGCGCGGAAGCCCGCCGCGGCGACGGCGGACAGCTGGTGCCGCCAGGAGTACGACGTCTCGGGGAAGCCGTGGATCATGAGGACGAGGGGGCCGGTCCCCTGTTCCAGGAGATGGATCCGGCCGCCGGGGACGTCCACCAGCCGGTGGACCGCCCCGGGGACTGTTGCGGAGGGCCGGGCGGCGGGGGCGGGCTGCGTCATGTGTCTCCTCGGACTCCTGTGGCCGGTCCGCGCGACCGGTCCGCGCGACCAATCATTCGGCGGCGCGGCATCAACGGCCAAGCGAACTTGCCGTTACGGCAACCCGCGGGGCCGGCCGGCCCAAGCAGCCGCAGAAGGAAGCGCCCCGCCGCCTCGTCCTGGTCCGGGCGATCGCCTCGCACCTGCCGCACTGGTACGCGCCTCCCGCCCGGACGCCGTCCAGCCGCGCCTTGCCGGGAGGCGCCCGGCCGGGCGCCTCCCGGCAAGGGCACCGTCGTCTCAGTGCGCCGAGCCGTCCGGCACGAGGCCGTCCGCGGCCAGCCCCTGCAGGACGGCCTCACCCAGCGCCTGGACCGCGGACATCGGGCGGACCATCACGGTGAACTCCTTGATCCGGCCGTCCTGGCCGAACTGGAGCAGGTCGATCCCGTGGATCGCCTTGCCGTTCACCGTGGCCCTGAACAGGAGAATTTCCGAGGCTTCCTGGTCTTCCTCCGCGCTGGTGGACGCCTCGCCCTCGAAGTGTCCGACGTATCGGAAGTCCTCGAACGTGCGCATGAGGACGCCGAAGAGGGCGAGCACCGCCGGCCTGCCCTCGAAGGGCGTGAACTTCACCGGGCTGAAGAGGCGGACGTCCTCGGTGAACAGTTCCTCCAGTGCCGCCTGATCCCCCTTCTCGACGGCGGACCTGAAGCGCTGCGTGGTTCCGGTGGTCATGGTCATCACTCCCGGGCTACTGACGGTCGATGGGGTGACCGTTCACTGCGGTGAGTGTGGCGCAGGGCGGCCGGGCCGGTGAAGGCGGGTCAGCCGGGCCGGTCACCGTAGCGGACGGTGACCTTCTCGAATCCGAGCGAGCCGAGCAGACCCTGGAGCATGGAGGTGGTGTTCTTCTCCGCCCGCTTCGTGAGGCCGCTCTCCTTCGCGGCCTCCCCGATGTGCTGCGCCGCCAGCTTGTTGACCGCCTGCTCGCTGCCGGGGTTGTCGGAGAAGAAGTCGCCGAGCCGGTCGAGGAGACCGCGCTGCTTGGACACGGGGTAGGAGCGGTCCGGGTCGAGGGCAGGCTTGCCCAGTACGGCGTGGGGCAGCACGATTTCGGCCGTGGTGCGGTCCTCGTTGACGGTCACTCCCCCGGCGCCGACCTTACCGAGGTCGACGGAGGCTCCGACGGTGCCGGCGCCGACGTACAGGGTCCGGGTGCCCCGGATGGCGTCGGGCAGGTATTCGGCGTCCTTCTCCAGGTCGACGACCACCTGGAAATTACCGGCGGCGGCCTCGTACTCGCTCATGTCCTGGATGGACTTGAGCACTGCGGGGCCCGAGCGGTCCGTGGTCTTTTCGCCGAAGAGGTCACCGAACCCCGGCAGCAGGCTGAGCCTGCTGCCCAGGAACAGCAGGACCAGCGCCACCGCGCAGACCCCGGCGAATGGCAGGCATCCTCGCGTGCGGGAGCGGCGGGGCTGTGTGCTGCCGTGGCCGGGGTCACCGGCGCTGTCTGTCCTTACGTCAGTGGACGTCATTCCTTCCATGTGACCCGGCCCGGCGTTTTCAGTCCGCCCAACGGCCGGTTACGGCAAATCCGTTACACGAACCGGCTTCTGGCTGGGGTCGGGTGCCGGTGGGTGGGGGTCAGGCGCCGGTCGTGCCGTCCAGCCTTTCTCTCAGCAGGTCGGCGTGGCCGATGTGCCGGGCGTATTCGGCGATCATGTGGACATGCACCGTGCGCAGCGAGTAGACCGAGCCGCGCCGGATGAAGGTCGAATCGAGCGAGGCGCCCGCCACCGCGTCGTCGGCAAGGCGGATCTCCTCGACGAGACGGGCGTAGTCGTCGGGCGCGTGGTCGGGCGAGCAGTCCTCGAAGTCCGCGTCCTTGCCCTTCTCCGGGTCGTACATCGGGGGCAGGGACAGGCCCTCGAAACCCTCGCGGAACCATATGCGTTCCACCTTGGCCATGTGCCGGACGAGGCCCAGCAGGGTGAGGTTGGACGGGGCGACTGTCTGCTCGGCAAGTTGTTGGCCCGTCAGACCCGCGCATTTCTGCAGAAGTGTGCTGCGGTAGAACGTCAGGAAACCGGTCAGTGTCTCGCGCTCGCCGCCGATGAGCGATCCGGTGGGACGGGTGACTTCGGGAGCTGTCCATGTCATCGCATGATCATGCCTCCCGCCGGCCGGTGGGCGCGGGCCTGGTTGGAGGACGGAAGCCCTGCCGCCGGCCGGCCGGCGGCAGGGCTCCGGGTGCTGCGGTCACTCACTCCAGCAGATCGGCATACGCCCCCAGGGCCAGAGCGACGTCGGTCTGTGCCCAGAACCGGTGGTAGGTGAAGACCGGGGCGGCCCCTCCGTCCAGATACGCCTGAACCTTGGGCCAGTTCGGGTCGTCCTCGTAGAACGAGCGGATGGAGAGGAACGTCGAGTCGTTGTCGACGGTGTCGCCGTTGGGCATCGCACCCGTCCAGCCGTTCGGGACGTACACCGGGTCGTCGAACCTGTTGTAGTCGGCGCGGGTCTCGGGAACCGCGACCCCCGCGTCGTCCTGGTGGTGGCTCCACATGCCGTCGAGCAGTCCCTCGGCCGTGGCCTTCGCCTCGGCGTCACCGGACTTGGCGGCGTAGTAGGTCAGCGTCCTGGCATAGGCACCGGCGACACCGACGTCGTTGGTGTAGTCGGCGACCGTGACGTGGAGTCCGGAGTTCGCCCCGGGGTTCGACGCATTCCATGTGTCGGGCGCACCGGACCACTTGAGGGTCGACGGCATGAGATAGGTGCCGTCCGGGTTGATGGTCGTCTCGGACAGGGCCCAGTCGACCCACTTGTCGAGCACGGCCTTGGCCTGGGCGTCACCCGACTCGTGGTAGTACTCGGCGACGCGCTCCATGGACCACGCCTGGAAGCCGAACCACTGGTTCGACGGCGGGTCGTGGTAGACGGGCTTCTCGTCGTAGTACATGCCGTGGAACGTCGGTGTACCGGCCGGAGGCTGGGCGTAGCTGCCCTTCCAGCTGTTGGTCGCACCGCCCGCGATGGCACCCTCGTCGGACTGGAGCCACTGATAGAACTCCATCTGCCGGTCGAGGCTCTTGGCCCAGTCCTGCTGTCCCGTGGCCGACTTGGGCTTGAGGCCCGCCACGGAACTCAGGGCGTAGGCCGCCATCGGGTTCTGGTAGCCGCCGTGGGCGTGGCTGGATCCGATGCGCCAGGACCAGCCCGCCGAGGTGTCGGTGGCGCCGCCCCAGGCGTAGTACCAGGACATCAGGTAGTGCGCGCTGTCCTTGCCGCTGCCGGCGGGGCAGGTGGTCGGTCCCACACAGTTGCCGACCTTCTTGAAGTACTTGTCGAACATGGAGTAGCGGAGATAGTCGCCCATCTTCGCGGCCTTGCCGACGGTCGCCGAGACCTCGCCCGACTTGCCCTGCTCCTTGGCCCAGACATCGGCCCAGTAGGCCGCCTGTACGGCACGGGCGTCGGCGTCGGGGGCGTTGGTGAACTTCCACTGCTTCGCGTAGGAGGCGTCCCCGGTGAACAGGTCCAGGTAGCCGTTGTCCCCGCCGTAGGTGAAGTTGTCGCAGGTCGGGTGGGTGACGGTCTCCCAGACCGACTCCTGCGAACCGCGCTGGAAGGTGTTGATGTAGGAGGGCCCGGTCTCGGTGGGGCCGGCCGAGCACTTACCGGGCGTATTGCCGTATCCGTAGACGTTGTCGACGTCCTGGATCCAGTGCATCCCGTAGATGTCGTCGGTACCGTACGCGCTCTTCAGTTCGGCGGCGATCGGGTCCTGCCCGGAAGCTGCCGATCCGTCGAGGACGGCCGGGTACTCGTTCGGGGTGTCGTGCTCGGGGGCGTAGGTCGCGGGCTTCGACGCATTGTAGAAGGAGTTCGTGGACTGGTCGGCGTGCGTGGGGATCATGTAGGTCTCCATGGTTTCCCACGCACCGTTGAACTTCGTCCAGTCCCCGGTGATCTTCCCGTACATCGCCTGCAGCCAGATCAGGTAGCTGTACGCCTCCGACGTCGTCTCGTGTCCCTGGTCGGGTGCCTCGACGATCAGGGTCTCGACGGAGTGGTAGGGGATGCCCTCCGAGGAGAAGTAGCCGTTCGCGGGGTCGGTTATCTTCCCGTACAGGTCGAGGAAGCGGGCGTCGTACTCCTTCGCCCCGGCGAGCTGGGTGACCGTGACCTCGGACTTGCTGTGGCCGGGGGCCGTGACGGTGAAGGTCGCGGCGCCCGTGCCGGATCCGTCGGCCGAGACGGTGACCTTCTGGGGTGTCGACCAGTTCGAGGGAGTGAAGGTGAGGCTCGCTCCCCCGGTGACGCTCAGCCCGGAGTTGCCCGCGCTCCGCGCCACCGTGACGGTGACCGACGAGGCGGGCGCGGTGGACAGCGAGACGTCGAAAGTGCCCGACTTGCCCTGCTGCACTCCCAGTTGGGCGGGTGTGGCGACGACTGCCGGACCCGCGACGACGGTGATGCCCGCCGGGGTCGACTCCGCCGACGCGCCGAGGCTGTCGTATGCCCTGGCATACACGGAGTGGCCGCCGGCGGACAGCCCTTGGGCCTCGTAGGTGTACGGGGACGTGGTGTCCGTGCCGAGCAGCTTCGTGTCGTCGTAGAACTCGACCTTGCTGATCCCCGCCCCGTCGGCGGCCGCTGCGGTGGCTGCCAGGGGCACAGGGTCTCCGGCGGAGAAGACGGCGCCCGCCGCCGGACTGGTGAGGACGGTGATCGGCGGCTGATGGGCACCCACGCATGCCGTGCCGTTGACGGCGAAGGCGGCCGGTGCGGTGTTGGTGCCGCTGTAGGTGAACTGCGCGCCCGTCGTGACAGCTGCCCCGGCGGCGATGGAGCCGTTCCACGCGGCGTTCTTGACGGTGATGTTCCTGCCCGACTGTGACCAGGTCCCGTTCCAGCCGTTGGCCAGCTGCTGGCTGCCGGTGTAGGCGTAGGTGAGGGTCCAGCCGTCGATCGCGGCGGAGCTCCTGTTGGTGACGGTCAGTTCCGCGCTGAAGCCCGAGCCCCAGTCATTGGTCCTGTAGTCGACGCTGCATTGGACGGCGGCCGCCTGGGCCGGCGTGCCGGCTGCGGCGGTCATTCCCAGAGGGAGGGCCAGTGCGGCCACGAGGGCCGTCCACAGCAGCCTTCTTCCGGCTCCGGTTCTGCCGGGCCTCCCCGGTAACCATGTTCTTCGTGCGCGTCCCGATGGCATGCGCAGTACCTCCTCGCGGCTCGGCGACATGGGGGTGTGCGGGGTTGAGCACAAGCCTTGAACCAGTGGGAGCGCTCCCAGCATGAGGAGGAGGAAAAAGGGAGTCAAGACACTTGAAGAGTCGAATTATTTCGACAGCAAGAGATGCGAACTGGTGTGTTGACCGACACCACTTGACGCTCTACCGTCAAGCCACACCAGTGGGAGCGGTTCCACAGTCGACGTGCCGTAGGGGGCACGCCCGATCTGCAAGGAGTCGCTCATGTGTCACCTCCCGCACTTGTCGCACGTGTTCAGGCTGCTCCCCGGAGCAGTGCCCGGCATGGCCGCAGCACGCAGCGGCCCTCGTCGCGGCCGTGGGAATCCGCGGCCGCGACAGCCCGGACTGGGCATGTTCGAACGGTGCGGGCTCTGCGGGAGCGCTTCCTGGCCTTCGGGGCGGGACGGGACCCCGCACCCGGTGAGTCCGGGCTCGAAAGCACACTCCGGACCGATGGATCCGACCGGCTCCACCGGTCCGGTGGATCCCTCCGTGCCCCCGAACGAGGAGTACCGGCTTGGCCTGAACACCAAGAATCCGCGATCCGCGGACGAGAAGGACCACCATCCCGCTGGAGCAGGGTGCCCGGTTGCGACGCCCTGGCACGGGCTCCCCGGCAGCGGAGCAAGGGACCTGAGCTCAAGCACGCCGGCGATCCCGACGACCGCTCCGATGCGCACGCCGACGGCATCGGCCACCAAGTCCGCGGGCACGCGGAATCGCCCGCCGGCGTATGACATCTCCACGACCGCACCACCTGTGCGAACGGGGTCCGCAAGGGCCTCCCGCTCGCATCGGTCGGGCCGAAGTCCCCCTCGCCGCAGGCGAGATCGGCCGGAACGCCTGTACTCACCGGCTTCGCCGGCCGGGTGGCGCAGGATTCGACGACCAGGAACTCCTCGGACGGGCCTCGAGCACCTGTGACCGCTCATGGCCCTGTCCTTGATCAGCGACTACGACGGTATCCCCACCCCGTACGGAATCGGGCTGCGCGATCACTTGCGCGCCCTCGACAGCTGAGGAAACGGAATTCGCATGAGCCGCACGAGCCGCACCACCATGCGCCGATCCCGAATGGCGCTCATAGCCGCGGGAGCACTTGTCGCCGCAGCCGCGGGTTCCGCCGCCGCGGCGGCCCCCTTCGGATCCTCCGCCGCGGCGGCGGCGGGCTGCACAGTCGACTACAAGATCCAGAATCAGTGGAACGGCGGTCTCACCGCCGCGGTGAGCGTCACGAACACGGGTGCCGCCGTGTCCGCCTGGCAGCTGGAGTGGTCGTTCACCGGCAGCGAGAAGATCAGCCAGGGCTGGAACGCGGCGGTCTCGCAGAGCGGCGCCGCCGTCACCGCGAAGAACCTCTCCTACAACGGCGCTCTCGCCACCGGAGCTTCGGCGTCCTTCGGCTTCAACGCGACGGGCAACGGCAACAGTGCTGTCCCCGCGACCTTCAAGCTGAACGGGGTCACCTGCAACGGTGACACGACGGGCCCGACCGACCCGCCGGACCCGACCGACCCGCCTGCGGGCGACAGGGCCGACAACCCGTACCAGGGCGCCGAGGTCTACGTGAACCCGGAGTGGTCGGCCAACGCCGCCGCCGAAGCGGGCGGCAGCCGGATCGCCGACCAGCCGACGGGTGTGTGGCTCGACCGCATCGCCGCCATCGAGGGTGCCAACGGCGGGATGGGCCTGCGTGACCACCTGGACGAGGCGCTGACCCAGAAGGGCTCCGGCGAACTCGTCGTCCAGCTCGTCATCTACAACCTGCCCGGGCGCGACTGCGCGGCGCTCGCCTCCAACGGTGAGCTCGGCCCGACCGAGATCGGCCGTTACAAGAGCGAGTACATAGACCCGATCGCGGCCATCCTGGCGGATGAGAAGTACGCGGGCCTGCGCATCGTCACCACCGTCGAGATCGACTCCCTGCCGAACCTCGTGACCAACGCGGGTGGCCGGCCCACAGCCACGCCCGCCTGTGACGTGATGAAGGCCAACGGCAACTACGTCAAGGGCGTCGGCTACGCGCTGAACAAGCTCGGCGACGCGCCGAACGTCTACAACTACATCGACGCGGGACACCACGGCTGGATCGGCTGGGACGACAACTTCGGCGCCTCCGCCGACATCTTCCACGAGGCGGCGACCGCCGAGGGCGCGACCGTCAACGACGTGCAGGGTTTCATCACCAACACGGCCAACTACAGCGCGCTGAAGGAGGAGAACTTCGCCATCGACGACGCCGTGAACGGAACCTCCGTGCGGCAGTCCAAGTGGGTCGACTGGAACCGGTACACGGACGAGCTGTCGTTCGCCCAGGCGTTCCGCAACGAGCTGGTCTCGGTCGGCTTCAACTCCGGCATCGGCATGCTCATCGACACCTCGCGCAACGGCTGGGGCGGTGCGAACAGGCCGAGCGGCCCGGGTGCCTCCACGAGCGTCGACACCTATGTGGACGGCGGGCGTTACGACCGGCGCATCCACCTGGGCAACTGGTGCAACCAGTCCGGAGCCGGCCTGGGCGAGCGGCCGCAGGCGGCTCCGGAAGCGGGGATCGACGCGTACGTGTGGATGAAGCCCCCGGGGGAGTCGGACGGCTCCAGCAAGGAGATCCCGAACGACGAGGGCAAGGGATTCGACCGGATGTGCGACCCCACGTACACCGGTAACGCCCGCAACAACAACAACATGTCCGGGGCGCTGGGCGACGCCCCGGTCTCCGGGAAGTGGTTCTCCGCCCAGTTCCAGGAGCTCATGAAGAACGCCTACCCGGCGCTCTAGGCTCCACGTCGGCGGGCTCCGGGCGTCCCGTCGCCCGGGCCCTGCCGACGGGTGCGCAACTTGTCGAACAGAGCGCGTCCGCGAGTCTCCGGCGCGGACGCGCTCCGGCGCCCCGGCTCGGCCTTGGACCCGCTGCCGGGCTTCGCCTTGACCGCGGTCTTCGCCGTGGCAGAGGGCTTCGGCTTGGTGCCCGACTTCGTCGTCGCGGTGGGCTTCGACTTGGTGCCGGACCTGGCCTTGGCTCCCGCCTTCGCCGGGGTGGCAGGCTTCGCCTTGCTCCCTGACTTCGGTTCCGCACCCGGCTTCGCCGGGTCCGCTGCCGCCGGACCGTCCGCAAGAACGTGGTAGCGGTGGCTGATCCGCCGTCCCACCAGCGCGTATCCCAGCAGCGCACCGGACGTGTTGAGGATGACGTCGTCGATGTCGAAGGCCCGCCCCGCCACGAGCGCGCCCTGAGTCAGCTCGACGACCGCCATGACCAGCACGGTCAGCAAGGTCATCCTGATCATGCGGAGCCGGCGCGGAACCAGAAGCGGAAGCAGTACACCGAACGGTGTACCGAGCAGAATATTTCCGCCCGCCTGCTTGCAGGCGGCGAGGAACGTGTAGTCCTCGGCGTACTGTCGCAGAGACCGCCCCGGTTTCAAATTGGACGTAACGATGTCCTCCGACGCAGGCGACGGGGTGAGCGTCACCTTCGCCAGGACCACGGAAAACGCAACGAGCGCAAGGAAGGCCGCGACCAGCACTGCTGCGCGCAGCAGTAGCCGTCCCATGCTCTTACGTCGTGAACCGGCATTCGCCTCTGCTGTCATGGCGGAACTGATGCCCCCAACCCTCGCGGCCACACCCCTGACCGGGTGCGACCATGTGGGCATGAGCGCACTGCAGAAGGAAGAGCTACTGGCGGAGGCCGTCCGGCTGCGGGAGCAGGGCCATCCCGAACAGGCCAGGGAAAGCCTGCTCTCCCTCACCGCGGCCTTCCCCGAGGCCGCCGACGTCGCCTACCAGACCGCATGGGTCCACGACGTGCTCGGCCTGGAGGCGGAAGCCGTGCCGTACTACGAACGGTGTCTGCAAGGCGACGGCCTCACGGATGAGGACCGCCGAGGAGCACTGCTGGGACTGGGCAGCACGTACCGTGTCCTGGGCCGGTTCGGACAGGCGGTCGAGACGCTCCGGCGCGGCGTGTCGGAATTCCCGGACGACGGAGCGCTGCGCACCTTCCTGTCCATGGCCCTGTTCAACACGGGTGAGCATCACGAGGCCATGCAGCTCCTGCTGCGGCTGGTGGCGACTACGAGCGACAGTCCTCGAGTTCGCCGGTACCGGCCCGCCATCGAGCACTACGCAGCGGATCTCACGCGGACCATGTGAGCGCGGGCCGTCCGGTCACAGGCCGCTTGCGTCTCGCGCAGGAGACGCGCGCCGGAAAAGGGGGGAGCCCCGGCCGGATCGGGGGAATCCAGCCGGGGCGGCTCGTTCGCGGAAGCGGATCACTGCCTTGGCTGCCTCGCAGGCTCCGGCCGCTCACTCCCACGTATAGGTGAACGATAAACCACCAGCCGTCATTCCCGTCAACTCGCCCCTACCATGTGATCCACACCATGACCGGCGCTCCGCGACGGAAGGGACCCGGGCGATCGTCAGCGTGCCTCGCGGAACACGACGTGCCGCCCCGCGGCCGGGTCGAACTTCCGCAGTTCCAGCCGGTCGGGATGGTTGCGCCGGTTCTTGCGCGTCACGTAGGTGTGGCCGGTTCCGGCTGTGGACCGAAGCAGGACGACGGACCTGGTCTCACTGCGCACCATGGGGCCTCCAGACAGGGATTCCGACCCGTTGACGAAATGGCAACGGGTGTCGTTTTCATCTCTGGTCCCCACAACGCACGCCGGCCCGTCACCATTCCCGCCACGGAGCACCAGGGGCCCACGACACGATCGGCGGCGCCCTCCATGGCCGCACGACTTCTCGGGGACTCCGCGTGTGCGCTGATCCCTGGTCGGCGCAGGCGGGCGTATGCCGAGTCGCTCAGACCGGGTGACTTGCGCCAACACCCCAAGAAGGGCAAGGGTGTTCGGTAGGACTGCGATCCACCCGGCCGATGGCATATGCCGGAAGCAAGAACGCATCGAGTGTTGCCAAACCCCTTACAGGGTGCTCCGGCCTGTGCAACAGTCGTATGCGGTCCACCCCCACGAACCGGCCGTACCCCCTGTATCGGAGTACCAGATGCCGTCCCATCTGTCTGCGGACCGCCCCGCCCCACAGCCGCCCGAGCGGGATGCCGTCGACGCCCTGATCAACCGGACCCGGCTGCTTCGCGGCGACGTTGATGCCGTGCGGCGCGACACTTCCGTGATCGACGACGACAATCCTCAGCTGCGCTGGCAGCGGGCACTCTGTGAGCTCGCCGTCCACCAGCTCGATGACCTCGGCGAGCATCTGGGGCAGCTGAGGGACGGCATTCCCCACCCCATGGCCGAGGAGCCGACGGAGGAGGCCACCACGACGACGCCCGCCGGGCCGCCGACGGACTCGCTTCTCAGCAGGGTGGGAAGCGCCGAGTGGAACCTGCTGACCGACGAGGTCAGCTGGTCCGACGAGCTGTATCAGATCTTCGGCAGGCCCCCGGGGGCGGGAGCGCTGTCCCTGGACGAGCTGCCTTCCGTGCTCATCGCGGAGGACCAGCCGCTCCTGACCTCGATGGTGACCGACTGCCTGGTGGACGGCAGGCCGATAGACGGCGAATTCCGGATCCTGCTGCCCGACGGCGGGATGCGCACCCTGCACATGATGGGCGAGCCCGTACTCGACGGGGACGGCTGCACGGCCTCCATGTGGGCGGTCCTGCGCGATGTCAGCAGGCTGCGGCGCAGTCAGCACATGATGGGGAGAACACGGGAGACGTTGCGACGCCAGGAGCAGACGGCCCGGACCGAGCACCGGATGGCGGCGGAACTCCGGGCGGCCGTCCTTCCCACCTGGCGTGACTCACTGCAGGAACCGGGCAGGGGCACGAGCGGCCTGGACGTCGCCGCCCATTGTCTGCCGCCGGGGTCGAGCGACCTGATCGGTGGCGAGTGGTACGACGCACTGCCGCTCCCGGACGGAAAGACCCTCCTCACGGTCGGGGACCTCACCGGCCACGGCATTCCCGCCACTTCGGCCATGGCGACGCTGATCGGCGCGCTGCGCGGCATGGCCGTGGCAGGCGTGGACCCGGGGGCGGTCCTGGGCCACCTGAACCAGCTGATCGAGTGCTCGGCGCAGCCCGCCCTGGGCAGTGCCGTGTGCTGCCGCTTCGATCCGGAGGCCGGCACGCTCGTCTGGGCGCAGGCCGGGCATCCTGCGCCGCTGCTGTTCCGCAACGGAGTGGGGCACCCCCTGCCCACACCGGACGGGGTGTTGCTCGGGGCGGCCTCCGGAGTCACCTACGAGCAGGACCAGGTGGCCCTGCTGCCGGGCGACGTGCTGGTACTGCACACCGACGGACTGACACGGCAGAGCCGCCGGGACGCCGGCCCGGACCTGCTTTTGGGACTGGCCTCGCGGTTCGCCCGGGCCCGCACGGCGCAGGACTGTGTACGCACCGTGCTCGAGGAGCTCGAATCTGACGAACGGCTCGATGATGGTGCCTGTGTGTTGGTGGCCTGCGTCGAGGAGTGAGGCCGCTTCGTGGTGAGCCCCCGTAGACGCTGGGGACTACTGCGTGGTGATGTACGGATCCGTGCCCGTGGACGGCCGCTCACGCCGCGGACCTTTCGCCCGCGTGACGGTATGTCGTCCTGCGGTCGGCGGCTGTGTTCCCGGGTCAGATCCGGGAGCCCTTGACCTTCTTGCTTGAGGTGCGTGGCGGCAGGGCGCTCTCGATCTCCTCGCGCAGATCCTCGATCTTGGCGTAGCCCGCGAACTGCCCGGTGAGCCGGTACATCTCGCGCAGCCGGTCCCACGTCCGGTGCGAAGAGGTCTCCCCCATCGACACCAGAGCGAGCCGTGCGTAGCGGTCCGCCTGCTCCGGGTCATCGGCGATGAAGCACGCCGAGGCGAGTGAGATGTAGTCGAAAATCTTGGACCGCTGACGGCCGTTTATACGCAGATCGAGTGCCCGCTTGGCGTGGCGCTGAGCGGTGGAGGCCGCAACCGGATCGTGCTCGGCCAGCGTGCGGAAGGCCAGGGCCTGCATCCCGTGCATGTCCGCCTCGTCGAACATCTGCATCCAGCTCGGCGGCGGTACATCTCCCTTGTCCGAGACGAAGAGCTCCTCGGCCTCGCCGAGCGTGCGCCGCATGGCCTGCCCGCGCCCCATCGCCGCCTGCGCCCAGGCCTCGATGGTGTGCAGCATCGCCCGGGTGCGCGGCAGTGTCTCCTCCCCGGAACCGGACTTGGCCAGCTTCATCAGGTCCAGGGCGTCGTCCGGCCGGCCCAGGTGGACCATCTGGCGTGCGGCGCGGGAGAGTGCCTCTCCCGCGCGTGGACGGTCACCTCCCTCGCGCGCCGCGTGGGCAGCGATCACGAAGTACTTCTGGGCGGTGGGCTCGAGGCCGACGTCGTGGGACATCCACCCGGCGAGCACCGCGAGGTTGGCGGCGACGCCCCAGAGGCGGCGCTGCAGGTGATCGGGGTGGTGGTAGGCGAGCATGCCGCCCACTTCGTTGAGCTGGCCCACGACGGCCTTGCGCTGGAGCCCGCCGCCTCTGGAGGCGTCCCAGGCCCGGAACACCTCGACCGAACGCTCGAGGGCCTCGATCTCCTCGGAGCCGACGGGGGCCGCCTCGTACAGGTCGAAGCCGGCGTTGTCGGCGTACAGGGGGCCGTTGAGGCGGGAGCCCCGGGCCGGATGTGGCTCTGAGTGCAGCCAGTCGTGCATGGCGCCGGTGAGAGCTGAGCCGGCGGTGAGCGCGGCGCCCGCGCCCACCAAGCCGCGTCGGTTGAGCATGAGGTCCATTCCGGTGAATTCGGTGAGGACCGCTGCCGTCCGTTCGGGCGCCCACGGCAAACCGTCGGGATTGTCTTCCGTCCCGGCTTTTCGCCGCTTCCCCACACGCCCGCGCCGGCCGAACCCGAGGTCCTCGATGGTCACGACACGGCCGAGCCGCTCGGTGAACAGAGCTGCCAGCACTTCGGGCACCGGGTCGCGGGGGCACTCCCCCATGTCGATCCAGCGCCGGACCCGTGAGGTGTCGGTGGCCAGTTGGAGGTGGCCCATGGCCGCCGCCTGCCTGTTCACCATTCTCGCGAGTTCGCCCTTGGACCAGCCGGCCAGGCCGAACAGGTCCGATAGACGGGTGTTGGGTTCTCCGGTCACGTCAAGCCCCCAGGTTCTCGGCTGACTTGACCCTAGCCCCCCGGCTGATGCCGGGCGAATATTCGCCAGGGTTCGCCAGGGGGCGCCAGATGTTGTGCCACCCGCGGGTCGGTGTCAGGTAGGAAAGCGCCACCCCGCCCGGCAGCCCTAGGTGCTCCCCAGGGTGCCGAACGGCCGCCGGGCGGGGCGGCGCACGCAACTTGTCGGCGCACGAAGGGATCTGTCTCGCTCATGTACACAGCATCGTCCTCCGTGTCCGCGCCGCCCCGGCCGCTTCGTCCCGTGGGGACCGGCGGCGGGCCGTACCTCGACCCCCGCGCCGCGTCACCGGCGTCCGCCACGGGTCGGACCCGGCGGGCGGCGAGGCCGGGCTCCCAACCTCTCAGTGGACGACTGGACTTGTCCGGCGCCCAGGGCGCGCAGCTGCGGATGGCCATCGCATCGGTGCACCGCATCTGTCCCGAGTTCAACCCGGTGCAGGTGCTGCGCCGCAGCGGACGCTCGGTGCTCATCGTGGGCACTACGGGCCGCGCGACCGCGGTGGCCAAGTGTTTACTCGATCACTCCCCCGCGTGGACGGAGCGGTTCCGGCACGAAATAGCGGCATACCGGGCCTTCGTCAGGCACCGCCCACCGGTCCGGGCACCGCGGCTCATCGCGGCCGACCCGGAGAACTGCACCCTGGTGATCGAGCGGATGCCCGGCCGCGTCGCGGCGCTGACGAGGCACCCGGCGGAGGCGCCGCCCCGGGCGGACATGAGAGCCGTTCTCGGAGCGGTCAGCCGGGTCAATGCCTGGCGGCCGCCGGCCGGCCTGTTCGACGCACCGCTGGACTACGCCTCACGCATCGCCCGCTATCACGAGTTGGGCCTTTTCACCGATCGTGATCTGGGGGACCTGCAGATGCTGCTGCACGGTCTTTCCCTTGCGGGCGGCCGTCAGGGCATGGGGCAGTTCTGCCATGGCGACGCCCTGCTCTCGAACATCCTGCTGCCGCCCACCGGGCCGGTGCTGGTCGACTGGGAGCACGCGGGCTGGTATCTGCCGGGCTACGACCTGGCAACGCTCTGGGCCGTGCTCGGTGACGCACCGGCCGCGCGACGTCAGATCAGCCAGCTGGCGCAGGCCGCAGGCCCCGCTGCCCGCGACGCCTTCCTGGTCAACCTCATGATCGTGCTGACCCGGGAGATCCGTACGTACGAGACGGCCGTCCAGCGTGCCATGCGCGAGGGCGCACCGGTGGGGGGCGGCCAGGCCCGGCAGGGCGCACTGTCCTCCGGCGAGGAGCAGCGGCTGTTGCTGCGCCGGCTGCACGACGACTGCGCGATGGCCCGGCGGGCCGTGCGCGCGGCGGTGGGCACACGCTGACCCGGCCGGAGCGGACTGCCTGACGAACGGGGTAGGTGCGCTGCGGGACCGGTGCCGACACATGGGTCCCGCAGCGCGCTGTGCGCGGTGTCAGCCGCTCGTCATGAGCCGGCTCGCACGATGTCGACGTCGGAGGCCTTCACGAAGCCGATCCTGTGGCCGATCTGAACTGTCACGTACTTCTGAGTCCCGCGGAAGTACGTGTGGTCGTACGGCTTCGAGGCGTCGATCGTCGGTGCGTAGTAGTAACCGGTGGGTGCCTCGCCGCCACCGGGAAACGCCTGCCCCGCCTTGATGGTGTAGACGAGGGGACTTCCCACGGTCGGTTTGACGAAGTCCGTGGGGTACTCGGCCTTCTCCGGGTAGGCGACGCCGTAGACCGGCACCTCCGCCTTACCCGCCTTGGGCCGCACGACCCGACCGGACGTGGGGCTGATGACCCGGGTCCCCGAGGGGGTGCGGAACCACGCCTTCTCCCCGTACCACCAGATCGCCGTCCAGCCGGGCGCCCTGCCGGCGACGACGGCCTGTTGGGTGGCACTGATCTTGCTGCCCCAGTCAGCGGCGCAGTTCGTTCCCGGCGAGCCGTCCGGGTGCAGTCCCGGGTCGGAGAACAGCGGCGAGTCCGCGGACGGCCCTGTGCGCAGCGGGACCGCGCTGCTGCCCTGCCGGGGCAGGTCGACGCCCTTCTCGCAGTCGCGGAACTCCTGCTGGTTCTTCGTGAAGTCCGCGCTGACGGTGACCAGTTCGCTGCTCCTGGGTGCGC
Organism: Streptomyces mutomycini; assembly: GCF_001700505.1. Taxonomy (GTDB): domain Bacteria; phylum Actinomycetota; class Actinomycetes; order Streptomycetales; family Streptomycetaceae; genus Streptomyces; species Streptomyces mutomycini. The sequence goes on from NZ_MAPV01000139.1 coordinate 41,481, forward strand.
TCGGCACCGTGGGCCTGCCGAGCAGCGCCATGAAGCGGTTCCAGTCCCAGTAAGGTCCCGGGTCCCAGTGCATGTTCTTCGTGCCGGCCGCACTGGTGGGCGGGACGCCGTCGTGGCCGAGGATGTGCTGCCGGTCGAGCGGGATGTCGTATTTCGCCGCCAGGTGACGCACCAGTCGTGCGGTCGAGCGGTACATCTCGGGGGTGTACCACTTGGCGCCCTCGGCTGCGACGCCCTCCTGCTCGATGCCGATGGAGTGGGTGTTGAGGTACCAGTTGCCCGCCTGCCAGGCGACGTCCTTGTTCTTCACCATCTGCGTGACGTGGCCGTCGGACGAACGCACCACGTAGTGGGCGGAGCTCTGGTTGGCCGGGTTCTGGAAGATCTTCAGGGTGGTGGCGTAGTCGACCTCGGTGTCGTGCAGGACGATGAACTTCACAGCGTTGCTGTCGGGCCGGTTCGCCGTGTCGTAGTTGCCGTAGGTCTCTTTGTCCGCAGGGTCGCCGGTCTGCTGGTAGGCCGCGGGGATCCAGTCGCAGGTCAGGTTGCGCGGGCACTCCGGTCGTACGGTGTCCGCGCCGGCCGCTGCCGGGGAGAGGAGCGCCACGCTCAGCGCCCCCGCCGTGGTGAGTGCGAGCGCGAGTCTGAACCTCTGCTTCGGCGTCATGACAACCCTTCTGGGGCCGGGCGGTGGCGGAGCGGGCTCCCGGAGGCGCCCGCGTTCGTTCGTCGGCGCACACTCTGTGGCGCAGGGTGTTGAGGAGTCAAGAGTGCAGCGTGCAGCCACGCCTGAGCTTGTACGACTATTTCGGGCTGTGCGTGCCCCGGATGGCCGAAGGGTAGTGCTGGCGCGACAGGACCGGTCCGCGTGTACCGCGCGGAGTTCTCGGAAAGGCCGCACACATGGCACAGCCCTTCACCCTGCCGGACTTCTACGTGCCGTACCCCGCGCGTCTCAACGCGCATCTGGATGCGGCCCGGAGCCATACCCGGGAGTGGGCACGCGGAATGGGAATGCTGGAGGGGTCGGGCGTCTGGGAGGAGAAGGACCTGGAGTCCCACGACTACGCACTGCTCTGTGCGTACACCCATCCCGACTGCTCCGCCGAGGCGCTGTCCCTCGTCACCGACTGGTATGTGTGGGTCTTCTTCTTCGACGACCACTTCCTGGAGCTGTTCAAGCGCACGCGGGACCGCGAGGGCGGCAAACGCTATCTGGACCGGCTTCCCGCCTTCATGCCGATGAAGCGCGGCGCTTCCACGCCGGAACCCGCCAATCCCGTGGAGGCGGGGCTCGCCGACCTCTGGGCCAGGACCGTGCCGGGCATGTCGGACGCCTGGCGGGCGAGGTTCGCCGAGGCGACGGAGAACCTCCTCAACGAATCCCTGTGGGAACTCGCGAACATCGACGAGGGCCGCATCGCCAACCCCGTCGAGTACATCGAGATGCGCCGCAAGGTGGGTGGAGCTCCGTGGTCGGCAGGGCTGGTGGAGTACGCCGTCGGCGCCGAGGTGCCCGCCTCGGTTGCCGGCGCGCGCGCGTTGCGGGTGCTGAGCGACGCGTTCTCCGATGGTGTGCATCTGCGCAACGACCTGTTCTCCTACCAGCGTGAGGTGGAGGACGAGGGCGAGAACAGCAACGGCGTGCTGGTTCTCGAGAGGTTCCTGGGCTGCTCGACCCAGGAGGCGGCCGAGACGGTCAATGATCTGCTGACATCACGCCTGCAGCAGTTCGAGAACACCGCGCTCACCGAACTCGGGCCGCTGTGCGCGGAGAAAGGGCTGAGCGCGGACGAGACGGCGGCCGTCCTCGGGTACGTGAAGGGGCTTCAGGACTGGCAGTCCGGTGGCCATGAGTGGCACATGCGCTCCAGCCGCTACATGAACGGCGGCGGTGCGGGCGAGAGCGTGCCCGGTCTCGGTATGGCCGCGGCCTCGCTCCGCCTCACCCCGCGTTCCGAGTCCCTGCGACGGCGCAGCCACACCCACGTTCCCCATCAGCGTGTCGGCCCTTCCCTGCTGCCGGACTTCGACATGCCGTTCAGCACGACGCTGAGCCCGCACCTGGACGGCGCGCGCGTGCGGATCGTGGAGTGGTCGCACCGGATGGGACTGCTGCAGGCGCAGCCGGGCGTGCCGGGCTCGCACATCTGGGACGAGGATCGGCTCGTCGCGACCGATCTGCCACTGTGCGCGGCCGGGTTGCACCCCGACGCGACTCCCGACGAGCTCGATCTGTCCTCGGGCTGGCTGACCTGGGGGACCTACGGCGACGACTGGTTCCCGGTGGTCCACGGCCGGACGCGTGATCTGGCCGGGGCCCGGCTGGCCAACGAGCGGCTGTCTCTGTTCATGCCACTGGACGGTTCGCCGGTGCCCGAGCCGGTCAACGCGCTGGAGCGGGGGCTCGGTGACCTCTGGCAGCGCACGGCCGGGCCGATGGACGGGGCCGCGCGCCGTACGTTCCGGGAAGCGGTCGAATCGATGACGGCGAGCTGGCTGTGGGAGCTGGCTAACCAGGCGCAGAACCGGATTCCCGATCCGGTGGACTACATGGAGATGCGGCGGGCGACGTTCGGTTCGGATCTCACGATGAGCCTGTGCCGACTGGGTCACGGCAGGAAGGTTCCGGAGGCGGTCTACCGCAGCGGCCCGATGCGTTCCCTGGAGAACGCGGCCGCGGACTACGCGTGCCTGCTGAACGACGTGTTCTCGTACCAGAAGGAGATCGAGTACGAGGGTGAGGTGCACAACGGCGTCCTGGTCGTGCAGAACTTCTTCGGGGTCGACTATCCGACGGGAGTCGCGATCGTGGACGACCTGATGAATGCGCGGATGCGCCAGTTCCAGCACGTCGCCGAGCGGGAGCTCCCGGTGCTGTACGACGACTTCGGTCTGGACGCCGAGGCCAGGGAGGTCCTGGCGGGTTACGTCGTGGAGCTCCAGCACTGGATGGCGGGCATCCTGATCTGGCACCGGGGCTGCCGGCGCTACCGCGAGGAGGATCTGCGGCGGGGCAGCGGGACCCCGTGGCACATCAGCGGCCCCACGGGGTTCGGGACGTCGGCAGCACGAGTGACGCGGCTGTTGACGGCGCAGGGACGTTTCAGCCCTGTTGGAACAGCTCCGCGGGAAGTGGCTTCAGCAGGGCGTACAGGTCGTCCGTGATCGGCCGGTCCCAGCTGGCGATGGTGACGAGCACGCCGTCGCTCCGGTCGAACTGGACGCAGGAGATCCGGCTCTCGGAGAGCTTGATCCGGCGCACGATCAGCAGGCTGTCGCCCTGCATGACGGGCACGTCCTCGGTGCCGGTCACTTCGACGGGTTCGTCGTTCTCGAGCGCGAGGAGGAGCTGCGCGACCTCGAAGGGGACCTGGCCCTCCTCCGTCTCGCGGGCCGGTGATCCCTCCGGCAGATTGCCGATGATCATCGCGGGGCCGCGGCCGCCGAACAGGTCGTAGCGCAGGAAGACGCCCTGACAGCTCCCGTCGGGGGCGGGCAGCAGACCGGCGCCGAGGTTGCCGGGCCAGTCCCCCGGGTCCATGGCCAGGACGTCGAAGTCCGGGCCCGCGGGTGTGGCGGCGCTACGGCGGCGGAGGAAGGACATGAAGGCCATGGTACGTGTCCCGGCTCACGTCGCGGAGCCGGGCACGGCTACCCGGACTCCGCGGCAAGCGCTTCGAGCACCCGGACCGCGCCGGCCGCGCGCTCGTGCGGCACGAACAGGTGGTCGTGGTGGAATCCGGCGACGACGTTGCAGCTGATCCCCGCGTCGGTGAGGGCCAGGGCGACCGCCGCGGTCAGTCCGACGGCGTCCAGTGCCGAGTGCACACGGAGTGTGATCCAGCCGGCTACGAAGTGGTAGCCGAGCCCTGACGCCACGGCTTGCGCCTCGGGGACGACGAGGGTCAGTCCTTCCTGCTCGGAGACGGTGACCACTGGAGTGACGCCGGCGGGGACCTCACCGCCGGGCAGGGTCGTATAGACGTAGCGGCCAGGCTTCAGCTCCGGCCGCATGCCGTGCAGCAGTGTTCGAAGATCGCGCTCACCCGTCATGCGGCCACGCTACGGCCACGCGGAGGGCGGACGCGGCGGGGCACAGGCATCAGTAAGCCATTCAGGCACGCCATGTATCCATACGCTCACCGTGCGTGGCACCGGCGGTTGATCGCCCCTAGCTTCGGCTCATGAGAAGAAAACACATGAAAAGCCTGGCGGGCATCACTCTCGCCACGGCCACCACCCTGGGCCTCGCGGCGGTTCCCTCCGCCGCGTCCGGACACCGTGATCTTGTGGTGCACCCGGGCGAATCGATCCAGCGCGCGGTCGACGCCGCGCGACCCGGCGACACCGTCGTCGTGCTGCCCGGCACGTACCGTGAGAGCGTCCTGATCACCAAGCCCGGCCTGACCCTGCGCGGAACGGGCGAGCGGACGGTGATCACACCGGCGGCCGCGAAGGGCGCCAGGGCCGCCAACGCCTGCGCCACGGGCGGGAACGGCCTCTGCGTCATCGGGACGAAGGGCCGCACGGTCGACGATGTCCGCGTCCGCTCGCTGACCGTCTCCGGCTTCGACAAGAGCGGTATCTGGGCGTCCTGGACCGACGGGCTCTCCGTCCGCGGGGTGTCCGCCCTGAAGAACGGCACCTGGGGCATCGCCCAGGAGCGGTCCACCCGCGGCGACTTCCGGCACAACACCGCTACCGGCAACGGCGACGCGGGCATCTTCGTCGCCAACTCGGTCAGCGAGGAGGGCGGAGCGACCGACACCGGCGGGACCCTGGTCGTGGACAACTCCGTGCGCGGGAACCGCATCGGCGTCACCGCCCGGCGGGTCAGGAACCTCGTGATCGACGGCAACACCCTGACGGGCAACTGCAGCGGCGTGTTCGTCGTGGGTGACGAGTCGAAGCCCGCGGCCGGGGCGATGACGATCAGCGGCAACCGGATCGTCCGGAACAACAAGTTCTGCCCGGCGACACCGCGCCTGTCCGCGATCCAGGGATCCGGCATCGTCCTCACCGGCAGCGAGGCCACGAACGTACATTCCAACATCATCCGGGGCAACGTGGGCTCCACGCCGCTCTCCGGCGGAATCCTGCTGTTCAAGAGCTTCGTGGGCGCGCTGAACACCGACAACACCATCAGCGACAACCTCGTGCGCGGAAACAAGCCGGCAGACCTCGCCAACCGCGACACCTCTGGCACCGGCAACACGTTCGTCAGCAACACGTGCGGGACTTCCGTCCCGGCCGGGATGTGTGCCCGATGACGGCTCAGCGCCGCGCCAGTCGCACGAGGAGAATCGAGACGGTATGACCACCGTGAGCCCCACCCCCGACACGACACCCGTCACACCCCCTGCCACCACGCCTCAGGTTTCCGCCGACCAGAACCCGCCTCCGTCCATGCGGCTCCGGGAGCTCGCGTTCGGGGCGGCGTGTGCCGCGGCCGTACGCGCGGCGGCCAGGCTGGGCGTCGCCGACGCGCTGGGCGGGACACCGGCATCGGCAGCGGAGCTCGCGCTGGTCGTGGACGCCGAGCCGGTGCCTCTGCAACGGCTGCTGCGCGCACTGTGCTGCTACGGGATCTTCAGCGAGACGGCCGAGGGGAAGTTCGTGCACTCGGACATGTCCCGGCTGCTGCGTGAGGACGACCCGAACAGCCTGAAGTACATCTCCCTGTGGTGCACGGAGCCCTGGACCTGGGAGGTCTGGCCGCGTCTCGACGACGCGGTGCGCTCCGGCACGAGCGTCTTCCCGGAGACGTTCGGCAAGGGCTTCTTCGACTACCTCCACCAGGACGCGGGTGACTCCGCCCAGGTGTTCAACCGGGCGATGACCACCTCCAGCGTGCAGTCCGCGCAGGATGTGGCCGATCTGCTGGATCTCACCGGGGTGTCCTCGGTAGCCGACATCGGCGGCGGCCAGGGGCACGTTCTCGCGAGTCTGCTGGAGAAGCACCCCTCGGTGCGCGGAACCCTCCTGGACCTGCCGGGCGTCGTGGCACGCGCGGACGCGCGGCTGCGGGAGGGCGGCCGGTTCGCCGACCGGGTCCGGATCGTGCCCGGGGACTGCCGCGAGGACATCCCGTTCGAGGTGGATCTGTACATCATCAAGAACATCCTCGAATGGGACGACGAGAGCACCCGCAGGACCCTCGCCAACGTGGTCGCCGCGGCCCGCCCGGGCGCGCGTGTGGTGATCATCGAGAATCTCGTGGACGACACCCCGTCGATGAGGTTCACCACCGCCATGGACCTGCTGCTCCTGCTCAACGTCGGGGGCGCCAAGCACACCAGGGAGAGCCTGGTCGGGCGGATGTCCGACGCCGGCCTGCGGGTGGGTGAGATCCACCCCGTCAACGCGTACCTGCACGCCTTCGAGTGTGTCGTGCCGTAGTACGGCCCGCACAGAGATCGCCCCGGGTCCGGCACTCAGGTGCCGGACCCGGGGCGCTCGTCCGTGTGTCAGGCGGCGCCGTCGCTCTGCCACCGGTAGAACTGCTGCGCCATCGCGTCCTTCGGACCGCGCCAGGTCTGCGGGTCGTAAGGGCTGACGAACGCGGTGAGCCGGTCGCTGATGGCCTTGAACTCCGGGTGCTCCATCACCTTGGCGATCTCCGGGCCCGGGGGCCGGTCGGACTCGATCAGGTGCAGGTACACGTCGCCGAACTGGAACAGGGTGCGCCTGTTCACGCCGACGAGGTGCGGCAGGTCGGTGTCGTCCGAGGCCGCGAACAGCTTCGCGATGTCGGGCGCGGATTCGGGTGCCATCCGGGCGACGATCAGTGCGTGGTGCATCTGGCTGCCTTTCGGGGCATCAGTTGGCGGGGACCGAGGCGGAGCGGCGTTCCCGGTCGCGCTGCTCGATCTTGTCGCGGATGAGCTCCAGCTGGACGCGCGAGTTGCGGTTGATGTTGTCCGTCATCCACGCGTCGTCGACCGGTGCGTCGGGGCGCATCGCGAAGTCCTGGCGCCAGTGCATCCGCGTGCCGCCGGGGACCTCCGAGTACTCCCACCGGATGTCCATGTGCTGGAAGGGGCCGGGCTCGACCCGCCGGGCGCGCACGTTGCGGCCCTGACGGTCCGTGGTGCGCTCCGAGACCCAGCTCCAGACCTTGCCGTTGTCGTCGGGCTTCATGGTGAGGCGGAAGGTCGTCTTCTGGCCCTCCCGCTTCATCACCTCGACGGCCGCGTACTCGCTGAACAGCTGCGGCCAGTTCTCGAGATCGTTCGTCATGTCCCACACGAGGTCCAGGGGTGCGGCGATGGTGATCTCGTTCTCGGTGTGTCCGGACACTTCAGGCTCCTGTCACGAGGGTGTTGTTCACGAGGTCGAGGAACTCGCCGGGCGTCTTGCACCGGTCGGCGTCGACGGGCAGCGGGTGGCCGTACCGGTTCTCGAGCGCGGCGACGATGCCGAGGAGGCCGAGCGAGTCCAGGCCGTACTCGTCGAAGGCCGAGCCGGGACGGCTCGACATCTCCGACGGGTCCACGGTGAGGCCGGCGCCGTTCTTCATCAGCGTGGCCAGCTCTTCGTACGTCAGCTGAGCGGTCATGTGGGAGTACTCCTTCTCACAGCGGGGTGTCGGTGCGGTGCCGCAGCACCAGAGCCGAGTTCGAGCCCATCAGCCCGCGGCTCAGCACGAGCGCCGTGCGCAGTTCTGCGGGACGCGCGCGATCGGTGACCACGTCGAGGTCGTGGCACACGTCGAAGACGTTGGGCGTCGGGGGGATGAGGCCGTGTTCCATGGCGAGTACGGCGGCGGACGTGTCCAGCACGGGCGCTCCGCAGTAGGCCCGCCCGATGCCGGTCTTGGGCGCCGTGACGGGTACGCGCCGTCCGTGCGGGCCGAGGGCGTCGGCGATCGCCAGTGCCTCGGCACGGTCCGCCGAGGGCACACCCAGTGCGTCCGCGAAGACCACGTCGACCTCCTCGGGCGCGCAGCCGGCTTCGCGCAGAGCGCCCTCGATCGCCTTGGCCAGCCCCGCACGGGATTCCTCCCACCGTGCGGCTCCGGTGAAGGTGGCGGCGTGTCCGGCCAGTTCGGCCCGGATCCTGGCGCCTCGGTCGCGGGCCGCCGTCTCCTCCTCCACCACCAGCATGGCGCCGCCCTCGGCCGGCACGAACCCGCAGGCGTCCGCGGTGAACGGCCGGTAGGCGCGCGTGGGTTCGTCGCTCAGACTGAGTTCGTCGTAACCGAGCTGGCAGACGACGGAGTACGGCGCGAGAGGCGCTTCGGCCGCGCCGACGACGACGGCGTCGGTGCCGCCGCGGATGGAGCGCGCCGCGTGCATGAGCGCGTCCAGGCCGCCGGCCTCGTCGCTGGCGACAACGGCGCACGGCCCCTTGAAGCCGCCCCGGATCGAGATCTGGCCGGTGCTGGCCGCGTAGAACCAGGCGATGGACTGGTAGGGACCGACGAAGCGGGAGCCCTGCCCCCAGAGCCGCTGCAGCTCGCGCTGGCCGAACTCACCGCCGCCGGATCCGGCGGCGGTGACCACGCCCACCTTGAACGGCGCACCCTCGTAGTCGGCGCGCCCGAGCCGGGCGTCGTCCAGGGCGAGGTCGGCCGCCGCCATCGCGTAGTGCGTGAAGCGGTCGGTCTGGACGAGGTAGCGCTCCTCGATGAACGCCACCGGGTCGAAGTCCCTGACCTCCCCCGCGACCCGTAGCGGGAGGTTCTCGCAGCCCTCGCGGGATACCAGGTCGAGGACGCTGACGCCTTCCTGGGTCTGCTTCCAGAAGGCGCCGGCGCCGGTCCCGTTGGGGGCGACGACACCGATCCCCGTGATGACGGAACTGCGGCGTGCCGGGGTTGCCGGGTTGTTCATGGAGTCCTCCCGCCTGATCGGGTCATGGCGACGGCGGACTGGAATCCGCCGAAGCCACTGCCGACCGAGAGCACGCTGCGCAGCTTGAGCGGCCGCGCGGTGCGGGGTACGTAGTCGAGATCGCATTCGGGGTCCGCGGTCTCGTAGTTGGCCGTCGGCGGCACCGTCTGGTGTTTGAGGGCCAGGACGCAGGCGGCGATCTCGATCGCTCCGATGGCGCCGAGGGAGTGACCGACCATCGACTTGATCGAACTCATCGGCACTTCGTACGCGTGCGCGCCGAGCGCCCGCTTCACCGCTGCCGTCTCGTGCCGGTCGTTCTGTTTGGTGCCCGAGCCGTGCGCGTTGACGTAGTCGACCTGCGAGCCGTCGAGGCGGGCGTGCGCGAGGGCGGTGTTGATGGCCTCGGCCATCTCCAGCCCTTCCGTGGTGAGCCCGGTCATGTGGTACGCGTTGCCGAATGTGGCGTAGCCCGATATCTCGCAGTAGACGGTCGCGCCGCGGGCCCGGGCGTGCTCCAGGTCCTCGAGGATGAGGACGGCGCCGCCCTCGCCCATGACGAAACCGTCCCTGCGGGCGTCGAACGGCCTGGAGGCGTGCTCCGGGTCGTCGTTGTTCGCCGAGGTCGCCTTGATCGCGTCGAAGCACGCCACCGTGATGGGGGTGATCGGCGTGTCGGAGGCGCCGGCGACACAGATGTCGACCCGGCCCTCCTCGACGGAGTGGAAGGCGTACCCGATCGCGTCGAGGCCGGAGGTGCAGCCCGTCGAGACCGTCTGCACGGGCCCGTGGGCGCCGACCTCCTCCGCGACCGCGGAGGCGAGGGTGCTGGGAGCGAACGCCCGCTCGAGGTGGGCGCCCGCGGGCCGGGGGTCGACGTCCCAGCGCGCCCCGCTGCCGCTGACGGCGACGTAGTCGTGCTCCAGACGGGTGGTGCCGCCGACCGCGGTTCCGAGGGACACCCCGATGCGCCAGGGGTCCTCCTTCTCGAGGTCGAGTCCGGCGTCGCCCAGCGCCTCCCTGGCCGCCACCAGGGCGAACTGGATGTACCGGTCCGAACGGGCGATCTGTTCGGCGTCCAGGCCGTGGGCGACGGGGTCGAAGTCGCACTCTGCGGCGATGCGCGAGCGGAACTCGGACGGGTCGAACAGCGTGATGCCTCGTGTCGCCGTACGGCCGTTGGCGAGCAGGTCCCAGAAGGCGGGGGCTCCGATGCCACCGGGGGCGACGACGCCGACCCCTGTGACGGCCACGCGCCGCCGGGTCATGAGGCTGCCCCCGTTCGTTCTGGCGGAGCGTAGCCGTCACTGGGGTCCGCGGTTTCCGTGACCTCGGTGTCCACGTGCCCGAGTTCCGGGCGCGGGGCGAGCGGACCGAGGTGGAAGACCATGCGCGCTTCCACGTCGCCCACGTTGCGGAAGCGGTGACGGACGTGCGGCGGGATGAGCAGGCCCTGGTCGGGCCGCATGGCGAGCGTCTCGCCGTCGAGGTCCACTTCGAGGAGCCCGTCCACGACGTACACGAACTCCTCGGAGTACGGGTGGTAGTGCTCGCCGATGCGGTCACCGGGGTCGACGATGGCCAGCCCCATGAAGCCGCTGGTGGCGCCCACCGCCGTGGGTGTGAGCAGGGCGCGCAGGTCGCCTCCGCGCCTGCGGTTGGGCTGAGTCTCGCTGAGGTCCACGATGCGAGGCCGGTGGGTGGTCATGGCTGGTCTCCTCCAGGCACTTCGTGCGGTGTGTCGGCGGTGCGGGGTGGGGGCCCGGTTGCCGGTGGCGCGTCAGGACTCGGTGGCCCGACGGTCGGTGATCAGGTTCATCTCGGCCTGCGCGAGGAAGCGCGCGGCCTCCTGGTCGGTCGTCGGCATGCCGTTGGCGCCGCCGTCGAGCAGCCGGCCGAGCATGGCCGCCTTGCGGTGGCCGCCGATGCCGAGTGCCTGCGTGGGCTGTGCGCCGAGCGGGCCGTGCACCTCGAGGAGCCGCACCACGATGTCGTCGCGCTGGAAGATGGTGCTGCTCTCGATGGGGCTCGACGCGTCGTTCGCCGCTTCCTCGTCCTGGCCGGCGAGCAGCCGGGCCAGTGCCATTCCGCAGCCTTCCTTGGCCTGGTAGAACAGCGAGTGCCGCTGGACGTCCTCGGGGGCGTGGCGGCCGGCCGTCACGTGGTGGACGGTCGGAAGCGCGGCCCGGGTGAAGAACATCCGGGCGGAGTCGGGGTCACTGAGGTCGCGGTGCTGCTCCAGGTAGGGGTTGATGGCCTCCTCGACGGCCCGGACCTCGGGCTGACGGGAGACGTGGCGCAGCGCTGCCATGAGGTCGCCCTCGACCTCGACCGCTCGCACGACACGGTTTCCGTGCATGAAGAGCGAGGTGCGACGCAGCCGGGTGTTCTCGTCGACGCGGGGCTGCGGTGAGTCGTAGTCGGCGAGGATCTTCGCGACCATCTCCTCCGTGCCGGGCTTCACGGTGAAGGTGAGTGCGTGACGCACGACGCCGTCGCCGAGGCGCGGGGCGGACTGGAGGCCGCCCTTGGCCTTCCCCGAGGTGTTCTCGAAGGCGACGCCGGTCTCCCGGAGGACGCTGAAGCGGAGGGAGCGGGTGTCGCGTACGCAGCTGTGCAGCGGCTGCACCGTCGCCACGTGCTCCTCGCTGTTCACCCAGGCGAGGAACGGCGGCGCGCTCTCCCACTCGCTGGTGATGAGCCACTGCGAAGGGTTCTCGATGGACTGGCACAGCTGGTCGCTGATGTGTCCGGGGATCGAGGCCACCTGGTTGCGCATGTGCTCGTACGCCTCGAGGAACTCGTTCTGGGCGCCGTCGTACAGGTCCATCATCAATATGACCCGGAGCCTCGAACCGTCGAAGGCGGACTGAGATATCCGTTCCGAGACGTTTGCCATCTTGCGCTCTCCTTCGAGACAGTGTGGCGGCCACGTCCTGTGGCCCCTCGTCATCCGTCGGTTTCGGTGGAAGCGGCGCAGTTCCCTGCCTGCCGGCGCGTGACGTCCGCCCCCTCGGCGCGAGCATCGCTCCCGCGACTGATCGTGGAACGCCGGAACGGGCGGCGCGAGATTTATGAACCGTTCAGGTGAGGCGTCGGCACAAGCCCGGCCGAAGCCCGCCTACGAGGGCATGGACACTGCATCCGTCACGCGTCCGAGCTGGAGCAACTGATGAACGAGAACGTCGATCTCCGCGTACCGGTCCTCATCGTGGGCGGCTCCCTGGTGGGCCTCTCCGCTTCCCTCTTCCTGAGCCGGCTCGGGGTCCGCCACCTGCTCGTGGAGAAGCACAGCAGCACCTCGACCCACCCGCGGGGACGCGGCAACAACGTCCGCACGATGGAGGTGTTCAGGACCGCGGGCGCGGAACAGCTGATCAGGGAAGCCGCATCCGTGCTGGCGGACAATCACGGCATCCTCCAGGCCGGGTCGCTGACCGGCGACGACCAGGAGTGGCTGTTCAAGGAGATCGACCCGGGCGGCGGGCTCGCCCGGTTCAGCCCGAGCGGCTGGTGCCTGTGCAGCCAGAACGACCTGGAACCCGTGCTCGTCTCCCATGCGCGGGCGCAGGGCAGCGAGCTGCGGTTCTCCACCGAGCTGCTCACGTTCGAGCAGGACGAGGGCGGGGTCACCGCCGTGGTGAAGGACCGGGAGACCGGGGAGCACACCTCGGTGCGCGCCGACTACCTCGTCGCGGCCGACGGGCCCCGCAGTCCCGTCCGGGAGCAGCTGGGCATCGGCCGGACGGGTCCGGGCGACCTGTTCCACAACGTGAGTATCACGTTCCGCTCCCGGCGGCTCGCCTCCGTGGTGGGTGACCGGCGCTTCATCGTCTGCTATCTGACGAACCCCGAGGCGGACGGGGCCCTGCTGCCCGTGGACAACGAGGAGCAGTGGGTGTTCCACGCGCCGTGGCAGCCCGACCGGGGCGAGACGCTGGAGGACTTCACCGACGAGCGGTGCGCGGAGCACATCCGCAGGGCGGTCGGATCACCGGACCTGGACGTCGAGATCACGGGCAAGGCCCCGTGGCACGCCGCCGAGCGGGTCGCCGAACGGTACGGTTCCGGCCGGGTCTTCCTTGCCGGTGACTCGGCTCACGAGATGTCCCCCACCGGGGCCTTCGGCTCCAACACCGGCATCCAGGACGCGCACAACCTGGCGTGGAAGCTGGCCGCCGTGATCGGCGAGGCTGCGGGGCCGGGGCTTCTCGGGACGTACGAGGCGGAGCGGCTGCCGGTGGCCAGGGCGACGAGTGCGCGTGCGTCGGCCCGTTCCGGAGAGCACAGCCATCCGGGCTACGCCGGCTCGCCCGGCCCCGCCGGCGGCGGCCGCAAGGGCGGCATGCTCACGGTCGCCCTCGGTTACCGGTATGTACGGGGCGCCGTCCTGGGCGTCGATCCGGCGCTTCCGGTGGTGCCCGAGGGCATGGGCCTGACGGGCGAACCCGGCACGCGGGCACCGCACATGTGGCTCGGCCGGGACGGCCATCGCGTGTCAACCCTGGATCTCTACGAGAAGTCGTTCGTGCTGCTGTGCGATGCCCGGTATCCGGACTGGCGGGCGGCTGCCCGGCAGGTGGCGAAGCGTCTGTCGGTCCCTCTGGAGGCGTTCGGGATCGGTTCCGTCCCGGGCGCGGACCTGGAGCCCGAGGACGGGGCCGACTGGGCGGCCTCCCACGGGACGTCCGCGGAGGGCGCCGTCCTGGTGCGTCCCGACGGTTTCGTGGCCTGGCGCTCCGAGGCCGCGGCGGCGGACCCGGAGGCGACGCTGTACGAGGTCATGATGACGCTGCTCCACCGCGGCTGACGCGGCGGTGCGGCCGGCGGGCACAAGGCCCGTCAGCCGACGCCGAACGACCTGAGGGCGGCCAGGAACGCCTGCGGGTTGTCGGCGTGCACGAGGTGGCCGGCGTCGACGGAGACGAACTTCCCTCGGGGTATCCCCCGTGCCAACGAGGCCAGTTGCCCCTGGTCCACATGACTGCGCGACCCTCCGACGACGAGGGCCGGGGCGGTGATCTCGCCCAGGCTCTCCCGTCCGGCGGGGTCCGGGGCGTTCAGCTGGGCGTCGATGGACGGGACCACCTGCCAGTCGTAGCCGAGTTCGCCCGGCGGCCGTTCCGCCGGCGGGCGGGGCGGGTCGAGCGGGAGCAGGGCCGGGGAGTCCTCGATGACCAGTGAGCCGATCAGCGCCGGATGTCTCCCTGCGAGCAGCAGGGCAGCCGCTCCGCCCATGGAGTGTCCGATGACCGTGGCGCCGGGCAGGTTCCGGGCCTCGAGGAAGGCGTGCAGGTCGTCCCGGAAGAGCTCGAAGGAGTAGCGGCCCGGCCAGTCGCTCAGGCCGTGGCCCCGGAAGTCGATGGCGTACACCCGGTGGCGTGCCGCGAGCTCCTCGGCGATACCTGTCCAGTCCAGGCTGCTCCCGCACCGCCCGTGGGCGAGGACGACGGGCGGGGCCGAGGGGTCGCCCCAGGTGCGGTACGCGAGCCGGATCCCTCCCGCCTGCACACTGCTGACGCCGGGGTCGAGGAAGGCGGTGACGGCGCGTACGAAGGCACCGGGGCCGTCCATCCACGGAAAGTGGCCGGCGTCCCGCTGGACGACGAACTCCGCGTGCGGGAAGAGCGCGGCGAGTTCCGCCGCACGGTCGGGGGTGGGGCCGCCGTCGTACTCCCCCGCGAGGACGAGCACGGGCACCTGCAGCTTCCGCAGTGCGGCGACGGTGGCGTCGGCGTCGGGGCCGTCCTCCGGGTAGTAGAGGGACCCGGCCACAGCGTTCCGCTGTGCGGGGGATTCCGCGGCGTGAGCCTGGGCCGCTGCGTCCCAGCGCCCGTACATGAACGGCCGGACACCTGCCCAGGCCTCGGGCGTGGCGCGTCCGGCCCGGATCTCGTCCAGGGCCGCCCGCGCCTCGGCGTACCAGGGTTCATGGGCGCGCAGCTCGGCGGCTTCGCGCCGGTCCTGGTCGGTGGCGGGCAGGCCCAGCGTGCCGGTGCCCGGTGTGACGAGGGTGAGGGAGCGCAGGCGCTGGGGGTACCTCGCCGCGTAGAGCGCCGCGAGTTCCCCGGCCGCGGAGTGCCCCAGCACATCTGCCCGTTCGAGGCCGAGGTGCGCGCGGAGCGCCTCTACGTCCTCGACGAGCCGGTCGATCCGGTACGTCGACGGATCCTGCGGGACGGCGGAGTCGCCGGTTCCCCGGAGATCAAGCAGCACCAGCTGCCGCACCCGGGACAGACCGCCGAGGTCGCCGAAGTAGCGGGCGGCCCGCATGGGACCGCCGGGCAGGCAGATAAGCGGTTCGCCCTCGCCGGCCAGATGGTAGGCGAGTCCGGTTCCGTCGTACGTGGTGAAGGTCGGCATGGCTGCCATACAAACAGGCCGGGCGGCGCGCTGCGATCGCGTACGCCCTCAGCGGATCAGGTGACGAGTACAGCTGTCAGGAGCAGGGCTACCGGTTGCCCGGCCTGACGTGCGGGCCCAGGTGTTCCGGGGACGGTCGCGGTGTCGATGGCGCCCTCGGCAGGCCGAACGCACGCGAGGGCCGGTTCCTCCGGCCTTCCTGAGGCGACGACCAGGCTGGTGGCTCAGCCGTGGAAGGCGTCTGAGCAGCAGTTGTCCACAGGTGCGCCTCCACCCCTTGCCAGAACCCCTTGCGTCCTGAATTACTGCTCCCAGGAGGCGACCGAATGGTCGGTCGCCGATCGGCGAGGGGTGATCCGTATGACCGAGCTGCTTGACACCGGCGAGCGCCTCGGCCGCGGCGAGCTCGAGACCCTGCAGCTGGAACGGCTCCGGGCCACCTTGCGGCACGCGTACGAGAACGTCGGCTTCTACCGCGCGGCCTTCGACAAGGCGGGGCTGCGCGCCGAGGACTGCCGCACCCTCGCCGATCTCTCCCGGTTCCCGTTCACGGTCAAGGCCGACCTGCGCGACAACTACCCGTTCGGGATGTTCGCGGTTCCCGAGGACCAGGTGCGGCGGATCCACGCGTCCAGCGGCACGACCGGCCGGCCCACGGTGGTCGGGTACACCGAGCGCGACCTGGACACCTGGGCGGACGTGGTCGCACGGTCGATCCGTGCGGCGGGCGGGCGCCCCGGCCACAAGGCCCATGTGGCTTACGGATACGGGCTGTTCACCGGAGGGCTGGGAGCCCACTACGGGGCGGAACGCCTCGGCTGCACCGTCATTCCGGCGTCCGGGGGCATGACGGCGCGCCAGGTGCAGCTGATCCAGGACTTCCGGCCCGAGATCATCATGATCACGCCCTCGTACATGCTGACCCTTCTGGATGAATTCGAGCGTCAGGGCGTCGATCCCCGTACGACGTCGCTGAAGGTCGGCATCTTCGGCGCCGAGCCGTGGACCGAGCAGATGCGTGACGAGATCGAAGGACGGTTCGCCATCGACGCGGTCGACATATACGGGCTGTCGGAGGTGATGGGCCCGGGTGTCGCCCAGGAATGCGTGGAGACCAAGGACGGGCTGCACATCTGGGAGGACCACTTCTACCCGGAGGTCGTCGACCCGTTCACCGGCGAGGTCCTGCCGGACGGGGAGGAGGGCGAGCTGGTCTTCACCTCGCTCACCAAGGAGGCCATGCCGGTGATCCGCTACCGCACCCGCGATCTGACGCGTCTGCTCCCGGGTACGGCCAGGGTCTTCCGGCGGATGGAGAAGGTCACCGGGCGCAGTGACGACATGGTGATCCTGCGCGGGGTGAACCTCTTCCCCACCCAGATCGAGGAGATCGTGCTGCGGACCCCCGGGGTGGCCCCGCACTTCCAGCTGCGGCTGACCCGCGAGGGGCGGATGGACGCGCTGACCGTGCGGGCGGAGGCGCGGGCCGGCGCGACGACAGCCGAGCGCGAGGCGGCCGCCCGGTCCATCGCGGGGGCGGTGAAGGACGGGGTGGGCGTGAGCGTCGGGGTGGAGATCGTCGATCCGGAGACGCTGGAGCGGTCCGTCGGCAAGATCAGGCGGATCATCGATCTGAGGGAGGCCGGGTGAGGCGCCAGCAGGGGCACCGGCTGGTCCGGAGCGGTCAGCGCGAGGCGGTCATGGCGGCGTAGACCACGACGTTGTCGGGGTACCCCGACTTCTTGTCGTAGTCGCCCCCGCAGGTGATGAGCCGCACTTCGGGCCGGGCGGAGGGACCGTAGACCTTCTGGTCCGGGAAGTCCTTCTTGTCGTAGACCTCGATGGCATAGACCGTGAACACGGCGGTACGCCGGTCGGCGCGGACGATCTCGACGGTGGCGCCCTTGCGCACGGCCCCCAGGTCGTGGAAGACGCCGGGCCCGAGGCGGGTGTCCACATGCCCGGCCGTGACAGCGGTGCCCACGGCGCCCG
>NZ_MAPV01000014.1 GCF_001700505.1 Streptomyces mutomycini
GTCCACCAGGTCGTCCAGGCCCAGCGACCCCTGGGAAAGGGCGGCCATGTGCCAGGCCTTGAGGTCGAACGCGTCGCCGTGGGCCCTCCGGGCGTTCTCCCGCCCCAGCAGCCAGGCGCGCTCGCCCAGCTTGTAGCCGATCGCCTGCCCCGGCATCGACAGATAGCGGGTCAGCTCACTCTCCACGAAGTCGGCGGGCCGGCCGCTGTGGCTGCCGAAGAACTCCTCGGCCAGAGCCGGCGTCCACCGCTCACCCGGGTGGAACGGCGAGTCCGCGGGGATCTCCAGCTCCAGGTGCATGCCGATGTCGACGATCACCCGGCAGGCCCGCATCATCTGCGCGTCCAGGTAGCCCAGACGGCGCTCCGCGTCGGGCAGGAAGCCCAGTTCGTCCATCAGCCGCTCGGCGTACAGCGCCCATCCCTCGGCGTTGGCGCTGACCTGGCCGAGCGAGGCCTGGTAGCGCGAGAGGCTGTCGGAGACGTGCTTCCACTGAGCGATCTGCAGGTGATGGCCGGGTACACCCTCGTGGTACCAGGTGGACACCAGGTCGTAGACGGGGAAGCGGGTCTCGCCCATGGTGGGGAGCCAGGTGCGCCCGGGCCGTGAGAAGTCCTCCGACGGGCCGGTGTAGTACGGCGCGGCGGCACCCCCCGCCGGAGCGATACGGGACTCCACCTTCCGCACCCGCTCGGCGAGTTCGAAATGCGTGCCGTCGAGCGCCTCGATGGCCTCGTCCATCAGGCTCTGGAGCCAGACGCGGACCTCTTCCACGCCCTCGATGTGCTTGCCGTGCACATCGAGGTGGGCCAGCGCCTCCCAAGGGCCCGCGCCCGGAAGGACCTTGTCCGCCTCGGTCTTCATCTCGGCGAGCAGCCTGCGGTATTCGGACCAGCCGTACGCGTACGCCTCGTCGAGATCCAGATCCGTGCCGTTGAACCGGCGGGACCAGCGGGCGTAGCGCTCCCGGCCGACGATGTCGGGCGCGCCCTCGATCGCCGGGGCGTACACGTCCCTCATCCAGTCCCGCAGCGTGACCAGGGCCCCGGTCGCCAGACCGGCTGCCTCGTCCAGCTCCGTGCGCAGTGATCCGGGCCCCTCGGCCACGAACTCCTGGAAGAACCCCGGACCGTCCTCCCCCGCCCAGGTCCCCAGCTGGCCGATGAACGTCGCAGCCGGGCGCGGTCCGCCGTACAGCTTGCGTTCCAGACCGAGCGCCAGCGAGGCACGATAGCCCTCCAGAGCGGCCGGAACCGCACGCAGCCGGTCCACGATCGCTGCCCAGTCCTCGTCCGTCGCCGTCGGTGTCGCCGAGAACACATCACGGAGGGCGTGCGCCGGCGAGCGGATGTTCGAGACGGCCCGCAGCCCCTCCTCGGCCTCGTGGACGGCGAGTTCGGCGGTCAGGCGTTCCCGCAGCAGCCGCGCGCAACGCCGCTCCTCGTCTGAGTCCGCGCCCGGCACCCTCTCGGCGGCGTCCAGTTCCACGAGGGTGCTGCGGATGAGTGCGGCCACGGCGGCCTGACCCGCGGGCGAGAAATCGGGCAGCCTGCGGGAGCTTTCCGCTACACCGAGGTAGGTACCGGTGATCGGGTCGAGTTCGATGTACGCGTCGACGTAGGCGTCGGCGACCTGGCGCGGCAGTGCGCTGCTCGATGTGTCTGGCATGCGGACATCCTCGTACGACGAGGGCCTTCACGTCACGGGGAACAGGACTTCGGCCGGTGGAGGACTCCTCAGGGCGCCGAGGGCCCCGGACGCGTCTCCGTGGTTTCGGCCGGGCTCCGCCTGCCTGCCGCGGGCGGCATCAGCGGGCCGCACTCCCACTGCTGGAAGATCAGCCGGGTCTCCACGCGTGCCACCTCGCGGCGCGAGGTGAATTCGTCCAGCACGAGGCGCTGCAGATCCGTCGGGTCGGCGACGGCCACATGCACCAGATAGTCGTCGGGCCCGGTGAGGTGGAACAGTGCCCGGGACTCGGACAGCGCCCGGATCCGTTCGACGAACGGGCCGATGAGCTCCCTGCGATGCGGCCGGACCTGGACCAGCAGGAGCGCCTCCAGGCCGCGGCCCAGCCTCGCGGGGTCGAGCTGCAGCCGGTGCCCGAGGATCACACCGGACCGGCGCAGCCGTGCCACCCGGTCCAGGCAGGTGGACGGGGCCACTCCGACTTCTGCGGCGAGCTCCCGGTACGTCGTCCGAGCATCGTTCTGCAGCATGCGCAGAATGTGGAGATCAACCGGATCGAGAGCGACGGATTCGGGCATCCGGCGAACGTAGCACGGCATGCACCCGCCGCAGTCCGGTTTCTGTTCAGGCTGACGACATGGACACCGAAGCCTCCTCGCTGACGACCCAGCCCCCCTTCCGGTCCAGGGCGCTCGCCACCGAAGCCGTGCACGCCGGACGCGACGATCTCGCCTCTCTCGGTCTGCACGCCGCACCGATCGATCTGTCCACCACCTACCCCTCGTACGACTCCATGGGCGAGGCAGCGCGCATCGACGCCTTCGCCACCACGGGAGCCAGGCCCGACGGCCCGCCCGTGTACGCACGGCTGGACAACCCGACGACGGCACGCTTCGAAACCGCTCTGGCCCGGCTGGAAGGCGCCGGAAGCGCGGTCGCCTTCGCCAGCGGCATGGCGGCGCTCACCGCCGTCCTGCTGGCCCGCGCCGGCCTCGGGCTGCGCCATGTGGTCGCGGTGCGGCCGCTCTACGGCTGCAGCGACCACCTCCTGGGCGCCGGGCTGCTGGGGACCGAGGTGACCTGGACCGATCCGGCGGGCATCGCCGAGGCGATCCGCCCGGACACCGGTCTGGTGATGGTCGAGACGCCTGCCAACCCGACCCTCACCGAGATCGACATCCGGGCCGTGGCACACTCCTGCGGCTCCGTGCCGCTCCTCGTCGACAACACGTTCGCCACGCCCGTGCTGCAGCGGCCCCTGGAACACGGCGCCCGGATCGTGCTGCACAGCGCCACCAAATACCTGGGCGGCCACGGCGACGTGATGGGCGGCGTCGTCGCCTGCGACGAGGAGTTCGCCGGAACTCTGCGGCAGGTGCGGTTCGCCACCGGGGGCGTGCTGCATCCGCTGGCCGGCTACCTGCTGCTGCGCGGCCTCTCCACGCTGCCGGTCCGGGTACGGGCGGCGTCGGCTGCCGCGGCGGAACTGGCCCGCAGGCTCTCTGCCGACCCCCGCGTCGCACGGGTGCACTACCCGGAGGTGGGCGGCGCGATGGTGTCCTTCGAGGTGTTCGGGGACCCCCACAGGATCATCGCGGGAGTCCGTCTGATCACACCCGCCGTGAGCCTCGGCAGTGTGGACACGCTCATCCAGCATCCGGCCTCCATCAGCCACCGCATCGTGGGTGAGGGAGACCGGAGGGCCGCGGGTGTCGGCGACCGGCTGCTGCGCATGTCGGTCGGCCTGGAGGACGTCGAGGACATCTGGGCCGATCTGTGCCAGGCGCTCAGCGCTGTTCCGCCGGCTCCGTCCGGGGAAGCGGCCGGGGCGTCGACGGTACCCCCGAGCGGGTCACAGGTTCCGTCACCGGTGCCGTCGTCTGCTGGTCGAACCGCTGTGCAGGAGCCGCGGCCAGCCGTGCTGTGATGACCAGCGTGCCTTCCTCGATCTGGTAGTCGAGAGGCAGCGAGAGCGCCCGCATGGCGGCCACCATGCCCGTGTTGTGGGCCTGCGTCACCGCGTACACGCTCTCGCAGCCGGCCTCGACGGCCAGGGCCACCAGCCGGCCGAGGAGCTCGGTACCGATACCGCGGCGCTGCCAGTCGTCCTCGACGAGGAGGGCGACCTCGGTCTCGTCCCCGTCCCAGAGCAGATGGCCGAGCGCCACCAGCCGGCCGGAGGCCGTCTGCACGGCGAGCGTCCGGCCGAAGCGAGGGCTCAGCAGGTGGTCCAGGTAGCGGTCGGCGTCACGGACCGGACCGTGGTAGCGCAGGCCGAGGGTGCGTTCGGAGCAGCGGCCGTGCATGGCCAGGGCCGCGTCCAGGTCGCCGCCGTCCGCACGGCGCACGGTGATCTCGTTGCCCTCGGGCAGGGTGAGGACGTCCTCACTGCGCGGTACGCGCGGGCCGAGCCGTGCGTCGAGTTCGACCAGGGCACGCGCCCGGGCGAACTCCGTCGGGGTGAAGGGGAGGTAGGGACGCTCGACGCTGATGACACCGCCCGAGGGATCGCGCAGCCGCATCACGGTGTCCTCCAGGACGCCCTCCACCGGCGCGCTCTCCCCGGTGGGCCGGCCGGTGATCGACCGGGCGGGCAGCGAGTGGATGGTGCACCGGCCCAGGAGCTGACGCAGGGCCAGCGGGAGCTCGGCCGCGTCCAGTGCCGTGCGGGTGGCGAGGCCGAGGACCCGGGTGGGCGTGTCCACCAGGTCATGGGCGTCCGCGCGCTCGATCCAGGTGGCGGATCCGCCGGCGGCGGCGATCTCCCGGGTGAGCTGCTGGGCCGGCAGCGCCGCGGGCGCACGCAGCAGGAACTCGTCGACGGTGCCGTCGGCCAGCGGATGGGTCTGCAGGGTGAGGATGTCGATCCGGTGACGGGCGAGGGCGATGCAGAGGGCGGCGAGGGTGCCGGGGGCATCCCTCACCGTCGTCCGCATCCGCCACAGCACCGTTTCGTCGGTGTCGGCCCCGGAATCGGCGGAGGTGATCTCCGCAGCGGCGCCGGTGCCGGTATCCGGGGGTGGCGCGTGGCTGTGCCGTCGCGCCCACCAGGTGTGGAACGCGGCCGTGGCCACCAGGGCCACGGCCGAGGCGATCAGCAGATAGGGGCCGTCGGGCTGGTGCCCGATCAGGTTGGCGATGGCGTCGGCCACGGCGACGGCGGTGAAGAGCGCGGCCAGCTCGATCAGGTCCCGCCGCCAGTGGTGGGGACGGCGGGCACTCTTCGCGGATGTCACATCAGTCATGTCCTCACTGTGACCGAACGGTGTTGCCTGATCACGAACGCATTGTGACTGATGGGTTACGTGTGGATCTGGTCGCCTTCCACACGTTTTTCGTGTGTCACCGACCGGTGTTCACTGCCCGGTGCGACCCGGCTGCAGGACCTTGCTGAACATGACGGTGCCGCCCTGCGCCCGCAGGCGCACGGTCAGTTCCCCGCTTCCGCCGTCGATGTCGACCTCACCGAAGAACTGCGGGGACTCCATCGGGGACACGTTCGCCCGGTCCGGCGCCCTGACGAAGACCCGCTCCGGGCCGAACGTGCCGTCCAGCGCGTTGGCGGGGAAGCCGCCCGCGGCCAGAGGGCCCGAGACGAACTCCCAGAAGGGTGCGAAGTCCTTGAAGGCCGCCCGCTCGGGGGCGTAGTGCTGGGCGGATGTGTAATGCACGTCCGCCGTCAGCCAGACGGTGCCGGTGATACGCCGGTGCTTGATGTGGCGCAGCAGTTCAGCGATCTGCAGTTCCCGGCCCAGCGGTGCGCCCGGATCGCCCTGAGCGACCGCCTCGAAGTCAGTCGGTCCGTCCGGGACCACCAGCCCCAGCGGCATGTCGGCGGCGATCACCTTCCACACCGCCCGTGACTGCGAGAGCTCCCGCTTGAGCCAGCTGAGCTGCTCGGCACCGAGGATGCCCGTGGTGTCGTCGGGCTGCCGGCCGGGGGAGTTGGCGTTGCGGAAGGACCTCATGTCCAGCACGAACACATCGAGCAGAGGACCGTGCCGGACCACACGGTGCATGCGCCTGTCGTTCGGCGACGCCTGCAGCGTGGGTACCGGGAAGTACTCGCGGAAGGCCCGCATCGACCGCGCCGCGAGCAGATCCACGTTCTTCTCGGTGTAGCGGACGTCGTCGAGGATCTGTCCCGGGTACCAGTTGTTGCGCACCTCGTGGTCGTCCCACTGGACGACGGACGGAACCTGCGCGTTGAACGCCCGCAGGTTGTCGTCGAGCAGGTTGTACCGGAAGTTCCCGCGGTACTCGTCCAGGGTCTCGGCGACCTTCGACTTCTCGAGGGTCGTGACGTTGCGCCAGATCCGCCCGTCGGGCAGCGTCACGCTGGGCTCGAGCACCCCGTCCGCGTAGATGTTGTCGCCGCTGCACAGGAAGAAGTCCGGGTCCAGGCGGCGCATCTCGTCGTACACCCGGTAGCCGCCGATGTCGGGGTTGATGCCCCAGCCCTGCCCCGCGATGTCGCCGGACCAGAGGAACCGCACCCCGTCACGGCGGCCGGCCGGAGCGGTGCGGAAGGTTCCGTACACGGGCTTGCCCGTACGCCGGGGGTCGTGCGGGTCAGCGAGCGTGACGCGGTAGTGGATCTGCTCCCCGGCCGGCAGCCCGTGCAGCGGGGTCGTGCCGGTGAAGTCCGTACGGGCGCCGATCAGCGGGCCGTGCCATGTGCGCGCACGGCGGAACGACTCCGTCGCGGACGTCTCCACCACCATTCGGGCCGGACGGTCCGAACGCACCCACACCAGGGCGGACGACGCCGTCACATCACCGACCTGCACGCCCCAGGACGCGCTCGGCCGGCCCGACAGGGCGAAGGCGGGCGCGCTGGTGACCACCCCGGGCACGGCGACCGCGGCCGAGGCCAGGAGCGAGCCGCGCAGCACGGTGCGGCGGCCCGGGGCCGGGATGAGCGGACGGTTCGACATCGATGCGCCTCCAGGGGCGAGAGGGCTGCCGGGACAGCGGGTCGGTACAGGCTGAACTGCAGACTCATACCTAGTCCCCGGCGGCGGCGGGCACGCCAACCGCAGGTGAACAACCAGTCGCTCAGCCCTCGGACACTGGGCTCGGGCGCTCTGCGGTGGGGTGGCGCCGGCAGGGGTGTCAGCGGCTCGTGTTCGTGGCCTGTTCGTCCGTATGCGACTTCGGCCGTGCGAACGGCCGGCGGGACAGCCGACGGCGAACGAGACCGTGGTGGGCGTGCTGCTCACCAGGACGGACCCGCTGGCCCGGGTGGGACGGAACGAGACGGCTCGTCACTGATGATTACTGTCGGGCAGCTTCCAGTTCAAGGGGCAGGCGTCGAATCCCGCTGGACACCTCCGGGCGCGTCGGCTGGGATGGGAAAGTGACTGCCGACACCGTGACCGAGCTCTTCGAAGAACATCGGCCCTTCCTCACCGGGGTCGCCTACCGCATGCTCGGCCGCGTCGCGGACGCCGAGGACGTGGTGCAGGAGGCATGGCTGCGCTGGTCGTCGGCGGAGCACGAAGATGTGCGGGAGCCGCGTGCTTTTCTCATGCGGATCACCACACGTCTGGCCATCGACCGTCTGCGCCAACTGCGGTCCCGGCGCGAGGCGTACGTCGGGCCCTGGCTGCCCGAACCCGTGGCCACCGAATTCGGCACGGCCGTCGCTGATTCCGCGGAACGAGCGGTCCTCGCCGACTCCGTCTCCCTCGCCGTACTCGTCGTCCTGGAATCCCTCTCCCCGCTGGAGCGTGCGGTATTCGTCCTGCGTGAGGCCTTCGGTTTCCCGTACGCGGAGATCGGAGCCACCCTCGACCGGTCGGAAGCGGCGGTCAGGCAACTCGCCGGCCGCGCCAAGCGGCATGTGGAGGAGCGTAAACCGCGGTACGAGGTCGATCCGGTCGTGCGGCGCGACCTCACGGAGCGCTTCCTTGCCGCAGCTTCGGGCGGGGACCTGGAGCAGTTGCTCGCACTGCTGGCGCCCGACGTGCGTCTGGTCAGTGACAGCGGAGGCAAGGCGAAGGCGCCGCGGAGGATCATCGAGACCGCGGACAAGGTCGGCCGCTTCCTGCTTGCCGTGGGGCAGGACTGGCCCGCCACGACGGAGGTGCGAATCCTGGAGCTCAACGGCGGGCCCGCTCTGGTGTTCAGCGTGGGCGGCCAGGTGGACACGGTCTTCCAGACCGATGTCGGCGGCGGGGTCATCCGGTGCGTGTACGTCATCCGCAACCCGGACAAACTGTCCGGGGTGCGCGCGGGCTGACAGTGCGGGCGGAAGCCCGAACCGGCTCCCGGGGAGCGCACACAGGTCCTCCCGGGGCCTTCCGTGCTGCCCGGGCTCACTGCCGCCGCACGAACGTCCTGTGAACGCTCTGCGGCAGCGGGTCGTTCCGCTGCGTTACGGGGCGAGGATTGGTCTTGACCAAGGTGGTTCGCCGTCCTAAGGTCTGAGCGATAAGGCAGGAACCTTTAATAAAGAACGTCGCGGAAAACAAGCCACCGGGCGGATGCGGAGGACAGGGTGGGGACCACGCAGCTGGAATCGGTGCAGGAGCCCAAGTACTGGCACCTGAAGACCGTGCTCAGTGAGGCGCTCGACTCGGACTTCGCGGTGGGAGAGGTTCTGCCCAACGAGCGGGACCTCGCGGCCCGCTTCGGTGTCGCCAGGGCGACGCTCCGTCAGGCGCTGGAGCAGCTCGAGCTCGAAGGCAGGCTGCAGCGCCGCCGGGGCGTGGGCACGACCGTCGCGCCGCCCCGGGTCGGAGTGGCCGTCGCCACCGCACAGCACGGCTGGGCGGGAGGCGACACCGACGAGGCATGGCAGCCCGTCGAGTGCACCACCACGACCGCTCCCGCCGCCGTCGCGGTCATGCTCGGCACGGACCCCGGAGAGCTCGTGCACGCGGTGCGCCGCATCCGTGTCGCCCACGGGCAGGCCGTGGCGGCGGAACTCCTGTACGTCCCGACGCCGTCGGTGCCCGAACTCTCCGCCATCGAAGCGCAGTCCGGACCTGTCCGGGCCCGAAGTGTCCTGAGGGAACTGCACCGCCTCGACCTCGACGGGCAGGACCGCTCGGTCGAACTGGGGTCGGCTCGCGCGGACGACGCGAAGGAGCTCGACCGGCTCCCGGGCGCCCCCGTTCTCGTGGTCACGACCCGGTACCTCGCCGACGCCGGCACGGCAGCTGTCTCCGTCGCCACCTACAGGGCCGACACCTGCCGGCTCACCTTCGGGGATTCGGGCGCTCTGGAGATAAGCCACGACGAGCAGGAGCGCAAGGCCTCCTGACGAGCAGCGTTGGGGGCCTCCTGACACCTCTGGGGCCTCGGGGACCTCGTGACGCCTCGGGGACCTCGTGACGCCTCGGGGGAAGCAAGCTTTCCGTAACGGGGCCCACACCGCGTTCCTGCCACGGTGCCGTTGAGGGCCCGCCCGGGTGCGGCGCTCGGTTGCGTTCCGTACGGCCCGTCGCCCTCAGCGGCGGGCCGTCATCGTGCCCTCCACGGCGAAGAGCTGCTCCTCCACGTGGTCGAGCGCCAGCCGCAGCGCACCGGTGGCGACGGCCGCCTCCCCTAGGAGCGACAGTGCGACCCGGGGCGGCCGCAGGCAGTAGCGGGCGAGCTCGTCACGGAGCGGGTCGAGGACACCGTCCAGGCCTGCGGCCCACCCGCCGATGACCACGAGCTCCGGATCGAGCGCCAGCACCAGGGCCGCGACATCGTGCACCAGCCGCTGAATGAACCGTGCGACCGCGGCCCGGGCCTCGGCGTCGCCCTCCCTGGCCTTGGCAAAAACGGCCGCGACGGCCTGCTCGTCCAGCGGGACCAGCGGCGTGTCCGTCGTGGACAGCAGGTGTTCCGGCGTGACATCGCGGCCCAGCAGATGCAGGGCGCCGATCTCACCGGCCGCGCCGCCGAAGCCGCGGTGCAGCCGCCCGCCGATCAGTGCACCCGCGCCAGGGCTCAGGCCCGCCAGAACGAAGACGATGTCGTCGGACCCGGTCGCCGCTCCCTTCCAGTGTTCCGCCACCGCGGCGGCGTTGGCGTCGTTCTCCACCAGGACCGGGCACCTGAACGAACGCCGCAGCCTCTCGCCGAGCGCGAGTCCGGTCCAGTCCGGCAGCGCCGTACCCAGCCGCACCGTGCCGTCGGCCTCGACGATGCCCGGGCTGCCCACGCCCACCGCGCGCAAGCTGCTCCGCTGTACGCCGGTGCGACGCAGTACGTCGGCGATCATGCCTCTGACCTGGTCGAGCCTGTCATCCGCACACGCCGTCTCGGAGACGTCACGTGAGCCCGCGCCGACGATCCGGCCGTCCAGCCCGGACAGCAGTGCGGAGACCCGGTGCGGGCCGATCTCGACGCCCAGCAGGTGGCCGGCCTCGGCACGGAACCTGAACCGTCTGGCGGGACGACCCTGGCGTCGGGCTTCGCTCTCGTCGGGAAGCGCCTCGACCACGAGGCCCGCACCGAAGAGCCCCTCCACGACGCCTTCGACCGTAGGACGCGACAGACCTGTGATCCGGGTCAAGTCAGTGAGCGTGGGCGAATCCGCCCCGCGCAGGGCGTGCAGTACCACTGCGGAATTGATCCTCCGCAACAGGGACGGGTCCCCACCGGTCAGCTTGCCCACCGTGTGTCCTCCCAGGTCGTGCGCGTGTCTGCCGGATCGTACTCGCTGCCCCAGGCCTCGGCGACCGGCCCCCGGAGAGAGATGCCCGGAGCCGGCCGACGGCGCGGACAACGTCCTCAGCGCGGAGTCACGAAGCCGGACTCGTAGGCGGCGATCACCGCCTGGGTGCGGTCCCTGGCCCCCAACTTGGCAAGAACAGCGCTGACATGTGTCTTCACCGTCTCCACGCCCACGATGAGTTCGCCGGCGATCTCCGCGTTGGACAGACCCTGTGCCATCAGGCGGAGCACCGCTGCCTCGCGGTCCGTGAGCGCCGCCCGGTCCATCGCGGCCCGCGCCTTGCTCGTGCCGTACTCGGCGGCGAGCTGCCGGACAGCAGCAGGGAAGAGCAGTGACTCGCCTTCCGCCACCAGGCGTACGGCGTGCACGATCTCCTCGGGCCGGGCCCGCTTGAGCAGAAACCCGTCGGCGCCCGCGCGCAGTGCCTCGTACACGTACTCGTCGTTCTCGAACGTGGTCACCACAAGGATCTTCGGCGGATCGGCGACGGTTCGCAGCACGGCCCGTGTCGCCTCGATGCCGTCCATCAGCGGCATACGTACGTCCATGGCCACCACGTCGGGCCTGAGGCGGCTCACCAGAGGAATCACCGCAGCACCATCGGCGGCCTCACCCACCACTTCGATGTCGGGCTGTGCTTCCAGAACCGCGCGCAGTCCCGCGCGCACCAGGGGCTCGTCGTCGACCAGAAGAACGGTTACCGGCATCCGGTCAGCGTATGCGGTCCAGCGGAAGGGTCGCGTGCACCCTCCATTCCCCCTCGCACGGGCCGGTGCCGGCCTTGCCGCCCAACAGGGCGGCCCGCTCCCGAATACCCCTGAGCCCGCTGCCGCCACCCCGGCCATGCGGCGACCCTGCGAGGGGGTTGGCCACCTCCAGCTCCAGCCTTTCCTTCGTCACAGCGATCCTCACCCGTACGGGAACGGCGCCGGCGTGACGCAGCACATTGGTGAGTGACTCCTGCAGAATCCGGTAGCCCTCGCGGGACACCGGGCCGGGCACGAGCTCGAGCGGGCCGGTCACCTCCGTGTCGATCTTCACCCCGGATGCGCGGGCCGACTCCAGCAGGCGGTCGGCCTCGGTCAGGGTGGGACGCCCGCTGACGGTAACGCCGGACTCGCGCAACACCCCCAGGACGCGCTCCAGATCGTCCAGTGCGTTTCGCCCCGTCTCCTCGATGGCGGCGAGTGCCCGCGCGGTGAACTCCGGGCTTCCCGCTGTCCTGGCAGCTCCTGCCTGTACCACCGCGACCGTCAGCGCGTGTCCGATCGAATCATGAAGCTCGCGCGCTATCCGGTTACGCTCCAGCAACTGTTCGGTGCGCTCCTCCAACGCGGTCATCCGCTCGGCCGGTGATGGTCCCAGCAGCCCGCGGGCCGCTGCCGTAACCACTTCACCGCAGAGGACGACCAGCCCGAGAAGGATCAGGATCGGCACGGGAGCGAGCAGGGCGCACCACCAGCCGGGCTGGACACCCCGTCCCAGCCAGTTGTCGCTCGGGCCCGTTCCGAACGAACCTCGCACGAGATCGACCGCCGTCGCCGGCAGCCAGACCGTCGCGAAGCACGTCACTGTCGCGAGGACCAGCCGCACCTCCAGCCAGGCAACGGTGCGGCATCGGTCGCTCCAAGTCGTGGCAGGCCCGGCTGAGATCGGGGCGCCGGGTCCCTTCTGGGCGGGCTTGAGGAGCAGTTGGGCCTGGAGCCCTTCGGCAAGCCGCATCGCAGGAAGCAGCCCGACAGGTATCGCGAAGAGGAACAACATCCACGGCTTGCCAGGGGAGATGAAGAGCCACACGCTGCCCACTGCGACAGGAATGAGAAGGTGCAGCCATCGACTGTACGTGGCCGGCCTGGCCAGCCTTGCGAAGATGCGGCGCATGCCGCAATCGTGCCAGGGCGGCCCGGGGACGGCTCCCCCGGGAGAGGGAGACAGTCCACCCCGGCGGGGGAGGCCGCGAACCGGGGCCGAGGGCCACGCTGAGGTCATGACCAGCATCGACGTCCATGAGCTCACCAAGGACTACGGAACCAAACGCGCCGTGGACCACCTCACGTTCAGCGTGCGCCCTGGCCGGGTGACCGGCTTCCTCGGGCCCAACGGCGCGGGCAAGTCCACCACCATGCGCCTGGTTCTAGGTCTGGACCGGGCGACCGGCGGTTCTGCCACGATCGGTGGACGGCCCTACACCTCACTGGGCAATCCGCTGCGCCGGGTCGGCGCGCTGCTCGACGCCCAGGCGGCACATGGGTCGCGAACCGCACGCAACCACTTGCTGACGCTGGCCGCCAGCAACGGCATAGCGGCCGGCAGGGTCGAAGAGGTGCTAGTGGAAGCCGGTCTCGGTTCTGTCGGGGGCCGGAGGATCAAGACGTTCTCGCTCGGGATGCGGCAGCGACTCGGTATCGCCGCGGCGCTTATCGGCGATCCGGAGGTGGTGATGCTGGACGAACCGTCGAACGGACTGGATCCGGAGGGCATCATCTGGATCCGAGAGCTGGTGCGGAAGCTGGCCGGTGAGGGCCGTACGGTGCTGGTCTCCAGCCACCTGATGAACGAGACCTCCTCGTTCGCCGACCACCTGGTCGTCCTCGGCAAGGGAAGACTCCTTGTCGACATGCCGATGCGGGATTTCCTCGAGTCCCGGAGCCGGCCGGGCGTGCGGCTCCGCACTACGGAGCCCACGCGACTGCGCGATGCGCTGCTCCGCAAGGGGTATGAGCCGGCACAGGGCGACGACGGGTGCTGGGCGGTCGCCGGAGCCTCTGCGGAGGAGATCGGTGTCCTGGCCGCGATCGAAGGCATCCCACTTCTCGAACTCATGGCTGAGCAGGCCACGCTGGAAGAGGCATACCTCGATCTCACATCGACCGAGACGGAATTCGCCGCAACCAAGTTCCCCCTCGCCGACCAGGAGGCCTGACGAGCATGACCATGTCGACGACGGCGGTACTGCACTCCGAGTGGATTAAGATCAAATCGGTGCGGTCCGTTTCAGGTTCCCTCATAGCGGTTTTCGCCGCCACCCTCTTCGTGACTGTATTCGCCTCTTCAACCGTCGGGCAGGCGGAGGCGGACAACCCGGGGAACGACCCCCTCTTCTCTGCCTTCTACGCGCTGAACTTCGGTCAGATCGCGGCCATCAGCTTCGGTGCGACCGCTCTGTCGTCCGAGTTTCTGAACGGAGCCCTGCGGACATCGCTCACGGCCGTACCCAGCCGCAGCCTCTTCTACGTCGCGAAGATGGCGGTGGTCGGTGGCCTCGCCCTGGTCGTAGGCCTGATCACCAGCTTCGCCACATTTCTGGTGGGACAGCTCTTCATGGGTGAGTACGCGATCCGCCTCGAGGAACCGGGCGCTCTGCGCGCCGCATTCGGCGGTGGCGTCTACCTGGCTCTGATGGCTCTGTTCGCAGCGGGCCTCACGGCGGTACTGCGCAGTGCGCTTGCAGTGCTCAGCCTGCTCATCCCCTTCATACTGATCGTCTCCTTCGTGGTCGGGGGCGTAGCGGGTGGCGTCGCCCAGTATTTCCCCGACCAGGCCGGGCAGTTGGTGCTCCACGCGCATCAAGAGGGCGGTCTCGGACCGTGGACGGGGCTGGGCGTCACCGCAGGGTGGGCGGGTGTCGCCCTGGTCGCAGGCTGGTGGACCCTGCGGAAACGGGACGCCTGAGCCGCGACGGCGAGTGGGCGTGACTTGCGCGCTCGCAGGTCGTCTTGCCGGCTTCCGGGACCTTGCAGGAGGCTTTCGGGAGCTTGTGGGAGCAGCGGACTGCCTGGTGGGGGCCATGTGTCAGTGCGGGGCGGTTTACTGACGGTATGACCACCGCACATCACCTCCGCCTCATTGACGGGATGCGCACCAAGGACTTCCCCCCGGAACGCGTTTCGTCGGGCTCGGGAGTCAGCGGACCCGGCTACCACACGGAGCTCCTCATCGGCGAGGACGGCCACGAGGAGGGAGACGGGGCAGATAGCACAGAACACCGGGTGCAGTGCCTGGCCGAACACGATGCGCTGCTCACCCTGCTGACGCTGCGCTGG
Source organism: Streptomyces mutomycini (assembly GCF_001700505.1). Classification (GTDB taxonomy): domain Bacteria; phylum Actinomycetota; class Actinomycetes; order Streptomycetales; family Streptomycetaceae; genus Streptomyces; species Streptomyces mutomycini. The sequence continues at coordinate 14,407 of NZ_MAPV01000014.1, forward strand.
GGCGAGCCAGATGTCATCAGCTTGTGGAGCGCACAGGAACGGATGGCGGCGGGGGAGGTGATAGCCGAGCCCTGGGCCGAACCAGTCGCGAGTTGCGAGTACCTCCAGTTGTGGCGGACGCAAGGCCGATGGGTGGCCGTTGTGCTCTACCAGGAGGACGACGGACCGGGCTGCGAGTTGGGGGTACTGGTCACCGCCATCGACCCACCCTGAGCGATGAGATGTCCAGCCCCTGGGTATCCGACCCGCAGCATTTCTGTGGCAGTTCCCGTGCGGTCCTGCGGCACTTCCTGCCCGAGCCGGGAGGCGAGGACCTCAGCCGGCGGCGTCCCAGCCGGCCGTCCGCGCCAGGCGGGCGTACTCCTCCGCCATGGTGCGCACGGTCCAGTGCGCGTTCAGCCCACTCGGATTGGGCAGCGCCCAGACACGAGCGCCGCCGACGGTCCGCTCCTGAGGGCCGATCCGCGCACGGCGATCGCCGAAGGCCGTGCGATAAGCGGTGACACCGACCACCGCGAGCCACAGCGGGCGCAGCTTCTCCACCTTGGCCGAGAGCACCCTTCCGCCTTCACGGAACTCTTCCGGGCCGAGTTCGTCCGCCCGTGCCGTTGCCCTGGCCACCACATTGGTGATCCCCAGTCCGAATCCCAGAAGTTGTTCCTGTTCGGACGGTTTCAGCTGCCTGGGCGTGAAGCCCGACAGATGCAGTACCGGCCAGAACCGATTCCCCGGATGGGCGAAATGGTGTCCCGTGGTGGCAGTCATGATGCTCGGGTTGATTCCGCAGAACAGCACACGCAGACCGCCCGCGACCACGTCGGGTACGACGCGATCGCGGGCGGCCTGAAGCTCCTCGGGTGTCATCCGGCAGCGGTGGCGGTCGTCAGAGGATGGAGCCGGGGGCGTATGCGGCAGCCTGTGGGTGCTGTTTGGCGATCTGCTCGATGCTGGAGACCAGCGACGCGACCTGGTCGCCCGCCGCACCGGTGAACGAGAGCTTGTCGGCCATCAGGGCATCGAGCTCCCCGCGGTCGAGCGGGATCCGCTCGTCGGCGGCCAGCTTGCCCAGCAGTTCGTTGCGCTCCGCGCCCTGCTCCCGCATGGCGAGCGCCGAGGCGACCGCGTTCTCCTTGATTGCCTCGTGCGCGACCTCGCGGCCGACTCCGGCCCGCACCGCGCCCATCAGCACCTTGGTCGTGGCGAGGAAGGGGAGGTAGCGGTCCAGCTCACGCGCCACGACCGCGGGGAACGCACCGAACTCGTCGAGGACGGTGAGGAAGGTCTCCAGCAGGCCGTCGAATGCGAAGAAGGCGTCCGGCAGCGCGACCCGTCGGACCACGGAGCAGGACACGTCGCCCTCGTTCCACTGGTCGCCGGCCAGCTCGCCCGTCATCGACGCGTAGCCGCGCAGGATCACCATCAAGCCATTGACGCGCTCACAGGAGCGGGTGTTCATCTTGTGCGGCATCGCCGACGAGCCGACCTGGCCGGGCTTGAAGCCCTCAGTCACCAGCTCATGCCCGGCCATAAGCCGGATGGTCTTGGCGACCGACGAGGGGGCGGCGGCCAGCTGGACCAGTGCCGTCACCACGTCGTAGTCGAGGGAACGGGGGTACACCTGGCCGACGGAGGTGAAGGCGTGCGCGAAGCCGAGGTGCCCGGCGATGCGCTGCTCCAGATCGGCGAGCTTGCCCGCGTCGCCGCCGAGCAGGTCCAGCATGTCCTGTGCCGTACCGACGGGCCCCTTGATGCCGCGCAGAGGATAACGGCCCAGCAGGTCTTCCAGCCGGCCGTAGGCCACGAGCAGCTCGTCCGCGGCGGTGGCGAAGCGCTTGCCGAGGGTCGTCGCCTGCGCGGCGACGTTGTGCGAACGGCCTGCCATGACCAGCTCGCTGTACTCGGCCGCGAGCTTGCCCAGCCGTGCCAGGACCGCCACCGTGCGGTCGCGCATCAGCTCGAGCGAGAGCCGGATCTGGAGCTGCTCGACATTCTCGGTGAGGTCCCGGGAGGTCATCCCCTTGTGGACCTGCTCATGCCCGGCGAGAGCGTTGAACTCCTCGATGCGGGCCTTCACGTCGTGCCGGGTGACCTTCTCGCGCTCGGCGATCGAGGCCAGGTCGACCTGGTCGATCACCCGCTCGTAGTCGGCCAGAGCGGCGTCGGGTACCTCGATCCCGAGGTCCTTCTGAGCGCGCAGCACCGCCAGCCACAGCTGACGTTCCAGCTTCACCTTCTGCTCGGGGGACCAGAGGACGGCCAGCTCCGTAGAGGCATAGCGGCCGGCCAGGACATTGGGGATGCGAGGCTTCGCAGACACAGCAGTCACGTGTCCCGATTCTACTGGCGGTTTCTGCAGGTCCGCGCCGCGGGCTGATTTGTGGTTTCCCACAAGGGTCTCACCTCATGGCCCCTCACGGTCCTGGCGCGGCTTCCGAGCGGGACCCCGAGTCCCGCAGGACCGCGTGAACATCCTCCGAGGTGCGCCAGCCCACCAGCCGGCCGCCGTGAAGCGGTCAGCCGTCGAGCCGTCGCCACCCCGTCACGGGTCCGGGTGCGGCCGCCCCGTCCTCGGGAGAGATCCAGAACGCCTTCCCCAGCTCCGCGTCGAACTGTGAGCCGGCCCGGCCGTCGCCGGACGAGCGCCCGGTCAGGCGTCGGCCGATCCACGGGATCAGATGCTGTCGGCCGAACCGGACGTCGTCGATCCGCCGCTGCGCCCAACGCGCGGGCGCCGACGCCGGCATCGGAGCCCGCCAGTCACTCTCCGCAGGCAGCCCCAGCGTCTGCCACACGGCTTCCGCGACCCTGCGATGGCCCTCGGCCGTCAGGTGCAACCTGTCGACGTCCCACATCCGCGGATCGCCCAGAGACGGCGCGCCGTACAGGTCGGCCACCACCGCACCGTGACGCTCGGCCAGGTCACCGATCAGTGCGAACAGTTCCTCCATGCGCGGACGGAAGCGTTCCATCACCGGACCGTTCCGGCCGGGGCTGCGCATCAGCACCAAGGTCTTGCACGACGGCGCGAGACGTTCCACCGCCTCCTCCAGCCGGCCGCGGACCATCCCCATGTCGCACTTCGGCCGCAGGGTGTCGTTGAGCCCGCCGACGAGCGTGATCACGTCCGGCTGCAATGCCGCGGCGATGCCGACCTGCTCGTCGACGATCTGACCGATGAGCTTTCCCCGCACGGCGAGATTGGCGTACCGGAAGCCGGGCGCACGTGCCGCGAGGCGGGCGGCCAGGACATCGGCCCAGCCGCGATAGGAACCATCGGGCAGCAGATCCGACATGCCCTCGGTGAACGAGTCGCCGACCGCGACAAGACTGGTGTAGGGCGCATTCAATTCCATGGCGCTGCTGATCGTACCGCGCCGGTACGATCCGCCGGGTCGGGTCTGCGGGAGCGCCGGCCCCCGGGGAGCCGGGGGAAGCGCGAAGGAGGGGCGCGACCGCGTGGCCGCACCCCTCATCGCACTGTCACCCGACGCCATTCACCCGACGCCATTCACCCGGCGCCGGGAGCCGGAGCCCACGCCGGAGCCGTCACGCGGCCCACGCGGGAGGTCAGCGGGCCTGGGGCCTGCCCACGAGCTCACGCAGCACGTCCTCCATCGTGATCATGCCCGCCAGCCGGCCGTCCTCGTCGAGCACGGCTGCCAGATGCGTCCGGCTCCGCCGGAGCGCGGTCAGCACGTCGTCCAGAGGCGTGGCCGCACGCACGCGGGCGATCGGCCGCAGAGCACTGACCGGGAACGGCACATCGCGCGGCGCGGCGTCCAGAGCGTCCTTCACGTGGAGGTACCCGATGATGCGCTGCTCGCTGTCCATCACGGGGAAGCGCGAGAAGCCGGACTCGTGCGAGAGCCGCTCGAGCTCCTCCGGGGTCGTGCCGACCCTGGTGTACAGCACCCGGTCGACCGGAAGGAGTACGTCCTGGACCGGCCGGCGGCCCAGTTCCAGCGCGTGGCGCAGACGGTCCGCGGAGCGGTCGTCGACGAGCCCGGAATCCTCGGCGTCCTTGACGAGGCGGGCGAGCTCGTCGTCGGAGAAGGTCGCGGACACCTCGTCCTTGGTCTCCACCCGCAGCAGCTTGAGCAAAGTGTTCGCGAAGGCGTTGATCGCGAAGATCACCGGCTTCAGCGCCCTGGCCAGCGTCACCAGGGGTGGTCCGAGCAGCAGAGCGGTGCGGGCGGGCTCGGCCAGCGCGATGTTCTTCGGCACCATCTCGCCCAGCAGCATGTGCAGGTACGTCGCCACGGTCAGCGCGATGACGAACGAGATCGGGTGGACCAGCCCGTGGGGCACCCCCACCGCGTCGAAGACCGGTTCCAGCAGGTGGGCGATGGCGGGCTCGGCGACGATACCCAGCACCAGCGTGCAGAGCGTGATGCCCAGCTGAGCCGCCGCCAGAAGCGCCGACACGTGTTCCAGGCCCCAGATCACGCTGCGGGCCCGCCGGTTCCCGGCTTCGGCCTCGGGCTCGATCTGGCTGCGGCGTACGGAGATCAGGGCGAACTCCGCGCCGACGAAGAAGGCGTTGACGACCAGGGTCAGCAAGCCGATGAAGAGCTGGACGGCGATCATCGTTCGTCCTCCTCCGGCTCGTCGTCACCGGGCAGCGGCGCATGGAGCAGCGCACGAGCGGCGCGGTGCCCCGAAGCGTCCACCACGTCGATCCGCCAGCCGGTGAGCTCGACGGAGTCGCCGACCACCGGAATGCGGCCGACCTCCGTGGCGATCAGCCCGGCGAGTGTTTCGTAGGGCCCGTCCGGTACCCGCAGCCCGATGGTGCGGAGCTGGTCCGTGCGGGCCGCTCCGTCGGCGGACCACAGTGTGCGGCCGTCGGCGTCCTCGCCCGCGGCCGCGAGGTCGGGGGTCTCGTGCGGGTCGTGCTCGTCCCGCACCTCGCCGACGACTTCCTCCACGATGTCCTCCAGCGTCACGACTCCCGCCGTGCCGCCGTACTCGTCGATGACGACGGCCATGGCCAGCTTTCCGGAAAGGCGGTCCAGCAGGCGGTCCACGGTCAGGGTCTCCGGTACGAGCAGTGGCTCGCGGAGCATGTCCGACACCCGCTTACGGGGCCGTTCCTCCGCAGGAATGGCCAGTACGTCCTTGATGTGCGCGACGCCTACCACCGTGTCCAGGCTGCCCCGGTAGACGGGGAACCGGGAGAGGCCGGTCGCCCGGGTGGCGTTCGCGACGTCCTCGGCGGTCGCCTGCACCTCCAGGGCCGTGACCTGGACGCGCGGGGTCATCACGTTCTCCGCGGTCAGTTCGGACAGGTTGAGGGTGCGCACGAAGAGCTCCGCGGTGTCCGCCTCGAGCGCGCCCTCCTTGGCGGAGTGGCGTGCCAGGGCGACCAGCTCCTGCGGGCTGCGTGCGGAGGCCAGCTCCTCGGCGGGCTCGAGGCCGAAGCGCCGCACCATGCGGTTGGCGGTGTTGTTGAGATGGCTGATGAAGGGCCGGAAGACCGCCGTGAACGCGCGCTGCGGCGTGGCGACCGTGCGGGCGACCGCCAGGGGGGAGGAGATCGCCCAGTTCTTCGGGACGAGCTCACCCACCACCATGAGGACCACGGTGGACAGCGCCGTGCCGATCACGAGCGCCAGCGAGGAGGACACGCCGGGCGACAGCCCGGTCGCCTCCACCGGTCCCCGGATCAGTTTGGAGATGGAGGGCTCGGAGAGCATGCCAACGATCAGGTTGGTGACGGTGATACCGAGCTGAGCGCCGGAGAGCTGGTAGGTGAGGCTGCGTACGGCCTTGAGCGCTCCCGCCGCTCCTCGGTCCCCTTGCTCGACGCTCCGTTCGAGCTCGCCACGCTCCACTGTGGTCAGAGAGAACTCGGCCGCCACGAACACACCGCAGACGACGGAGAGCAGCAGTGCCACGAGGAGCAGGAGCACTTCGGTCATCGGTTCACCTCCGTCCCATGATCGGGCAGGGGCGGAGGGACCGCGCGATGTCGGCGGTATCGACTACTGGGGGGCTCGCCCATGGGCGGACGCTCACACCTTTCGAAAGGGTCGGACGGTCGAGGAACCATAGTAAAGGATCGGCAAAAAGCCCTGTCCGGCGTGCGATTTGTGGATGATCGCGAGTGTCCGGCGGTGCGGGTCATGCGTCAGAGGGACTTGACCCAGCGCCGCCAGTGGTCCTCGCGATGGTAGCCAGTCGCGCCCCACGTGTGATGGGCCAGCTCGTTGGACTCGAGCACCATGGCGTCGATCCGCCGCCCGCCCAGGGCGAGAAACCGCCGCTCCGCGGCTTCCAGCAGTGCAACGGCGATGCCCTGCCTGCGGTAGTCGGGGTGCACGGCGAGGCGGTACGCGGAGCATCGCCATCCGTCGTAACCGGCTATGACGGTCCCGGTGAGCACGCCGTCGCGCTCCGCGAGGAGGAGGGCCTCGGGATCCCGTGAGATCAGCCGGGCCACTCCGTCGTGATCGTCGGTGATGCTGGTGCCTTCCGCCGCCTCCCGCCAGAACCGCAGGACGGAGTCGATGTCCGAGAGGGTGGCGCAGCGGATATCAAGATCAGTCATGGCCCGACCCAACCAGAGTGTTCGGGGGCAGGGCGAGTGCATGCCGCGGCATCACGAGACTCGGACCGTCCCCGAAGCCGCCAGGTGGCGGCACGGCCCACTTGCGGGTGCTAGCGCACTCGCGCTAGCGTGATGTGGTGCCCAAGACTCAGCTGAACGTCCGAGTGGACGAGGCCACCGCCGAGGCGGCGCGGCAGCGTGCCCTGCAGCGCGGGATGAGCGTGAACCGCTACATAGAGGAGCTCGTCAAACAGGATGCGGGCGAGGTGGGACACACCTTCGTCGAGGCCGCGGCCGACTTCATGAAGCAGTACGAGTCGGTGTTCGCCGAGGAGTTCGGCCCGGAGCGCAAAGGCACCCGTTGAATCTGCAGATCGACCTTTCCTGGCTGCTCATGGTCGCCGAGCACAAGACGCCCGGTGATCCACAGGTCGTCGACTGGGGTGCGCTCGTCGCCGCTGTCAGCCGGCACGAGGCGGAGATCTTCGGCAGCCCCGTCTACAGCGACCCGCACTCCCGGGCAGCCGCCATGCTGCAGCTGCTGCTCCACGTGCCCGCGCTCGAGCATTCCAACGCGATGTTCGCCTCCGCCGTCGCCTACGGCTATCTCGTCGCTTCAGGGCTCAAGGTCATCACCTCACCCGAGCAGGTACGCGATCTGGCCCGCCTGGTGAAGGAGGGCAAGGCCGACGTCCGCGCCATCGCCGACGAACTGCGCCGGTGGAGCCTGTGACCGGAGTTCCTCAGCCCGCCTCCGCCGAGCGGTCCACAACCCCGGATCTGCGGGCCACGCCGAGCACGCACGGGGAGCTCGGTAGCTGCACGCCGCTGTCCGGGATGCGGAACCTGCGGTACACCCCCAGCTCGAAGCCGGCGTCCTCGATGGCCGCGACCGTGTCCCGCGCCGTGTGACAGCCCCCGAAGAGCAGCGGCCAGAGTGTGCGGTCCGCCGCCCGCTGTGCCGCTGCCAGCGCCCGTCCCGGAGCCAGGGTGTGCTCGAAGAAGCGCAGCTCACCGCCCGGCCGCAGCACACGCTTGATCTCCGCCAGGGCCCGGGGCAGGTCCCTCACGGTGCACAGGACCAGTGAGGCGACCGCAGCGTCGAACGCCTCGCTCTTGACCGGCAGCGCCTCTGCCGTGCCCGGCACCACGTCGACCGGCACTTCCGCGCGGAGCGCCGCACCGGCCGCCAGCTGCCGCAGGCTGCGCTCAGGCTCGATTGCCACCACTTCGGACACGGCCCCCGGGTAGTGCGCGAAATTGAGGCCATTGCCCGCGCCGATCTCGATGACACGGCCGGAAAGACCGGCGAGAAGCTCTTCGCGGCGGCCCGCCACACCTCCCTTGAGGTCGGCGGTCACGCTCAGCCGGGCGTAGAACCGGGCGAATACCGGGTGGTGTACCGCGTCCCGGGGGACAGGTGTGCTGCGACGACGCATGATCGGACCTCCTCGGAGGGCACGGGCACGGGTACGTGATTACGGCTCTCCTTCGATTCTCCCCCGTGCGGGCCCGCTCAGCCGCTCATCCGGCGGGACGCCTCCCGCCGAGTTCCGGGGACAGCCAACTCGCCGCCCGGGCCCGGAAGTCGGCCGGTGCCAACACCCCCGCCCCGGCCGGGACCGCCCCGAGCAGCGGGGCTCCGGCGGCGACCGGGAGGTCCTCGATGTTGCACCACGAGGCCAGATCGGGCTCGGCCGGCATGCTTCCGACCACCACCCCGCGACAGGTGAGTCCGCGCGTCCGCAGCGCCTCCGTCGTCAGCGCGGTGGCGTTGAGGGTTCCCAGGCCCGCTGGTGCGACCACCAGAACGGGTGCCGCCATCAGCCGCGCGGCGTCAGCGAGCGTGGCCCCCTGCCCGTCGTAGCGGACGAGCAGCCCGCCCGCGCCCTCGACCAGCACCAGGTCGTGCTCCGTCGCCAGCTTCTGGGCGGCCTCGGCGATCTCGTAAGGCCGTACGGGCGCGAGGCCCGCTCGGCGTGCGGCTGTCTCGGGCGCCAACGGCTCCGGGAAACGGGCCAGTTCGACCGCGGTGACATGGGCGCCCGCCAGCCGCACCACCTCGGCGGCGTCGCCCGGTTCCCCCGGGGCGAGTCCGGTCTGGGCGGGCTTGAGGACCGCGACCCGCAGGTCCCGGGCGGCGGCCGCCACCGCCGCGGTCACGATCGTCTTGCCGATCTCGGTACCCGTACCGGTGATCACGAGAATCGTCATCTCAGCCCTCCCTCGCCGCGGCGCACACAGCCCGGCAGATCCGTGCCACATCGTCGTCGCCGGTCACATAGGGCGGCATCGTGTAGACGAGATCACGGAACGGGCGCAGCCACACGCCCTCACGAACCGCGGCGTGTGTCGCGGCCTCCATGTCCACCTCGTGATCGAGCTGCACGACCCCGATCGCGCCCAGCACCCGGACGTCACGTACGCCCGGGACGTCCGCCGCCTCGGCCAGCCCCTGACGCAGGCCCGTGCCGATCCGCTTCACCTCCAGCTCCCAGTCCTGGCCCAGCAGCAGGTCCACGGACGCGCAGGCCACCGCCGACGCGAGCGGGTTTCCCATGAACGTCGGCCCGTGTGCCAGCACCGGCACGGCCCCGCTCGAAATGCCCTCTGCCACACGCGAGGTACACAACGTCGCCGCCAGCGTCAGATAACCGCCGGTCAGCGCCTTGCCGAGACACATGACATCCGGTGAGACACCTGCGTGACCGGCAGCGAACAACTGTCCCGTACGGCCGAACCCGGTCGCGATCTCGTCGAACACGAGCAGCACGTCGTTCGCGTCGCACGCCTCGCGGAGCACCCGTAGGTAGGCGGGGGAGTGGAAGCGCATCCCGCCCGCACCCTGCACCACGGGTTCCACGATCACCGCCGCCAGCTCGTCGGCATGCGTGGCCACCAGCTCACGCAGATGCCTCACGTAGGCCTCGTCCGGCTCGGCGTCGAAGCCGTCCGGCGGGGTGTCGGCGAAAATCTGCCGGGGGAGGGAACCCGACCACAGCTCGTGCATCCCGCCCTCGGGGTCGCACACCGACATGGGCTGCCAGGTGTCCCCGTGGTAACCACCGCGCCACGTGAGCAGCCGGTGTTTTGCGGGCCGCCCCGCCGAACGCCAGTACTGCAGGCACATCTTCACCGCGACCTCGACGGAGACCGACCCCGAATCGGCGAGGAAGACGTGCTGCAGCGGCTCCGGGGTGATCTCCACGAGTCGTGTCGCCAGCCGGACGGCGGGCTCGTGCGTGAGTCCGCCGAACATCACATGGCTCATCCGGTCCAGCTGGCCACGGGCGGCCTCGTTGAGCACCGGATGGTTGTAGCCGTGTACCGCCGACCACCAGGACGACATGCCGTCCACCAACTCACGTCGGCCGTGAGCGGGTTCGGCGAGCCGGAGACGCACCCCGGACGCGGACTCCACGACCAGCGGCTCCTGCCGGCCCGGCATCGGGCCGTAGGGGTGCCACACGTGGGTCCGGTCCAGGGCGCGGAGTTCCGCGGGGCTGAGCTGATCAGGCATTGGGAGCGAGGTCCGTCCCGGCGCCTCGACGGCGGACCGACACCAGGTCCGTACGGGCCGCCAGGACCTCGGAGGGCTCCGGAGCGGTCTCGGCCGCGTCGCCGCAGGGAGCGCAGCCGCCCTCCTGCGAACCGCAGCCGCCGCCGGCCGGTGCCCGGTGCCCGGGGAGCGTCGCCGTGGACGCGCCCTCCACCTCGAAGCCGGCGTCCGCGATCATGTCGAGGTCGGTCTGGCCGGACTGGCCCTCGCTCGTCAGGTAGTCGCCCAGGAAGATGGAGTTGACCAGATTCAGCGCGAGCGGCTGCATCGAGCGCAGATGGACCTCGCGGCCGCCCGCGAGCCGCACCTCGACGTCCGGGCACACGAACCTGACCATCGCCAGGATCCGCAGGCAGCGCTGCGGAGTGAGGTGCCAGTCCTTCGCGAGCGGAGTTCCCTCCATGGGAATCAGGAAGTTCACCGGCACCGAGTCGGGATCCAGCTCACGCAGCGAGAAGACGACGTCCACCAGGTCGGCGTCGGACTCGCCCATCCCGGCGATCAGACCGGAGCACGCCGAAAGCCCGGCGGCCTGGGCCTGCTGCACGGTGTCCACCCGGTCGGCGTACGTGTGCGTGGTCGTGATGTCCCCGTACGTGCCTTCGGAGGTGTTCAGGTTGTGGTTGTACGCGTCGGCGCCCGCAGACCTCAGACGGTCGGCCTGGCCCTCGGAGAGCAGCCCGAGACAGGCGCACACCTCGACGTCCTCGTGCTGCTCCTTGATCGCCTCGATCGTCTGCGACACCCGGTCGACGTCACGGTCGGTGGGCCCCCGGCCGCTGGCCACCAGGCACACCCGCTTGGCGCCGCCCGCCACCCCCGCGGACGCGGCCTTCTTCGCCTCGTCCGGTTTCAGCCAGGTGTACTTGAGGATCTCGGCCTTGGAACCGAGCCGCTGCGAACAGTACGAGCAGTCCTCGGGGCAGAGCCCTGACTTCAGGTTCACCAGATAGTTGAGCTTGACGCGCCGGCCGAACCACTGGCGGCGCACCTTTCCGGCCGCGGCCACCACGTCGAGCAGTTCGTCGTCGGAGGTCGCCAGCACGGCGAGCGCTTCGTCACGGGTCGGCAGTTCGCGCCGCAGCCCCTTTTCCACCAGCGTGTTCAGCAGGTCCATGGCGTTGATCCTGACGTACGCCACCGCCATCGGCCAAGGAGGAACCGGACAATAGAGGCTGCTGATGCTGTGTGCATTGCCACACCCTGACCTGTTGCGCACCCGGTTAGGGTCTGTGAGCTGCCTACAAAAGGGACCCGCTCATGTCCTACGACCCGTTCGACTGGACCGACGACGAGGCCCGGCGCCGTGCCGACGCCGGACTCGTCCGGACGCTGCGCCCCCGGGCCGCCGGGACGGAACTGCTGGACCTCGCGAGCAACGACTATCTGGGTCTGAGCAGGGACCCCGAGGTCACCGCTGCCGCGGCCGAGGCGGTACGGACATGGGGCGCGGGCGCCACCGGCTCGCGGCTCGTCACGGGCTCCACCGCGCTGCACGCCGAACTCGAGCGCGAACTCGCCGCCTTCTGCGGATTCGAAGCCGCCCTGGTGTTCTCCTCCGGCTACGCGGCCAACCTCGCCGTTCTCACGGCGCTCACCGGAGCCGGCTCGCTGATCGTGTCCGACGCCGGCAACCACGCCTCGATCGTCGACGGCTGCCGGCTCTCGCGTGCCGACACCGCCGTAGTGCCGCACGCTGATCCCGAGGCAGCCCGCAAGGCCCTCCAGTCGCACGACGGCAGGGCGCTGGCGGTGACCGACTCCGTCTTCTCGGTGGACGGCGACGCGGCCCCGCTGCCCGGACTCGCCGACGTGTGCCGCGACACGGGCGCGGCTCTCGTCGTGGACGACGCACACGGACTGGGCGTCCTGGGCGAGGGCGGGCGCGGCGCACTCGCGGCCGCCGGACTCGCGGGCGGCGAGGGGGTCGTCGTCACGCTCACCCTCTCGAAGTCGCTGGGCAGCCAGGGCGGAGCGGTGCTCGGGCCCGCCCGGGTCATCCGTCATCTGGTCAACACGGCCCGTACGTTCATCTTCGACACCGGCCTCGCGCCGGCGGCCGTCGGGGCGGCGCTCGGCGCACTTCGTCTGCTGCGCCGCGAACCCGGACGCGCGGCGAGGGCCGTGGCCGTCGCCGCCGAACTGCACGGCCGGCTGACGGCGGCCGGCTTGACGGCGGCACCCCCGGACGCCGCCGTCGTGTCGGTCCGTGCCCCCTCGGCGGAGTCGGCGGTCCGCTGGGCCGCCGACTGCCGTGCGGCGGGTCTCGCGGTGGGGTGTTTCCGGCCGCCGTCGGTTCCGGACGGGATCTCCAGGCTGCGGCTGACCGCCCGGGCCGACCTGACACGCAGTCAGATCGAGAAGGCCGTGGATACGGTCCTGGCTACCGCGCCCCGGCCCGTCGGCTGACCGGGCTGAAGCCCGTTCCGGCGAGCGGTCGGAGTTCCGCCCGCCCCTCGACTGCATGACATGACTCAGCGGGCGCAGTTCACCGTAATGGGCGACAGATGTATGCATATCCTGGTGGATCGCCGTCATGGAGAGCGGCATCGGTGGCAGTCTGGCGGCGAAGCACGATCCAGGCCGGCCGCGGGCCGGTCCTGGCGGGAAAGGGGCGGCGTCGCCATGGCAGACCAGCAGGAAACAGCCCTCACTCTGCCGAGCGATCCGGCTTCGGTCTCCGCGGCCCGGAGATACGTGGCCGGGGTGCTCACCGAATGGGGCCTGGCCGAGGACGGCGACACCGCCGACACCATCCGGCTGATCGTCTCCGAACTCGCGACCAACGCGGTCCAGCACACCTTCGGGCAGTCGCCCACCTTCACCGTGGCCCTCCGGCTCGACCGGGACGTGGAGTTCTACCTCGGTGTGACGGACAGTCACCCCCGTTGGCCCCAGAAGCTCCCCGCAGCCGTCCGGCTGGACAACGGCCGCGGCATGGTGATCATCCGGGCTCTGGCCAAGGAGCACGGCGGCCGTCTGAGCGTCAGTCCCACCCCGGACGGGGGGAAGACCGTGTCGATCGCTCTCCCCTGGCCGGTTCCCACGCAGACCTGACGCCGCCGGGGAGAGCCGCAGGCGCGACGTGGCCGCCGCTCCTACGCGCCGGAGGCCCGGCCGAAGCCGCTGCGCAGCAGCGCCATCAGCGTCGCCGCCGCCGCGGTGTTCCGGTTGCCCCGGTGCACCACGGAAATCGTCCTGCGGAAGGCGGCGGGTTCCAGGCGCCGGACGGCGACGGGTGCGGGGGACATCGCGGCGACCATCTCCGGTACCACCGCCACCCCGAGACCGGCACTGACCAGGGCGCACACCAGGGCGTAACCGGGCGACTCGCACACCACGGCGGGGGTGGCCCCCGCCTCGGCCAGCGCACGCTCCACCCCGCGCCGCGGCGGATGCTCCGGCGCGCTGCTGATCAGCGGGCGGCCCGCCAGTTCGGCCACGGGCAACGGCCCGCTGCCGTCGGACAGCATCTGTCCGAGTGCGGTGACCAGCACCAGTTCCTCGACCAGCAGTGGTTCGGCGGCGAGCCCCGCAGGCAGAGGATCGGCGGCCGCGGGTTCGTAAGCGTGGGTGAGTGCCAGGTCCACGTCGCCCGCCGCCACCGCGGCGACTCCGGCGGGCGGCTCGTAGTCCGTGACGGCCAGCTCCACGTCGGGGTGCGCGCGACGGAACGCGGTGAGCACCGGCGGCAGCAGATGGATCCCGGCCGTCACGAACGTGCCGACCCGCAGACGGCCGCCCGACAGTCCTGTGAGCCTGGCCAACTCATGCCGCGCCTGGTCCATCTCGTCCAGCACCCGTCTGGCGCGCCCGGCCAGCAGCTCACCGGCGGCCGTCAGCCGTGCTCCGCGGTGGTGACGGACGAGGAGGGCCGCCCCGGCCTCCCGCTCGAGCTTGGCCAACTGCTGCGAGAGCGCGGGCGCGGTGTAACCCAGCCGCGCGGCAGCTCTGGTGATCGAGCCGGCCTCGGACACCGCCACCAGTGCGGCCAGCCGCGTCGGGTCAAACATTAAGTATTCCTTTTGGCAGGCCCAGCAGATTGCAAGTACATGCTAAAGGGCTGGAGCAGTCATGGTGGATCCATGGACGCACAACTGCTCGCATTCGTCGCCGTTGCGGCGGGGATGGTGGCGCTGCCCGGCGCGGACTTCACCGTGGTCGTACGCAACGCGCTCGTCTCCCGGCGGTCCGGGCTGGCCGCGGCGGTGGGAGTGGCCGGAGGGCTCCTGGTGCACACGGCGCTGGCCGTCGCCGGACTCGCCGCCCTGCTGGTGGCGATGCCCGCCCTCTTCCGAACCGTCCAGCTGCTCGGCGGGGCGTACGTCCTCCACCTCGGCCTCAGTGGCCTGTACGCCATGCGGCGGCGGGCCGCCGCCGGAGCGGGCGCGGAGGAGGGGACCGCGGGCACGAGGCGGTCGGGACCCGGGCGGGCGTTGCGGCAGGGCTTCCTGACCAACGCCCTCAACCCGAAGGCGCCCGTGCTCTTCCTCAGCCTGCTGCCCCAGTTCGTCCCCGACGGCCAGGCACCTCTGCCCAGGACGCTGCTGCTGGCATCGGTGGTCGTCCTGCTCGCGCTCGTCTGGTTCCCGGCAGTGGCCCTGCTGGTCGACCGGCTGGGCCTATGGCTGCGCCGGCCGCGTACCGCCCGAGTGATCGAGGGCGGCAGCGGCGCGGCGCTCACGGTGCTGGGTCTCGTACTGGTGACGCAGCCACTGCTGCACTGAACCCGAGGGGAGAGTGTGTCAGCGGACCCTCCCGTACCAGACGTTCCCGGTCCAGATCCTCTCCAGCCGGACCACCGCGCCTGCCTTCGGGGAGTGCCAGATCCTCCCGCTGCCGGCGTAGATGCCGACGTGGTACACACCGCGGCCCGCGTGGAAGAAGACCAGGTCGCCGCGTTTCCGCTGCGACCTGGGGATATGGCGGGTCTTGTTGTACTGCTGCTGAGCCGTGCGGGGGAGTTTCCTGCCGGCTTTCCTGAACGAGTAGAGCGTGAGCCCCGAGCAGTCGAACCGGTGGGGGCCCGTGGCGCCCCATCTGTAGGGCGCGCCTTTCTTCGAGGCCGCGACCTTGAGTGCCTTCGTCGAGTGGACGGCGGCCTCGGCGTCGTTCACGAGGCCCGGGGCCAGCATGGTGGTGCATACGGCGAATGTCAGAACCGAGGCCGTACCGACCCGGGCGAACAGAGACGGGACATGAACCTGCGCAGTCATGCGCAACCCTTCGTCAGCCGCCTGTGAAGGATGACCTGTCGGGTTCGGGCTGGCGAAGTTGCCCGGCCGCGCGAAGCGGCTTCACCCCGAGGGCCGTCCGGAACTCCGGTCGGCCCGTTGTGCTCGGGTCCTCCACTCCTGCCGATCCACTCCTGTCGACCAGGCATCCGGACGGCGGCAGGACTCGGCGTCCGCCCGGACCGCCCCGCCGCGGTGGCGGGGGCTTGTCGTCCCAGGGATCTTTACGCATGCACTGCCGGATTTCCTGGCCGAAGCGGCGATACGTGGGAGTCGACACAACTGATCCGATCGGGTGGACGCGGCCGGCCCGGGTCCACGACGGCCGCACCCGACCAGCCGTGGACCAGCGGCGGAACAATGCGTTCCGCTCAGTGTCCGTACCTGGTGCGCAAGTTGGGCTGTCCCTCGTGCGGAGGATCTCCTACGCCGATCGAGCGAGGGAAACTCCTCGGCCGACCGGGCGTGTCGTGACAGGGCGTCGAGAAGCCTCGGCCACAGGCAGGTCGGGCGTGCGGGCGTGCAACTCGAACACGCGGGAGGTACGGAGACCCGCCCGGCTCGGCGCTCCCCGTCCAGCAGCCGAAGTGGCCCGGCCAGTGTCTCCGCATGGATCTGTGACTCACCCCGCTCGTGCATCGATTCGCGTGCGTCGCGGAGAGCGGTGGCCCGGGAGGCGAGAGCCTGAGCGGCCCGAGCGCCCCATGCGTGTCGCCGCCGCGTGCGGGGTTGATGCGGCCGAGCCGGCCGAGCGCCTCACGTAGCAGTCGATGAACTCGGCTTCGGCGCGCGCCAGGGCGGAAAGCGGCGGGAACTGGCTTCGGAGCATCGGGCGTTCACCCTTCTGAGCGCCGTAGTCGCGAGGACCGCGACCGCTGACACCTCCCGGGCGCCGGGGGTGCTGCCGCCGTCGAGTGCCGCTGCCGCCACCGGTGGCGAGGCCACCGGCTGTGGAACGGCGAGAGCCGCGCCCCCGCCTGCCCCGGCAGGGGTGCGGCTCATCCGGGTGCTGTTCCGTCAGCTGGTGAGGGCGGGTTCGCGACGCTGTCCGGTGAACTGGTCCGCGCCCTCCGCCTCCGGCTTCCGCCGGCCGCCGATCAGCACGGCGGCCAGGCCCAGCGTGGCCCAGACCGCCAGGGTCAGCGCGGCCCCGCCCGCGGTGGCCCCGTCGAAGAACGCGACCGACCTCAGCAGCGAACCACCCGCACCCGGCGGGAGCCACTGGCCGATCGCGCCGACCGGTTCGGGGAGCAGCTCGGGTGCGCTGGTGACGCCCGAGAAGGAATTGCCGAGCAGCACCATCAGCAGTGCGCCCACGCCGATGCCCTTCGCGCCGAGCAGTGCCGCGAGCCCCCCGACGGCCGAGGCGATGGCCAGCACGGTCAGCCCGACGACGCCGGCTTCCGTCCACCAGTCGCCCGTGAGCACGCCCAGCCAGCTGTGCGCGACCGCCGTGGCGGCGACCCCCACGAGTCCGGCCGCGCCCGCGAGGGTCAGAGCCGCTCTGGTGCCCCGCAGCTTCATCATGGTCACCATCGCCCCTGCGGCGACGCCGGCGAGAGCCAGCGGCAGGATGCTCGCGCCGAGCGCGGCGCCCCGCGGATCCGTCCCGGGTGCCGCGACGACGTCGGTGACCGGCATGACGGTGCCCGCGGGCGCCGCCCCCTCGGCCACCTCGGTCAGCAGCTGAGCGACGACGGGGCCCGCCGCCGAGGCGGTGAGCAAGTGCGGTCCCTCCCCGGTGACGACGACGGCGCCGTATACGGCCCGGTCCTCGATCGCCTCGCGTGCCGCGCCCGCGTCGGCGTAGCGGTGGACCTCGAAGGCACCCTCGCGCTGTTCGAACTGCTCCTGCAGCTGATCGGCCGCGGGTGCGGCGCCCGCGACGCCCACGGGCAGATCGCGCGGGCCGATCCGGGCAGCGGGCCACGAGAAGGCCCAGAGGCTGATCGTCACGATCAGCGGGACGAGGAGGATGACCGCGACCGCGCGGCGATTCGGCGCAGCAGGCATGACGACTGCCTCAATTCAAAGAGAAGGATCGTTCGTTTTACGGATTGCGGCCACTGTCTCCCCGGCGCGTTCGCTTGTCAAGAATGAACGTTCGTTTTAGATTGCTGTCATGGCACGTGTATCCCAGGAGCACCTCGACGCCCGCCGCCGGCAGATCCTCGCCGGTGCCGCGCGCTGCTTCGCCCGCAATGGTTTCCATGGCACGTCGATGCAGGACGTGCTGAAGGAGGTCGGACTGTCCGCGGGTGCCGTCTACCGCTACTTCGCGGGCAAGGAGGACCTGATCGCGGCCATCGCCGACGATGCCTTCGGCAGTATCCGCCGGGCCTTCGGGGAGGCCGCCGAACTCACACCGCCGCCCACGCCCGACGTGCTGCTGAGCCGGGTGCTGCGTGGGGTCTTCGAGGGGCAGGTGTACGGGATGGAGCGCCGTACATGCGCCGCGCTCATCGTTCAGGTGTGGGCGGAGACCATGCGCAACGACAGGCTGGCGCAGACCCTTCGTGACGGCTACACGGGTATGCGCGCGTCCTGGGCGAAGCTGGTGGAGGCATACCGTGCGGCCGGGCTCATGCCTTCCGGCGTGCCGGCCGACGATGTCGCCCGCACGCTCATCGCCACCGCTCAGGGGTTCATCGCGCAGGAGGCCCTGTTCGGGGGAGCCGAGCCGGAGGTCCTGGAGAACGGGTTGCGCGGGCTGATGTCCATGGATCCGCAAAAGATCAGTTAACGCGCCGGAAAAACTTCCGCCCTAACGTGCAATACCTGGCCGCGGAACCCTCTTCATCGTTCAACAGAGTGTTGAAGGCGGGATAGGGTCCCGCTGCGCCCGGGGCAGGTACCGGGCGGAAGACGAAGAGGGTGGAAGCGTGCAACTGACTCCGCACGAACAGGAACGCCTGCTCATCCATGTGGCCGCCGATGTCGCAGAGAAGCGCAGGGCGCGCGGACTGCGGCTGAATCACCCCGAGGCCATCGCGCTCATCACCTCCCACCTTCTCGAGGGTGCCCGCGACGGCCGGACCGTGGCCGAACTGATGGCGTCCGGCAGGAAGGTCCTCACCCGTGCGGACGTCATGGACGGCATCCCGGAGATGATCCACGACGTCCAGGTCGAGGCGACCTTCCCGGACGGCACCAAGCTCGTCACCGTCCACGACCCGATCGTCTGACGGGGGAGCAGCCGATGATTCCCGGAGAGATCCTTTACGCACAGGGCCCGGTGCCGCTCAACGAGGGCCGCCCCGTCACCCGCCTCACCGTCCTCAACGCCGCAGACCGGCCCGTCCAGGTCGGCTCGCACTACCACTTCGCCGAGGCCAACTCCGGCCTGGACTTCGACCGCCGCGCCGCCCACGGACTGCGGCTGAACATCGCCGCCGGAACCGCCGTGCGCTTCGAGCCAGGTATCCCCGTCGACGTCGAACTCGTCCCGCTCGCAGGTCTGCGCATCGTCCCCGGACTGCGCGGCGACACCGGAGGTTCCCTCGATGCCTGAGCTCAGCCGCCCCGTGTACGCCGACCTGTTCGGGCCCACCACGGGTGACCGCATCCGACTGGCGGACACCGACCTCGTCGTGGAGATCGAGGAGGACCGCTCGGGCGGCCCCGGACGGGCCGGTGACGAAGCCGTGTTCGGCGGCGGCAAGGTGATCCGTGAATCGATGGGCCAGGCGCGGACCACCCGCGCCGAAGGCGCCCCCGACACCGTCGTCACCGGCGCCGTCGTCATCGACCACTGGGGCATCGTCAAGGCCGACATCGGCATCCGCGACGGGCGGATCACCGGGATCGGCAAGGCCGGAAACCCGGACACGATGGACGGAGTCCACCCCGAGCTGGTCATCGGACCCGAGACCGAGATCATCGCGGGCAACGGCAAGTTCATCACCGCGGGCGCCATCGACGCGCACGTCCACTTCATCTCGCCGACCCTCGTCGACCAGGCGCTGTCCTCCGGGATCACCACACTGGTCGGTGGGGGCACGGGCCCGGCCGAAGGCACCAAGGCCACGACGATCACCCCGGGCCCCTGGCATCTGGCCCGGATGTTCGAGGCGTTGGAGGGCTACCCGGTCAACATCGGTCTGCTCGGCAAGGGCAACACGATGTCCCGCGAGGCCATGCACTCCCAACTGCGCGCCGGGGCGCTCGGATTCAAGATCCATGAGGACTGGGGCGCGACCCCCGCCGTCATCGACGCCTGCCTGGGCGTGTGCGAGGAGACCGGCGCCCAGCTCGCCATCCACACGGACACGCTCAACGAGGCCGGCTTCGTCGCCGACACGCTGGCCGCCATCGCCGGGCGATCCATCCATGCCTACCACACCGAAGGTGCCGGCGGCGGACACGCTCCCGACATCATCAGTGTGGTCTCGGAGCCGTACGTCCTGCCCAGCTCCACCAATCCGACCCGGCCGCACACCGTCAACACGATCGAGGAGCACCTCGACATGCTGATGGTCTGTCACCACCTCAATCCGGCAGTGCCGGAGGACCTGGCCTTCGCCGAGTCCCGGATCAGGCCTTCTACCATCGCGGCCGAGGACATCCTCCATGACCTCGGAGCGATTTCGATCATCTCCTCGGACTCCCAGGCGATGGGCCGCATCGGCGAGGTGATCCTACGTACCTGGCAGACCGCCCATGTGATGAAGCGGCGGCGCGGCGCACTGCCGGGTGACGGTTCCGCCGACAACCACCGAGCGCGTCGCTATGTCGCCAAATACACCATCAACCCCGCGGTGGCCCAGGGCCTGGACCGGGAGATCGGCTCCGTCGAGACCGGCAAGCTCGCCGACCTCGTGCTCTGGGATCCGGCCTTCTTCGGCGTCAAACCGCAACTGGTGATCAAGGGCGGCCAGATCGCCTACGCCCAGATGGGCGACGCCAACGCCTCGATCCCCACCCCGCAGCCGGTCATGCCCCGCCCGATGTTCGGCGCAGTGGGCCGGGCCCCCGCGGCCAACTCCTTCAACTTCGTCTCCTCGGCCGCCATCGAGGCCGGGCTGCCCGGCCGCCTGGGCCTCGGCAAGGAGTTCGTGGCGATCACCAGCACCCGAGGCGTCACGAAGGCGGACATGCGGGAGAACGACGCCCTGCCCCGGGTCACCGTCAACCCCGACAGCTTCGCCGTCACCATCGACGGTGACCCCGTCGAACCCGCCCCCGCCGCCGAACTTCCCATGGCCCAGCGGTACTTCCTCTTCTGAGGGCAGGACAGCACTTCATGACGACACGCGCAGCCCTGCTCGTCCTCGCCGACGGCCGGTTCCCCGCCGGTGGCCACGCCCACTCCGGTGGAGCCGAGCCGGCCGTCAAAGCGGGACACATCCGCAACGCCCAGGACCTGGCGGACTTCTGCCTGGGCCGGCTCCACACCACCGGGCTCACCTCCGCCGCCCTGGCAGCCGCGGCGGCCCACGGCCTGGACCCGCTCGCCCTGGACGAGGCCGCCGACGCCCGGACGCCCTCGCCCGCGCTCAGGAGCGTCGCACGCAAGCTCGGCCGTCAGCTGATGAGGGCGGCACGAGCCACCTGGCCCAGTGCCGAACTGGCCGCACTCGCCGAAGCCCGGCCGCGCGGTGCCCACCAGCCCGTCGTCCTCGGGCTCACGGCACGCTCCGCGGGCCTGGGACCCGCCGACGCCGCACACTGCGTCGCCTACGAAACGGTCAGTGGCCCGGCCACTGCGGTGGTCCGCCTGCTGTCCCTGGACCCCTTCGAGGCGGTCGCGGTCCTCGCCCGGCTCGCACCCGCCCTCGACCAGGTCGCCGAACAGGCTACCGAGGCCGCACGGCAGGGCGTCGACGCCCTGC
>NZ_MAPV01000140.1 GCF_001700505.1 Streptomyces mutomycini
GCGAAGCGGCCCCGACCGGTCCGTCCGACCGGTCGGGGCCGCTTCGCGGCGCACGCGGGACGGCTCAGGCCGCCGTCGCCAGCTGCTCGCGCGGGACGAACCGCACGTGCGGGCGGCCCGGGCGCAGGTCGACCTTGAGGCGCAGGCCGCCGACGCGGGTCAGGGCGAAGCCGACGCCGAGCGCGGCCAGCATCGAGATCGCCCCGCCGGCCGCCATGCCGGTCCTGGCACCGTAGGCGTCGCTGATCCAGCCGACGATCGGGGCGCCCACCGGGGTGCCCCCGGCGAAGACCATCATGTAGAGGCTCATCACCCGGCCCCGCATCTCGGGGTCCGAGGCCATCTGGACGCTGGTGTTGGCGCTGATGTTCGTCGTCAGGCCGATCATGCCGATCGGGACGAGCAGCAGCGAGAAGAGCCAGACGGACGGGGACAGCGACGCGACGATCTCCAGGACACCGAACAGGGTGCCCGCGGCCACCAGCATCCGCAGCCGCGAGGAACGGCGGCGGGCGGCGAGCAGGGCCCCGGCCAGCGAACCGGCCGCCATGAGGATGTTGAAGAACGAGTACATCCCGGCGCCGCCGTGGAAGATGTCGTCCGCGAAGGCCGTCAGGAAGATCGGGAAGTTGAACCCGAAGGTGCCGACGAAGCCGACCAGCACGATCGGCCAGATCAGCTCGGGTCTGCCCGACACGTAGCGGAGGCCCTCGCGCAGCTGCCCCTTGGCGCGCTTCACCGTGACGGACGCGTGGAGCTCGCTCGTACGCATCATGAGCAGGCAGACGAGCGGGGCGATGAACGACAGCCCGTTGAACATGAAGGCCCAGCCGCTGCCGACCGTCGTGATCAGGACACCCGCGACGGCGGGGCCGATGAGCCGGGCGGACTGGAAGTTCGCCGAGTTCAGGCTGACCGCGTTGCGCAGCTGCGCGGGGCCGACCATCTCCGAGACGAACGACTGGCGCGCCGGGTTGTCGACGACGGTGACCATGCCGAGAAGGAAGGCGATCAGATAGACGTGCCAGACCTCGACGACGCCGGAGAGGGTCAGGACGGCGAGTGCGACACCGCACAGGCCGAGTGCCGCCTGGCTGATGAGCAGCAGACGCCGCTTCGGGAGCCGGTCGGCGATGACGCCGCCGTACAGGCCGAAGAGCAGCATCGGGAGGAACTGGAGGGCCGTGGTGATGCCGACGGCGGCGGCGGACCCGGTGAGGCTCAGGACGAGCCAGTCCTGCGTGATGCGGGACATCCAGGTACCGGTGTTGGAGATCACGGCGCCCGTGGCGAACAGGCGGTAGTTACGGATCTTCAGCGACGAGAAGGTCCCGCCGGTCTTGCTCTCGTGGGTGGAAGTCGGTGCGGGGGCGGAGTCTGCTCCGGATCCCGTACTCAAAAGGGTTCGCCTCCTCGGGCGTATACGACGTACGTGCTGACGAGGACGTGACGGCGGGCGCGGGGGCCGCTTCGTGCGGCCCGCGCGCCCGGCACGGTCAGAGGTGGGCGAGCTTCTCCAGCACGGGCGCCGCGGCCCGCAGCTTCTCCCACTCGTCCTCGTCCAGGCCCTCGGCGAGGTTGGCCAGCCAGGCGTTCCGCTTGGAGCGGCTCTCGGCGAGCATGGCTTCCGCCTGCTCGGTCCGGCTGACCATCTTCTGCCGACGGTCATCGGGGTGCGGTTCCAGTCTGACCAGCCCCTTGGCCTCCAGCAGCGCGACGATGCGGGTCATCGACGGCGGCTGCACGTGCTCCTTGCGGGCCAGCTCACCGGGAGTGGCGGAACCGCAACGGGCGAGTGTGCCGAGCACCGACATCTCGGTCGGGCTCAGCGACTCGTCGACGCGCTGGTGCTTCAGGCGCCGGCCCAGCAGCATCACGGCGGAGCGAAGGGAGCTCACGGCGGCGGCACTGTCGCCGTCGTGGATCAGGTCAGGCATGTTCCTTAGCGTAACTCATTAGCAATGCTAAATACCAGTCGGTGGTACACGCGCGAGAATCTGATCACCCGAACGAGTGAGTACGGGGTGGAAAGAGCCGCGAAGAGGCCATGTGTGCCGCGACCCTGCTTGGCATGGGATCGACAGTGCTCAGCCTGCGCATAGACGGTGAGCTGCTCGAGCGGCTCCGCCGGCACGCCGCCAGACGCGGCATGACCGTCCAGGACTACGTGGTCCAGACGCTGGTCCGCGACGACTTCGACCAGCGCTTCCACGCGGCCGTCGACGAGACGGAGAAGTTCTACGGGGCGGACTCCCGCCACGCGGACCCGGCCGACCGGGTCACATGACGGAAGTCCGCCCCGCGGGGGTGCAGACGCCACGCGCTCGTGCGAGCGCCTACGTGAGGCCGAGCGCCGGCATCGCGTAGTAGAAGACGAAGACCGCGGACACCACGTACATGGCCGCCGGGACCTCCCTGCCGCGCCCCGCGGCGAGGCGCATCACACTGAAGGCGATGCAGCCGATACCGATGCCGTTGGTGATCGAGTACGTGAGCGGCATCATCAGCATGGCCATGAAGGCCGGGATGGCGAGCGTGTAGTCGCTCCAGTCGACGTCCCGCACGTTGCCCGCGAGGATCAGGAACCCGACCGCGATCAGTGCCGGGGTGGCCGCCTGCGAGGGGACCATCGTCGCCAGCGGCGTCAGGAACAGCGCGACGGTGAAGAGCAGCCCGCTCACCACACTCGCGAGCCCCGTACGGGCGCCCTCGCCGACACCCGCCGTGGACTCCACGAAACAGGTCGAGGCGGAGGAGGAGCTCACACCACCGGCGGCGACGGCGACACCGTCGATGAGCAGGACCCTGTTGATGCCCGGGAAGTGCCCGTTCTTGTCCATCAGCTTGGCCTCGTCGCCGACACCGAGGATGGTGCCCATCGCGTCGAAGAAGCAGGACAGCAGCACGGTGAAGACGAAGAGGACTCCGGTCAGATAACCGACCTTGGCGAAGCCGCCGAACAGACTGACCTCGCCGATCAGACCGAAGTCCGGGGACGAGACGGGATTGCCCGGCCACTCCGGGACGGTCAGGCCCCAGGCACCGGCCGGCAGGTCCGCGACCGCGTCGATGACCAGTGCGACCACCGTCATGACGACGATGGAGAGCAGGATCGCTCCCGGCACCTTGCGGACGATCAGCGCGAGGGTCAGCAGCGTGCCGAGGACGAAGACCAGGACGGGCCAGCCGTTGAGGTGGCCGTCGTTGCCGAGCTGCAGCGGCACCGTGGTGTGCGCGGCGTCCGGGATGCGGGAGACGAAGCCCGAGTCGACCAGGCCGACCAGCAGCACGAAGAGGCCGATGCCGATCGCGATGCCCTTGCGGAGCGAGCGCGGCACGGCGTTCATCACGCGCTCGCGCAGCCCGGTCGCGACCAGCAGCATCACGACGATGCCCGCGAGGACGACCATGCCCATCGCGTCCGGCCAGCTCATCCGGGGGGCGAGCTGGAGGGCCACGACGGTGTTGACGCCGAGACCGGCGGCGAGCGCGATCGGCACGTTGCCGATGACACCCATCAGGAGCGTGGAGAACGCGGCCGTCAGCACGGTGGCCGTGACGAGCTGGCCGCCGTCGAGCTGGTTCCCGTACATGTCCTTCGCGCTGCCGAGGATGATCGGGTTGAGGACGATGATGTACGCCATCGCGAAGAACGTGGCGAAACCGCCACGGACCTCGCGCGCGACCGTCGACCCCCGCTCGGAGATCTTGAAGTAACGATCAAGGACGCCGTGGGGCTGTTGCGGCGCCGGAGGCTGATCGACCGGAGCGGTGGCCGAGGAGGACATGTATGACCTTCAGTCGTGCATCGAGGGGATGAAAACAGACAGATTTGGATGTTCACACGAATAAATCGAGCCACCCGCAAGCAGATTCAGTATGAATACATGAGCGAAAGATCGCTATCTCCGCGCGTAGATCCTTGGGCCGACTGGCCCGAGGCACCCCGGCCGGGGACGGCCCTAGACTGACCGCATGGAGAAGTGGACACCGAAGCACGAGGCACCCGAGCCCCTGGAGGGTCCCGTCGTCGCCACCATCACGGGCGGCACGATCCTCTGGTTCGTCCTCTTCCTCGTGCAGGTCCCCTTCTACGGCTGGTTCGACGACCGCGGCCACGCCTGGTGGATCTGGGTCTGCCTGGCCGGCGCCGGGCTGGGCCTCATCGGCATCTGGTACGTCCGGGGGCGGGACGCCGCTCTGAAGCGGGCCGCGACGCAGGCCGCCGAGGGGTCCTCGCCGGGCACCGCGCACCACTGACGCCCCCGGCGCCGGCACTGGATCCCGTACGGCCCCGGGACCGTTCCGCTCCTCCCCCGGTCGGATCTTCCGACGTCCGGCGGGTGAACCGCCCCTTCCGCCCGTACGGTCGGAGTCATGACGCAGCGGGCACTCGACTCCTCCGGTGAGCAGCAGGACCCCGTACCGGGCTCCCCGGTGCCGGGCGGACTGACCACCGCCGAGGTCGCCGAGCGGGTCGCCCGGGGCGAGGTCAACGACGTACCGGTCCGCTCGTCCCGTTCCGTCACCGAGATCGTCCGCGCGAACGTCCTCACCCGGTTCAACCTGATCATCGGCGTGCTCTGGGTGATCATGCTGTTCGTCGCGCCGATCCAGGACAGCCTCTTCGGCTTCGTGATCATCGCGAACACCGGGATCGGCATCGTCCAGGAATGGCGCGCCAAGAAGACCCTGGACAGCCTCGCGGTGATCGGCGAGGCGAAACCGACCGTACGGCGCGACGGGACCTCCGCCGAGGTCTCCGTCTCCGAGATCGTCCTCGGTGATCTGGTCGAGCTGGGCCCCGGGGACAAGGCAGTCGTCGACGGCACGGTCGTCGAGGCCGACAGTCTGGAGATCGACGAGTCGCTCCTGACCGGTGAGGCCGATCCCGTGGTCAAGCGGCCCGGCGACCCGGTGATGTCCGGCAGCTTCGTCGTCGCGGGCGGCGGCGCGTTCACCGCCACCAAGGTGGGCCGCGAGGCGTACGCCGCCCAGCTGGCCGAGGAGGCGTCCCGCTTCACCCTCGTCCAGTCCGAGCTCCGCAGCGGCATCAGCACGATCCTCAAGTACGTGACCTGGATGATGGTGCCGACGGCGATCGGGCTGATCATCAGCCAGCTGGTCGTCAAGGACAACAACTTCAAGGACTCGGTAGCCCGCACCGTCGGCGGCATCGTCCCGATGATCCCCGAGGGCCTGGTCCTGCTCACCTCGGTCGCCTTCGCGATCGGCGTGATCAGGCTCGGCCGCAAGCAGTGCCTCGTACAGGAGCTGCCCGCCATCGAGGGGCTGGCCCGGGTCGACATCGTCTGTTTGGACAAGACGGGCACCCTCACCGAGGGCGGCATGGACGTCACCGAGGTCCGCCCGCTGAACGGCTCCGACGAGGACTACGTACGCCGGGTCCTGGGCGCCCTCGGTGCCTCCGACCCACGTCCCAACGCAAGTCTTCAGGCCATCATCGACGCCTGCCCGGACGGCGAGGGCTGGGGCGTCACGCAGGCCATGCCGTTCTCCTCGGCCCGCAAGTACAGCGGCGCCGCCTTCGCCGAGGACAACGGTGAGGCGTCCGTCTGGCTGCTCGGCGCCCCCGACGTGCTGCTGCCCGCCGACGACCCCGCCCTCACCGAGACGGTGCACCTCAACGAACAGGGGCTGCGGGTCCTGCTCCTTGCCCGGGTGCACGGCGAGCTGGACGCCCCGGACGCCGCGTCCGGCGCCCTGCCCACCGCGCTCGTCGTCCTGGAGCAGCGGCTGCGTCCCGACGCCGGGGAGACGCTGGCCTACTTCGACGACCAGAACGTCGCGGCGAAGGTCATCTCCGGCGACAACGCCGTCTCGGTCGGGGCGGTGGCCCAGAAGCTGGGGATGCCGGGCGCCGAGCACGCCCTGGACGCCCGCCGGCTGCCCGAGGACCGGGACGACATGGCGACGGAGATCGAGCGGAACGCGGTCTTCGGCCGGGTCACCCCGCAGCAGAAGCGGGACATGGTCGGTGCCCTCCAGTCACGCGGGCACACGGTCGCGATGACGGGTGACGGCGTCAACGACGTGCTCGCGCTGAAGGACGCCGACATCGGGGTCTCGATGGGCTCGGGGTCCGAGGCGACCCGCGCGGTGGCCCAGATCGTGCTGCTGAACAACAGCTTCGCGACGCTGCCGTCGGTCGTGGCGGAGGGCCGCCGGGTCATCGGCAACATCACCCGGGTCGCCACGCTGTTCCTGACGAAGACCGTCTACTCGGTCCTGCTGGCGATCCTGGTGGTGTGCTTCCAGGTGGAGTACCCGTTCCTGCCCCGCCACCTCACGCTGCTGTCCACGCTGACGATCGGCGTCCCGGCGTTCTTCCTGGCGCTCGCCCCCAACAAGGAACGGGCCCGGCCGCACTTCGTACGCCGAGTCATGCGCTACGCGTTCCCGTCCGGGACCATCGCGGCGGCGGCCACCTTCGCCACGTATCTGCTGGCCCGTCACCACTACGCCGGTACGGGCGCCCTGGACGCGGAGACGAGCGCGGCGACGCTCACGCTGTTCCTGGTCTCCATGTGGGTGCTGGCGATCATCGCCCGCCCGTACACGTGGTGGCGGATCGCCCTGGTCGCGACGATGGGCCTGTGCTTCCTCGTCGTGCTCGCGGTGCCGTGGCTCCAGGACTTCTTCGCGCTGAAGCTGGTGGGGACGACCATGCCGTGGGCCGCGGTGGGGATCGCGGCGGTCGCGGCGGCCGTCCTGGAACTGGCCTGGAGGCTGGTCGGCCGCCGCTTTCCCACATAGATCCGAGAGGGATCCACAGATCCGAGAGGGTGGTGATCCCCCTCGGCTACTTCACGCCGACTCGGCTACTGCACGTCGACGAAGTCACCCGCGGCCGTGACGGTCGGGGTGGTGGACGTACCGGCGAAGCTGTAGCGCCAGTAGCCGTCCACGGACGCCGTGGCGGTGGTCTTCAGCTCACCGGTGCTGTTCGACTTGATGGTCTTGACGGTGGTGTAGGTGCTGCTGGTCTTCTTGCGGAACTGCAGCTTGACGGACTGCCCGGTGTAGCCCTTGTAGGTGCCGGTCTCCCAGTTGGCGCGCGAGAGCTTGCCGGTGACCGTGATGGTCTTGCCCTTCTTGACGGGCTCGGGCGCGGCGTTGACGGTCACCTTGGAGAGGCGCTGGATGCGGGCCGTGGAGTAGTAGTCGGTGTACGCGACCGAGGTCTCGTCACCGGCGAGCACGCCTGCGCTGACGTGCCAGGTGCCGGCCAGCGCGTTCATGTACAGGTCCGCGCCGGGGACGATCGTGATCGTCATCTTGCAGGTGGCGGTGGTGGCGCTGGAGCTCGTGCAGTTCGCGACCTCCTCGTTCGGCATCACCCAGCCGTCGACATCCGTCTCGACGTCCGAGCCGTGCCACAGGTCGATGTACCCGTCGACTATGCCGGCGGGGTGCGAGGCGGTGACCGAGACGTTGATCGTCTTCGAGGCCGTCGTGCCGAGGACGATGTCCTTGCCGCCGTTGATGACGACCTTCGAGATCACGGGCTCCTCGACGGCGACGCGCGCCGCCGCGCGCGGCGCCTCGGCCCCGAGGCCGAACACCTCGGCCGCGGTGGGCTTGTCCAGGCTCGGAACAGCCCGGTCGCCCGCCTGCGCCGCCGGAACGGCGAGGGCGGACAGAGCCAGGGCGCCGGAAACGGCGGCGACAGTGGCACGAATACGCATGTGTTCCCCAAGTGGAGAAGGGGGTCCGTGGCAAGTGCTGCGGCCTACGGTCCCCATGTGGTCTGTGAGTCTGGTGACTCCACAGATCAAGACAGGTCACACACGTGAAAGGTTGTGCCCACTCGGCGACTTTCCTGTGAAGATCACATCAGCTGTGCGGCTTCCTGGCTGAGCTGACCCCGGCGGGTCTCCACAGGCCGCCTCTTCGTACCGACGCCTCCAACAGGCGCATGACCTCGTGGAGGAGGACACCGATGATCGACCCGCTCACCGGAGTGGCCGTGGTCGCAGTCGTGGGAGCGGCAGCGGCATTCGCCGGCGACCGGGCCCTCCGCAGACGGAAGCGTGCGTTCCGGGACCACTACGGGACCTACGACGGATTCCGGACGCAGGTGGACGCGGACGAGGTCCGCGCGGTACGCGGCGCGCGAGGAGACGTGGCGGCGGTCAAGGTCGTCCGTGACCGCCACCCGCTCGCCTCGCTCGCCCACGCGCACCGGTACGTCAAGGAGCTGTGAGCCCCCGGCGCCGGGCCGCTCAGTCGAACCAGCGGTCCCGCGCCAGCTCCTCCGTGCGCGACGGGTCCTCCAGCAGCGCGGCCACCTCGAAGCGGCGCGGCCACTGGCCGGCGGCCCAGGCGAGACCGGCCGCCACGCCCTCCACCGTGGACGCGTGGACCACACCGTCCGGGGTGCGGCGCCAGTCCAGCTCGACCCCTCCGGCGCGCAGCTCGCCGTGCTCGACGTAGGTGTCGGGGGTCCCGGCGCCGAGCAGGATGCGTACGGAGTCCGGCACCTGGTGCTCCTCGCCCTCCGTCGTCACCACCGCCTCGACGCTCTCGCCGAGCCGCCGCACCTGGAGCAGGTCGGCCAGCTCGGCCGCCCGCGCCGGGGCCACCGGCAGGAGCGGGAGTCCGCCCGTCAGCGGCAGCAGGTCGGGGGCGTCGGCGATCAGGACGTCCGCCGCGTCGGCGACCCGCACCTC
Source organism: Streptomyces mutomycini (assembly GCF_001700505.1). Lineage (GTDB taxonomy): Bacteria > Actinomycetota > Actinomycetes > Streptomycetales > Streptomycetaceae > Streptomyces > Streptomyces mutomycini. The sequence goes on from NZ_MAPV01000140.1 coordinate 8,694, forward strand.
GTCGTCCACGACGGCCCGCAACTCGTCGGGCAGCGTGACCTGTTCCGGATCGAGCTCGGCGAGCGCCGTGTAGAGCGAGTGCAGTTGCACAGGCCCGACGGGACGCTCCTCGTCGGCGAGCCGGCCCAGCAGCTCGGCCGCCCCGCCCGGCTCGTCCAGGAGCGCGGCCACCGAGGTCCGTACGCCGAGGGCGCGCAGCACCTGCGCGTCGTCGAAGCCCGTCGCGTCGGCGGAGTCGTACAGGCCCGCCAGGCGCGGGTCGCCGCCCGCCGCGCGCAGGCCGGCCGGGCGGCGGCCGTCGAGCACGGGGTGGTCGCGCAGCCACCACGCGGTGTAGGGCCGTACCGACTGCGTCGTGCCGTCCGGGAGCAGCACCCGCACCGGCTGGGTCAGCGCGTCGCGCAGCGGCGGCCGGGCCAGCATGGCCAGCGCCTGCGGCCAGGCGTCGTCGTCGACGAGGTCCAGGTCGCGTACGGCGACGAGCTCGGTGGCGACCGGCGGCACCGGGGTGTCAGGGAGCTGGTCCAGGACGTCCTCGCACCACACGTCGACGGCGTCGAGCAGCCCCGCGTCGTCCGTCTCGGCGAAGTCGCTGTCGCGGGGCTCCAGTTCGTCCGGGTCCAGGACGACGTCGGTGGCCCGTACGAGGGCGAAGGTGGCCAGCACCCCACAGGCGGTCAGGGGCTGTTCGCCCCAGCGCTCGGTCAGCTCCGCGTCGCACAGGGCGAGTTCGCCCTCACGCATCACCTGGGCGAACGGGCTGCCCGGCAGCACCAGCTCACCGGCGGGTGCCGGTTCGCCGTCCTCGTCGGGCAGGGCCAGCGCGCCCAGCCAGGGCTCGTCGCCGGGCGCCAGGTCCGCGTCGCGCACGAGTGTGAGAACGGTGTCGGCGAGATCTGGGACGAGGACGCCCTGGACGGGGACGAGCTCGCCGACACCGTTCTCACA